>NZ_JAPPTO010000032.1:0-61054 GCF_027587135.1 Vibrio sp. MM46
ACCTTCCGTTTTTTATTGCAATAGGGTGTTTACCGCCAGCTTACAAAAGAAATTTATCGACGACAAAATTAAAATTTATTCTACAATGGGAACTTAACTAACCTAAATAATGTCTACCTCAATAGTTCATTCAATAAGGTTATTTTATGAAAAAACAAATAATAAATGTTGCAATATTGTTATCTTTAAGTCCTGTTATCTTTGCTAATCAAGAAACGGAAACTCGCGTTTTCCTTGAAAACGATAAAATTTACTACACTGGAACACTAACACCAGAGGGGAATGAGTCTGTTTTTAAGGTATATAACGACTCAAAAGTTAAACCAAAGACACTTTCAATTACCAGTGATGGTGGAGATGTCGAATTAGGGATCGCTTTAGGTGAATGGGTCTTTGACAAAAAATTAGACGTGGAAGTCGAAGATTATTGCTTATCTTCTTGTGCAAACTACATATTCACTTCCGGAAGATATAAATACATATCAAATAAAGCCATCATCGGTTTTCATGGAGGGGCAAGCAGTCAAGAGTTTGATACATCTGAAATTGATGAGATGTTTGAAACCTTGCCCAAAAAGAAAAGAGAAGAAGAAGTTAAAAAGCTCTTACAACAAATGCAAGCGTATCTTGATGAAGTTAAAAAGGACGAGGATGCGCTTTTTAAAAAAACTAAAGTAAAACAAGAAATTACAACATTAGGGCAATCACAAACCTATAGAAAGTTTGACCCCGATCAATACACGGGTTGGACTTACTTACCTCAAGATTACTCAAAGTTAGGTGTAAGAAATGTTATTGTTAAAAACCCTCCTTGGAAGCTTGTTCAACAACAAAATTTTGGGAAACTTTTTATTGTAAATGTTGATACTGACAATTAATAAACGATAAATTTGTATAGGCTTCGATAGAAGCCTATACAATAATTTACCCTAAAATCAATTACAACTTTCAGGAATCTGTTCTGAATACTCCAAAAGCTCTGTCATATATATTAAGCCATCAGTGTCATCCTCAAACCCAACAGGTTCTCTATCTTCAATGAAGCCGTTGAATCTAATATAAATAGCCTGATATGGTTCGTTAACCTTATCGGCAAGCTCTAAAGAGGCATTATCTATAATACCTCTATTAACACTTTCGCCGTTTAACCAGAAGTATCGCATATCATTACATGATCTAAAAACAGATGTTTCATGCCCGTATGTAAAAAAACCTCTATATTCGTACTGTTCAATATTTGAACATCCAAGCAACGAAAGCAAAACAGCAAGTGAAGCACTTATAACTTTCATTTTTTACTCCATTAAATAACGTTTGTTACACCAAGATTATCATCAAAAAAGATATGATATGCTATTAAAATTGACAGATTAAGTTTATAATTTATCACCAATATCCTTCAAAAAGTATAATTCTGACAAAAAATCTTCGTATTCTCTGAATATCTAATTAGAGTTTACTTAGCCACACTCTCTCCCTAAAAATCACAAGACTATGCATTTAACAGGTGAAATACATTTCCTCCATATCACTTGGACGTAGCTTTTGAAATTATCATTTCGTAAGTAGAAATCAACATTGCCGAAACTGCACTAGGCATTGATCTAAAAATAATGCGTTCGCACTAAATAGCATCAAGCATATGATTACGCTAGGTTTATCAATTAGAAACCATCGCAAAAATATCTCAATATCTAATTCGAAAGGAAGCCTATATTAGTACTCACCTTTGTAGTAAAGCTCAAGAAAAATAGGACATGAAGTCCGATTTAATGCAGCGAAATATGTCCCCCTTATCATTAAGACTTGAGCACAGTTCTCTCATATCAATTACAATAACCCCGTAAGTAGGCGTAGTAAGCCCGTCAGTTCTATATTTACCGCATCTCGATAAAATTCAGCATCCGCTCATCTGCCTCTATCTCAATTCAAGTTTGTCAGTTCGGTCTCTATTGTTAGGTAAAACTCATATTTGTAAGTCTTCTGAGACCACTCAATCTTGCCATTGAGGTGCGGTGAAACTGATTTATCCAAGAGAAACTATCCCATACTCTTTGAGTATCTCTTGATACAGGCACTGCAAGGAACTCTTACCCCCTGTCTGTTTGAATTCTCTAAATTGGAACAGGCACTTCGTCGATTACACACTCATGAAAGTCTAGCGTGTTAGTTGCTGTACGGTGTGAATAGCTCGACAAAACACGTACTATTGCCGTGTATTGATAAACTCTAAGAGCGACTTTGCAAGTATCCATCTGAACTCTATTGCCAAGAGTTGACCTTTCATAGCACTGAAATCATTGCTTCCTACGGTAAGTGGCAATGAGAGTGACGGTATTGGTGGCTAGCAAGCACGTCATGGATGATTTCGGTGCTGAAATGAAAGTTATGAAGGCGTGCCAATTCAGATTAGAGGCTTCTTGCTCTAAGGTTTCTATTCAAAATCAACTCTTTAATATTAAGAGAAGAATGAGTTTTTCGGTTAATGTTTTTTAAGCCCGATAAACTATCGTTTAAATATAGGGTCACCCACTTGCGAAATGTTGATATTCAAATACCACAACAGCGGTAAAACAAGCTCGCATCACGACACTTTTGGTAGAGTTTTACCCAACGTAATCTTTGTTGAACCTATCTGTCCATAGACATCCAGTGTGATGAAAGGATGTCTATGAATCACACGCTTTAATTTATAACAATAACTCAAAGGGGCGGGATATCCCGCCACTCTGAGTTATTAAGGCTTGACAGCTAGTAACCCCATTGTTGGATTCATAACATTCATTCCCACTAAAGCCAGCCCTCCGGAAAGTGATTTAGAACCTTTTTTCGAAGCCGCTTTCTTTGCCTGCTTAAGAAGCATGTTTTGCGATTGATTAAAGCGCGCCTGATTATCAATATCCACAGCCGCTTGGGCAATATCCTCAGGGCTCATGTTGATAGCATCATTGACGCCAAGCATTTCTAGGTATTTATCCATTACATTTCTATCAGGGCTCGCAATACGATCATGGATCGTGGTGACTTCATCCTTCATAGATACATTTGTAAAGGTTGGAATCCGCCAGATCTCTTCTGCTAAGACTCGGTAGTCCGCTTCAATCAAGTTCAACGACGACAGAATACTTTCTTCACAGCGGCTCAATGCAACCTGGTTGACGTTTCTGTTATATTTAATTCCCTGTTTACGCTTAGTCTGCTTCGAACGTAGGTGCTGACCGAACGAATCCCACAGGAGCACTTTGAGTAGCATCGGGTTAACCATACTTCCAAATTCTATGTTGGTTCCTACCCCCATCGTCGCACCTGCTCCAGCCTTAAATGTGAAGTCTCCAGACCCCTTAACAATGGCTTCCAAAGCTGCGGAGGCACCTAAACCGGCTGATGCGGTGCCAGTGACGCTGCCTGATAGCATACTCATTCCGCGAGATTTCAAAGTGAAAGAGCTTGTACCACTCGCTTTAGCACCAACAAAAGCACTTGCACCAAACTTGGTTTTTATGACTTCGTTTCCAGAAAACATATTGGCGCTATTTATTGCACCAGTGAATTGAACTTTTGCGGTTGCTCCAACAAATAATTCTCCCTCATTCTTTAGAGCCATAAAGTCAGCCACAGAGAGTTCATGAGAGACCGTCAGTTTCATGCCCATCTGAGCAGCAAGTACTGCATCAACCTCTAAATCAATACCAGGTATAATTTGAGTAGTAATTACAGAATCATCGATGCTATAAGTAGGATTCCCTGTTAATTTATTAACTGAAAAGTCCGATTTAGTACTTTTATCTTTATTCGCACCAAAAAGATCTCGGCTGTGCCCGATTCCATCTAAAGCGCCTTTGTTAACCTTAGCACTAGCACTAAATTTGCTGGTCTCTCGGACACCAATTTCAGCCGATGCTTTAATTTGGTTTTTCATTTTTCCGAAGTCCCAAGTTTTTTCAAACTCGACTTTTGCTTCAGCAAATAGTGCTTGTGAGGCTTCGAATGTCAGTGAACCGCCTTCAAGATCTGCTTTGCCCTCAACAGAGCGGGTATTTCCTTTTTGAAACAGTTCATTTATAGCAGGCCAAAGTTCAGCGTTGCACTTCGCATGATTAAAGTAGGCATCTCGTAAAGCATTAACTTGTGCATCAAGAATTTCCACCTTGGCTTGACCAAGCTCACCTGATGCTAAGATACTGCTATGAGAACGCTTCAAAACTTCATGCTTGTTATGCAACATTTGGAAGAAAGTACGATTAATCAGTTTCGAACGTACAGATTCCGTTGGTGAACGGTGTGGTTGAATCACCTTAACAACACTACCAAACTTTTTCGTCACTCGTTCTACAAAAAACTGCCATACAGGATGCTTAGTAACTGCGCTAGCTTCGTAGGCGCTACTGTTGTTTCCCGACTGACGATACAATTCCGCCTCAACCTCAGAATATATAACATCTATCGCTTTTTCTAAATAAGGTAGGGCTCTGTTAGAATGCCTTCTCCCACATGCTAGAGACAGTTTTTTCAACCATTGCTCAATTTCTATAGCGCATCCTAAGTTAGGGATTAATTTTCCATCCGTCCCTTTGATTGACGACACGTCGAAGTCAAGATTGGCTGCAGCAAGCTGTTTTTTATTCATTAGCTTTCCTTCTATCTAAATCTCAAGGCTCAGGGCTTTTCGCCACTGAATAAGCGTTGACTTTATTGAGTAGTCATGCCCATATGGCATGACCTGATCGATGATTTGAATCAGTGAAAACCAGTCGTCCCCCGTTTCTACCAGACCTTCCCCACCCTTTTGATTTGGCGAAGCAAACATTAGAGTTGCTTGCCAATCAGAGAGTGCTTCCCTAGAAGTTCCAGTCCGACAACTAGCACCGAAATCGATCAATCGAATATGTTGCAATTGAGGTACATAAAGCAGGTTCGATGGTTTGATATCGCAATGTACCCACCCCTTGCTATGGCAGTGTTTGATCGCTTGAACCGCACTAGGCAAAAGCGAAGCAAATAACGCCAAATCCTTAGGCTCAAACTCAATCAGCGGTATCGCACTTTGATCAAACTCCAGCTTTAGCTGCAATTTGCTCCAGTCGACATCCACTACTTTTTGTATTTGAACGCCCTGACACTCTTGCAAAGCAACCCATTCTCTTTGCAGGCTCTCTGCCGAATCAAATTGCTTAGTGTAGTGGGTCAAGTCGTTACTGATTTCATGTGCACGGGAGTGAGTCGCCAAAACTTGGCAACGCACTCGTTCCTGCGGTTCAATCACTGCTTTCAACATCGACAACCTTAAAGCTGCTTAGGCAACGAGAATTGAACAAATAAAGATTTATCCAATGGTTGTTTTGAATCACGCAACGTGTAATCCAATACGATGTTGTTTTGGTTAATTTTGTAGTTGAGCTTACGAATCAAGCGGCTCGATGTAGCACTGCTCTTATTCGCAAAAATAGCGCGCAACAACGCCCACTGACCGGTAAATGATTGTTGTGCGACTCGATTCTGACCGTTGTAGAATTCTGCACTCAAATAACCATCCACTCCTGCGGTTGGCCAAGTTATCTCGCGCCACACTCTTGGACCATGTTTGTAGTCGTAAATCGTTTCAGCCTCTCGTAGGCGGAATTCCGTCACGTCGGTACTCATTGAGCTCGCTTTCACTTCAAGCCTTAACCCAAGATCATCCCCTGAAGAACCGAAGAAAATGCCACTCAGTTTTTGAACTAATTCAAGTTGCTCACGAGTGTTTGAGTTTATTGGTAGCGTTAAGCCGTCAACTTCGTTTAGCTTGAGCCTGCCGTTATCCCAGTAAACAAACGGCTTCAAGGTTTCTTCTATGTAGCGAGCCACACGGCCACTTGGTTTAAAGAATTGAGAAAAGTCATCTAAGCTCACTTCTCCACGACCATGTTGATCAAATGGGAATCGTCCTTCAATGGCAGACACATAAAACTGGTAAACTTGCTCATCCCACTGTGTATTTAGATACACCACGCTGCCATTCACTACTTGTTTCCAAACTTGTTCACTGAGACTCTTCGTCCAAGACGCGACGATGTTCGGAGCCTTACTGCCAGCTTGACGGAAGTTCACGATAGGATCGCTACTACCTTGCGCATGAGCGATGGCATAAGCATGGAATGATTTACCTGGGTTTGAACTAGACAATGCGGCATCGAAAAACGAGTTAACCTCATCAACTTGAACGATCAACTGCTCCAGTGGTGTATCCTTATCTTTACCGTTCCCATTCACAAACCTAGAAAAAGGCAAAAATGCTTCATTTACGACGAATGAAGGTTGCAGCCTCAACAGGTTATCGCCAACTGCTCGATTTACTTTGTCGGCTTTATTCAACACCTTTTTCGCTTTCTTCAATCCTAGTTGACCGGCTGCACGCTTCTGTCCTTTCGTATCCGGTTGATCGGCGACAGCCAATGTTGTGTTCACCACAACTGCATCCAATACGTCAAGTAGTGGACTCGTAGCCGGAGAACGTGTGTTCCTTAGTGCATAGCTGAGTCCTGAAGCATCGCCAAACTGCTTGATTTGAATGTTGTTGACTAGGTCTTTCCAGTAGTAGATGTAATCGGCAAAATACAGACGTTGAACCTGTTTACTCAGTTCTCTAAGCTCAATGACTGATGCGCCAGACATATCACCTTGAATCGCTTTAAACTCGCTCATCAAGCTTCTAAGCAGAGGCGATTTTGCCGTCAAATCAATTTGGCTATAGCCCTGCTTAGTAAAGATTTCTGGGATCAGATAGCCATGGAAATCATTAGTAAACTCAAACAAGCTATCGAACTTCTCACCGAGCTGGCTTCGGAGATCCACTTGAGTACGGTACTCTGGCATCTCTTTAATACGCGCATAAATCAGTCGCTCTGGCGACAAGCCTTCAAGGTTGTTCGTTGCAACAGCTATCAGGTCTAGGTTCGGTTGTAGCTGCTTGTCGTACTGACTTTTAAACAAGTCTTCGATTAAAAGAGAAAAAGAGTAAAGCTCGTCCGGAGAAAGCTCACCTTGGTCTTTCAAGCTATCAAGCAAGTAAGTTTGTAGTTCCGCAAAGTTCAGTTGCTCTCGGTCAAACAACATCTGGTAGTAACGCAAAATCTCAAAGATTCGGCTTGGATTACCAAGGTTCACATAAACATACAGCTCGCTGCTGATCAGCCCTTCGAGCTTTGGCAGCATTATCTGGTGCAACTGTTTTTCATAAGCAGAGTAAACACTCTCGGCCGTATCTGTTTGCTTAATACTGACTTTCTCATGCCACGGTTTAGGTTGAACGCCCTCAGCAACCACGTCGCCGAGTTCTCTTAATACCGCCACAACCTCCGACATAGAATTGTCATTGCTCAGCTTGTGAACATCGTTTTGATAAAAACGAATTTGAGATAGAGCCGTTGTGCGCCAATCTTCATCAACATTCCAGTTTTCCTGTAACTTCAGACCTGCAATAGAAATCAGCCCAGCTACGGATACTAGAACAGCGGTTCGAAATACAAGATAACCCGCATGACGCCATTCATTGACACCGACGATATTCTTCTCCGGCAAGATGACCTTATTGAACAAACGTTGAGTGAAGAAACCACGACGATTTGGCTGCTGTTCAACCTGATTATTAGTGTTGAACTCAGCACGTTCGGCCACTACCTGCGTTAGTAGATCATGCTCAATGCCTTTTTGTCCGGATGACATTAAATAAGCGCCGCGGATCCATACAGCTTCTCGGACACGGTTCTCGCGACCAATCTCGCTCAAAAACTCGTTGACGCGCTCTAGGAAAATTCTTAGCTGATATGGCCAAGCGATTATAGAGCTCGACTTGTCACTGCTGACATTTCTCAGTAACTCAAACTGCTGCCCCGCAATGGATTGAATCAACGCGTGACTTTCTGCCTCAAACTGCTGTTTGTCATAACGGCGCGAAACATCGCACTCAAAGGTAATACCAAAAGGATTTTCTGAGTCACATGCAGTGAAGCTCTCAAAGAAACCAGTGAAGTCTGCAATCGAGTCAGCTTTAGAGAAAGCGGCGTAAACAGGCAAGTTTAAGCTAAGCTCTGCGCCCATCGACAACACAGCCTCCTGATAGATGCCTGAGAGCCTAGTACGTTCTTTTTTGTCTCCTGTCATTAGGCGATCACACCCAATAACCGTCACAATGCCGTTCAGCCCTTGCCTCGGACGGTATTTAAGTAATTGCTTCGCCAGTACTTGCCAAAGTGACTCGTCAATACCGTCGTTATCAAATATACGATGACCGACTTCCACAACGACTGCGTTATCGTTGCTCCAAAAGCGTAGGTACTGTTCCGTATCACTTTCATCCAAGTAGCGCTCGTTAACTGGCTCAAAACCATTCTGTAGCAATATGGCACTTTTCGCGTCTTTTTCACCACCTAGAACTAGGTACCAAGGCAGACTGTAAAGACTTTCTAGCTTGTTACGAGCCTGTCCTTGTATCTTTTTCGTTGCGATACGAAACAGCTGCTGGATCACGCGTGTGTCTTGTTTAAGCAGTACGTATTGGTCATGCTCTTCTTTCTCTGTTTGATTAAGCTTGCGCTGTTTCCACCACCAAACACATGTAAAGAAGACAATAACGACGGTGACAGCGAGCATTCCCCACTTTATCCAGACTGGTTGCTCTTCTGATGCCGTTATCCAAAATGCGACCGTCCCTAAAATGGCAGTAATCACCAAGAAAATAGAAAATATCTTTTTAAACATCTTATTTCAGCGCTCTTTTAATCGTGGCGTTCAAACCAAAGCGAACATTGAGTTCATTTTTCAACTTACGAATGGTGTTTAAGTCGTCACCTGCGTGAAGATAAAGCTCAACACCATGTTCCGTCTCACGAGTAAAAGACTCATAGCCTGCTTGTTTGAGTTCTGTCGATAAACGAAGTGCGTCGCTCGCCCGAGAAAATACCGCGAGAATGATCTCCCATTGCTGAGTGACCACTTTTCCTTTCATTCCCGTTTCTTCCTCTAGGCTTTCACTCTGTCGCCCCAAATCCGCATCGGAACTTAAGTACACTAAGTCACTGCTGTTTTTCTTCAGGTTGACGTCTGACATATCGATCGCGCTAAACTGTGCCAACAACGGCTGCACGCGGCTGTTGTACCAATATTCAGTAAAGCCATACCCAGATGCCAGAACCAAACAAGCCAAGCCTAACGTTTTGCCCATACTGATCATTAGCCACGGGCGTTTACCTTCGATTAACGTTGGTGTTTGCGGTACCGGAAAAGGACTTTCACTGCGATAGTGGCGAATGAGGCCGTACGCACGAGCGGTAATATCATGCAATTGGCTCTCGTCTTCATGGCGAAAGCGCCCTTTGAAACCCAAAGCCAAAAGCACGTACTGAAGCTCAATAAAATCAACAAGTTTATTCGGCTGCTGGCTGGCCTTATCTAGCAACACAAAAAAGGCCTCTCCGCCATCACGCTGCGAAAACACCTTGCTCAACAACGAATGATTTTCCCAACGGGCACGCTCTCCCCAAGCGGTGTACAGCACAGCTTCATCAAATGCCGCGCACAACACAAAGCAGCTTTTTTCAATCACGCTTGGGTGGTAATCCAAGTGCAGACCACGCAAACGAAACGCATCAATGGCGTACAAAAGTTTTTGACGAAAACGGTTGATGTCTCTCGGCGCACCTTGACGCTTAATCGTCACTAAAATACCCAACAGCTCCGTTGCCGCATTCATTAAAGGGCTACCATAAATGGCAAGATTCTCAATCAATCGCTCTGTACCCGAAGTATCCGCTTTGGGTGGCAACTGATGCTGCTTTTGAGGTGATTCGGTCGATGTCACTCGTCGAATTTGAACCGTCGGTTCTTCGTTAAATAATCCGCCCATCCGTAACCTACCTGATCACATGAAAATCGACGTGGATATCATCAATTCTTTCATCAATATGAAGAGCGATCGCCTCATCACGTTTGATCAACGCTTGCCACAATTCAGACTTAGTATCGATTTCGAAGTAAGCGGCGTCATTCAAAGACTTCAGCTCAGAAGGTGCATAAGGAAGATGGCGCAAAAGAACACCTGAAAGTGCATTACGCACTAAACCGGCAATATCACTGTTCCCTGCTAGCTTCGCAGCACGAGGAAACTCTTCACTAAGTCGAGTAGCACCGATAGACGAGGAAACGGCCAACACAAAGCGCCCTTGATTGTATAGGCTGCGATCATCGACCAGTGTGCGTAGTAAGCGGCGGCTCACGAACAGCTGCTTGTCCCAGTTCAATGTTGATACATTATCTATCTGAACCTCACGCAGCAACACCAATAACTCAGAAAACACGGTCGAGAAAATGCTGTATAACGCATCTTGGTTCCATGCAGGGAAAGACTTTGGCATCTTCCCTTCTAAACCCTGCATCTGCCCCGCCATCGAAACGCACTCTAAATAGAGGTGACGTGTCAGCAACGAGCCATCTAGGCTCCATTGTTCAAGCTTTGGCATCCAAGCACCCAGTACTTGCAGCCACAAGTAGTCACGCATCAAAGACTGATAGCTTTTACTGCTGGACTCCGCTTGTAAACGAGTATGTATCGCTCGGGAACGGTATTGTACTTGTGCAAATAGATCAGCAACGTTATCGGTTAGGTAGCTAGATACGGCAAACTGCAAGCATTGGGGAACGAATGCTTGGTTCAACACAACAACACCTTCAGATTTGTGCTCACTGATTTCAGCAACGGATATCAATACAAAATCTTTTAGCTCATCACCTTCTAAACGCAACTGAATGTTCAATGTTGCTAGCTCTAACTGAACCGGGTCACTGTGCTCTCGGCTGGTATCGTAAACAGGGTGCTCTTGTGAAGAGTGTCTAAGACGCGCATCTTCTCCAACATCAATAGTGCCCGGTCTTGAAACCGGAAGGGCCAGATACACTTTCTTATGACTGGTATTTTTCGGCACATCGAGCACGAGTGCTTGCTCAATTTCAAATGGCGTTCCATCAGGGAAAATACCTTTAGCACGACGCACCGAAACCTTACCAATGTTCAACATCGAGCGGTCAAGCTCTAGCGAGGTCAATCCATAAGCATTAGGGCTAATTTGTCCGGCGAACTCGCGAGTAAAATGTTCAACATAGCGCTCTTGCTGTTGAAAGTGCTGAGGGGAAAGGAACATCCCCTCACTCCACACGACTTTATTATTATCCATTATTATTCTTCCCCTGACACAGACAGATTAATGCCATCAATTTCAATACTGATAACCGCTGAATTCACAATTAGCGGCTTATAAATCACCTTGTTCTTCGCCTCTCTGTAATCAGCAAAACCCGCAATCACACCGATGTACTTAACGCCACTACCAAGTGGGATAATTTCCTGACGAGTTTCACCTGGCAAAATGCTTGGTAACTGGCGAGAAACGGCCAACTCGGCCTTCAATACGCCTTGGTCATCATTATAAATTTGAATAAAATCAGAGAGTTCAAACGCATTATTATTCGTCAATTGATAGATTCGGAGCTCTACCGGAGAAGGCTTACCTTCAACATTAGGGTTAATATTGGTCGCAGCTTTAATATCAACGACCAGTTTTGGCTCAACCAGCTCATCGCTCCATAAACTGCACCCTGACATCATAAGGGCGATACACATTAGGCATAAACGACGTACCATTACTGATCCCCTTCGAAGTTTTTTTGCATACGCATTGCATCTCTGAAGTACGCTTGAAACTTAATTTGCCAATCGCGATTCTCTACTTGTCGGTTGAAATAGCGTTTGTACATATCCCAGTACTTCGGCTTACGAGACCAAAAGCCGTTGCCCGACAAATCATCAAACATCGACTCCATCGCATTCGGAGAAATGTCAGACAACAACCTTGCCAATGCCATTTCTAATGCTTTGTCCGTGCATTCCTGTAAGCGCTGCTCATGCTTCTTAAACTCAGTAACCGCAAACTGAGATTGGTTAACTGGTGACTCTTCTTGAGCGAAAGAGGGAGGCGCCATCACTTCATGGTTTGGAAATGACGCACGAAAATCACTGTCTTTCAGCGGGTCATCCTCATCCGTCTGAAAATCAAGATTAAAGTGAGGCGCTTGCTCTTGCTTAACTGAGGCATCATTCGCAAATGGGTCATCCCCCACCACATCTGTTGCCGAGATGGTGAACTCTGGCGCTTCATCGACTTCAGGAATACTTTGAATAAAAGGTGTTGATTCAGTACTAAACGGATCATCACCTAGTCGAGAGCTATCAGAGTGATGCTGCTGGGTTTGCGCTTTCGCTGATTCAGGGAAGAAACAAGAAACCAGCAATCGGTAACGGCCAATATCAAGAACATCACCATCACTTAATGTCGATTGGTTACCATTGCCCAAAGGCGCATCAGAGCCATTGATGTAAAGGCCATTGGTGCTGTTGTCCATGATTTGGTATCCACGCGAGGTCTTACGAATCGTCGCATGGGTACTTGAAATCTCACGACTTGCGTCATTAAGTTGTAGCGTCGCGCCAAACGCACGCCCGATATCTCCACCATCTTCTGGAAATGCTTGATTCCATTGGGCGATGCTTTCACCATCTGGAGAGCTAATAATTCTAATCGATAGAGGCATTTGACTGACCTTCAATAAATTCAATATTTGGAGTTAACGACACTGAGAAACCGCCTCGTTAAATTCATTAAGAAAGTTGGGGTATTTCTTAGTAAATGCTTTGGAGAAATACACCCCCAATGGATTCGATTTAACCCGTGTCCGAGAAATCGCTCGATAACTGATACCCATTTTTTTTATCGTCTCGTCAATGACAGCGTCATTGCCCAATACCGCTCCGACTTCCCCGTTCAGCATCAACTCAATTAGGGCTTTTGGCGTCCTTGGCTTTTTACTCACGCTGTAACCGTTTTTCTGTAGCCAAAACCATTTATTTGAGCCAAATAGTGCTGCGACTTCGACCTGAGATTTGAACATTGCGTTGTCTAACTCTGTTGAATCAGATAGCGAAAACCAGCTCCAATTCTGTTGATCAAGTGGCGCAGAATAATCGGCATACTCATCACGCTTACTGTTACGAGACGCAAGGAAGAAACCATGTTGTGAGCCAACCTCTGTCATGAGCTGAGCTCTATCCCACTTAGTCATCGTGAGCTGATACGGCTGGTCCATCACTCTCATGACACACTTCACTCGTTCTATCCCCGGCCCTTTCATTTCCCCGTTTTCTTGGTACTGATAAGGAAACCATTCTTGGGTTGCGAGTAGTAATCGCTCTGGACGCTGATAGGCCAAAGCAGGTTGGCTCAGCACGGTCAACATAACGGCAATAAAAACGACACGTATCATGGTTAATGGCTCTCCATGCTCATGCCTGCAGAACGCACTAGCTTGCCATCTTGCGAATAGATATCGCTGGCCATTTCAATCAGTACAAACGGAAGCTGCGTATCAACGCGGCCTGCTTGTTTAAAGCTAATCGAGATGTCTGGTGGCGACAGCACGCCCACAGGCAGAGAGGCAGGTGCTGCGCCCTTTTTAAGTACTTCAATGCCGTAAAGTGCCGCTTGGTGAGCGTTGTTCTCAAACCCTACGCCAACAGACATCAGCGCACTTTGTTGCGTGCCATTAACCGCATCAGGCACTGCGGTTAACAGAGGAAGCTGCTCCGAATACAGGTTGATCTCATCAAGTCGGTTAAGAAGACTTGAGCTACCCGTTAGCCAAAGCAAGGATTGACGTAAATTGCCATCGTTGACCTTCATCGATTCAACGGTGGTTTGCATCACGTACTGGAGGGCAAGCTCAGGATTATTCTCGTCAACTTCGATAGGAAAGACTGTCACTCCTTGCTTCTCAGCCTCTTTTTGAAGTGGCAAAAACTGAGTGAGATAAGCACTGGTGTTCGACTTAGCGTACAACACACCAATTTGAGTCAGACTTGGTTTAAAGCGACGTAAAAAGCTCAGCGTAATATCAGCAGGCAAATTCAAGGAGGTGTAAGCAAAGTTGTTGCCGCTTGAGTGATAGTTATCCGTCAGGCCCAGTAACACCGGATCTTTTGCGTTCACCGATACAACCGGCAGCTTACCTCCAGCGTAAATCTTATGCAGTGAGACGGTCGCACGAGATCCAACCGTGTAGATCATGTTCGCCTTTATATCGGCAGCTTTCGTCCAAGCAACCAGTTCCTCTTGTCTTTTAGGTAAAAGGAAAGCGCGAAATGAAACGTTAGGCATTTCTCTGCGAAACACTTTTAAGATGGTCGACAACGCAACATCATACGAGTCCGCTTTTCGAGAAACTAAAACCCAAACCATCGGATGTTCACCACGTGGGGCGAACAATACATCGCTGTCATTAGCATTGATTTCCCACTGTACCGCCTTCTCAGCTTGTAAGTGTTCACCCAACCACTCAGGCCAATCCGCCAAACTCACCGATGAGGATGCAGCCAGTACCAAAAGTAAAATCAATCGAATCATGCTTTCGCCTCCTTTTGTGCACCACGGTCAAACAACCGCATCAACAAGCCAGCTAAGGTAAAGAATGCTGAAAGCGCAAAGAATGCGTAGTCCGTTCCAAGGTGAGTAAGCAAAGCACCGACAACGACCGAACCCAACACATGACCTAGCCTTTCCAAAAAGCGATAAGTAGAAGCTACTGAGTTGGCATTCACACCTTGAGTCGTGGTCACCACATGAGTCACAACTGGGGCATTAATAAAGCCGTGTGAAACGCCCATGACTAGCATTGCGAACGTTGCGACGAGGACAAGATAGGTTATGTCTTCAAATAAGAAGGCAGCAGAAAGAATGGCCAAAGCAACAGCGCCAACGATGCTTCCTAAGCAAAGCGCCCATTTTGCAGAGCCAATACGGTCAATCATTGGTGAGACCTTGCCACTAATGAAAAGCACAGAGAATGCATAAGCCATCAGCACCTGACCAATACTTTCGCGCTCGACACCGACATCAGAAAGAAGGATTGGTACAGCAAAGAATACGACACCCGTTAGCATCATTTTGGTTGGGATACCAACAAGCAACATGGTGCGCATGAATGACGGTACACGCATCAAAGCAGCGGAATCTTTTAGCATCATCATCAGGTTCTCTTTGAGTGAACCTTGAGCATTCCCCTGAGGAATCATCGACGGCAGCGACAACGCGAACAGATACATCAGGCCACCAACTAAAGCCGACAGCATGAAGATGCCTTGCACGCCTACGGTATCAGCCAACAAGGCACCGATTGCCGCACCAGAGATGAATCCAGCATTGAAACAAAATACGATGATGCCTGCGGCTTGTGTCTTGTTAGATTGATCACTGCAACGCAGAATATAACCTTGAACGGCAATAAAGATCGTCGCTTGCCCAACGCCAGAGGTGAATCGCGCAATAAGCACCATCGCTAACTGGGACTCGTACGCTAGCAACAGGCAGCCAGCCGCAGATAACAGAATACCCACGCCAAGTACTTTGCGAATATCAAACACTTCAACTAAACGCGAAACAGGCAATAGCGTTGCAGCAAAGCCGACAAAGTAGAGTGTAAAGAAGTAAGACGACCAACTTTCACCCGCGCCATTCTCTACCGCGATTTGCGTTAAGTACTGAGGTAAAACCGGCGCCATTAACGATTCCATCAGCACCGTAACCAACAGCAACGGCTTAACCTGTGCCAGTACAATATCGTTTTTTGGCTGTTGCTCTGAGTGGCTCAGCAAGCGAATAAAAGCAAAGCAAATGAACGCACAACCAGCAAATAGAATGGCAAAGTTTTTTAGTGTACGTACCAACTGCGCAAACAGTACTTTAGGGAAAAAAGCGACCGTCACCTCGTTCCCTTTCGCATCGCTGACAAGAAATGCGGCCATCTCATCGACTGACATACTGTTCTGCACTTTACTTTTGGCGATCAACTCAGATCCCTGAGCAACAGAAATGGAAGAGACTTCTGGGTTTGACTGACGAAAACTGTCTAGCATCTCATCGATGCCACTCACTTGACGATAGCTGATCCCTGCATTCAGTACTGGGGCCAAACGTTGAGTAACAATGTTCGCCATGGAATCCGCCTTGTGCTCCAAGCCGGATTTGTACAATGCACCGACCATCAACAGCACGCTCGCCGACATGGCTAAGAACACCCCACCAAATGCAGTGAAGTAAATCTTGGGGTTTTGGCTACGCAACACAAAGAAAATAAACGCAGCGGTCAGTAAAACCACCAGCAGCACCATCGGCTGGAAGTGCCTATCGATGCTCCTTTCGATTTCTTCATCACTCAGCCAAATCTCCAAAGCACCAACTTGAGCGAATTTATTGTTCAAAGGGATGGTGACTAAGCTGCCAACAAAGTTGTCATCGGTGTAGCGATATAGCTCTTGCTGCCCAGAAATCACTCGGATATCAACCACAGAAGAATCCGCTTTCGCGATTGGCGATAGCACTTTCTCAAGACCAGCAAAGTCCTGAAGCGGCACGCCGGAACTGAGAACTTGTTCTATACCGATTCGGGCGGCTTCTGTTTGGGCTAAAATCGCATCACGGCTCTGCTGTTGATAGCTTTTCAATGCTTGTGCATACCCAACAACAAAGATCAGTATTAGTGATAACAGAACCAGTAATGCTCCGAGCAACAAGCGGCTATATTGCTTAAAAGAGTTCAAAGTTCACTCCTAACACACACTTAGAGCGTCGAATTGCTCATTGAGGCAATGCGCTACCGACATTGGTCGTTTTTGCTTGAGGAAAGATAATCGGTTAAACACCAACGACTGAACTAGGTCTGTGTAATCCATACCTTCACGAGCCAGATCATGGCAAACCAAACTTACCTTCTCTCCCTCCGGACGCTTTAGATCCGGTTTTGGATTGGTTTCAAGCACATACAGGTTGCCTTCTTTGTCCATTCGTAAGTCCACTCTCACTAACGTTTGAAGGCCAAGCTGGCGATAAATCTTCTGACCGATCAGTGCTAACTGATTGCGTAGCCCCTCTTCATTAACAGCAACCAAACGGTCTTGAGTGATCGGCTTTACATCCATAGAAGTAAAAATCGGCTCGTCAGCGTCCAGTACACGTTCAGTAATTGAGAAAGCCATCGGCATTTCAGACTGCGTCAGCTTGCCTTCTTTAAACACGTACTCTCCCGCAACAGCAACAACAAACTCTCGGCCACCAAGGAAAGGTTCAATCATTACAGTGTTCCCCGTCGCTTGACGTACATGCTCTACAACACCCGCGAGATCACTACGATTAAAAACAGGATAAACATGGATTGAAGCTCGACCAGACACTGGCTTAACAATGAAACCATCTTTGAACTGCGCTTCAATTTGATCGATCGCATCTTGCTTTGCTGCATCTTCAAAATGTTCATCAATACCAATGGTGATAAATGGTGCAGTCGGCAGTCCAGCGGCTTTAATTTCATGCTTAAACAGGTGCTTGTTATCCAAGATCCCTGCCGTCATTGGCGAGTGCCCTACATAAGGCACGCCCAGCATTTCCAATGTAGAAGGCAAATGACACATGGAGTCAAAACCTTGCAAACCACCACTGTTCGTGATCACCAAGTCAATACCTTTATCTTTCAGGCACTGCGCTAAGTTGATGTCTTCAGCTAACACCTCAACGAACTGGAAATTAGATTCACGCAGTGCATTAGCAATATCGTGTGCAACAGGTGCATACGTTTTGGTTGAGCGAGGGCTCAAGTTTTCAAAGATAAAACTGCCGTCCTGCTCTTTATCCCCACCGTGAATCACTGCGATTTTTAAGTTCTTGCGAATCCATTCCAATTGTTGCGTAGAAAAGACTGAATGTATCATCTGTTAGTACTCATAATGTTGTGCTGCGAAAAGGGCGCGTTAAACACGGCCTGCAACAAAAAGCGTTAATAAAATTACGTTATTGTTTTAGTTGGGTTGATATGCAACCCATTGTTTTTTTGAGGTCTGCCGCCTCTTAATGCTATTGAATCTGAATCTTAAATTTGCCTTCTTCAACGTGAACAGTGACCGCTTCTACCGGCTTGTTCTCACTCATGCGAACAATGCATTGATTCGCTAAATCCGGCATAAGTTGACGATTAATCAGTTGCTCAACGGCACGAGCGCCTGTTTCAGGTGAATCGTTCATATTGACCAGCAGATCAATCACATCAGGGTGAAATTCAAAACTTGCTTTGTAGTGGGATTGAACGCGCTTGCGAATGCGGTTCAGAGACAAGGTTGCAATTTGCGCCATTTCTTCATCGTTCAAAGGGAAGTAAGGCACGATGGTCGCACGACCAAGAAATGCTGGTTTAAAGTGTTTCTGCAGCTCAGGGAAAATAGACTGAGTCAGCGTCGGAACATCCGGTCGACCATTTTCACATGCATTAACAACAGCACTGTCGGCCGCGTTTGATGTCATGATGATGATCGTATTACGAAAATCGATGTGTCGACCTTCACTGTCCGAGATAGAGCCTTTATCAAAGATTTGATAGAAGATGTCGTGCACACCAGGGTGGGCTTTTTCCATTTCATCCAGCAGCAGTACAGAATATGGGTTCTTACGTACCGCTTCTGTTAAGACACCGCCTTTACCGTAGCCAACATAACCCGCAGGAGAGCCTAAAAGCATCGACACCTTGTGCTCTTCTTTAAACTCCGTCATGTTGATGGTGGTGATATTTCGCTCGCCACCGTATAGCAAGTCGGTAAGCGCCAATGCAGTTTCGGTTTTACCCACACCACTTGGACCACACATCAGGAATACCCCAACAGGTTTGCGTGGGTCGGTTAAACCTGCACGCGACAAGCGAATTGCTTGTGAAAGCTCTGCTATCGGCGTTGTCTGACCAATCACTCGCTCACCGATACGAGTCTCTAGGTGCATCAACTTCTCAACTTCTTGGCTAAGCATGTTGCCTACTGGAATACCCGTCCATAGCGCCACCACTTCAGCGATGGTTTGTTCTGTTACCTGTGGCAATACTAATGGCTGCTCACCCTGGATCTCACGCAGGGCTGCCATTTTGTCTGCTAGCAGGATTTTCGCTTCATGCGATATCACCGAGCCATTTTCTTTTAGCTCAGTGTCTAAGCCAGACTGCAACTCAATGATCTCTTCCACCAAGCGGCGCTCTGCGTTCCAAGATCGCTCAAGTGACTGATGCTCTTGTTCTAAAGCCGCTAATCGCTGCTTTGCTTCTTCCAAGCGTACGCTTTCAATCGACCACAATGCCGACTCATGATGTAACGTTTCGATCTCGTTGTTAGTGTAGCGGATTTTTTCTGCAATGGCTTCTAACTGTCTAGGTGCCGCACTTTGGCTCAACCCAATGCGTGAACACGCTGTATCTAACAGGCTAATTGCTTTATCAGGTAACTTACGCTCAGGAAGGTAACGAATAGAGAGAGCGACGGCGGCATCAATGGCTTCTTGCATGACTTTAACGCCATGGTGCTTTTCAAGGCTGCGCTTCACGCCGCGAAGCATGTGGATAGCATCTTCTTCATTAGGTTCATTAACCGCAACGACTTGAAAACGACGAGTCAACGCAGCATCCGATTCAAAGTACTGTTTGTATTCTGCCCATGTGGTCGCTGCAAGTGAACGAAACTCGCCACGTGCAAGCGCTGGTTTCAAAATATTAGCCGCATCATTCTGGCCCGCTGTGCCACCCGCCCCAATCAGCGTATGTGCTTCATCGATAAACATGATGATCGGCGTCGTTGACTGCTTGATCTCATTGATCACATCTTTAAGGCGGTTTTCAAACTCACCTTTGATGCTCGCACCTGCTTGCAAAAGGGACAAATCAAGGCTGCGCAACTCAACGTTCGCAAGCGCAGGTGGGACATTGCCATTCACGATTTCTTGGGCAAGGCCTTCAACAATGGCCGTTTTACCTACACCTGGGTCACCAACGAGGATCGGGCTGTTTTGACGGCGGCGGCACAAAATATCAATGGATTTGCGAATTTCATCTCCGCGCCCTGTAATAGGATCCAACTCGCCATTACGCGCTGCCTCTGTCAGGTTTTGCGAGAACTTGTCCAAAGCTGGCGTCGCTGAGTCACCACCGGTTGGGACCATGCTCTCGGTAGACGATGAGACTTCACTGGGTCCACTGATCACCATCGACTGACTGCGTAACCATTCAGAAGACAATACTGACACCCACGAGCTCAACACGCCGTTGTAAGCGCTTTGGTCCAGACGCTGCTTCAGCACCATCAGCAGATGAAATTCATTCACCACCGATTGCTGATTGTTTAATGAAGCAAGCATCCATGCATCTTTAAGCAACTCAACTAACTCAGGTGACAAAGAAGGGGAAGAGTCATTACCACGAGCCAAGTGCATCAGACGGTCATTGCAACGCTCCAACATCGACTCTTTGGCCATTGATGCTTGCTGCAAAGCGGCTTCCCAGCCTTTGGACTGCTGTAACAACTGAACAAACCAATGCTCAGCATCTATCGCAAAGTGTCCTTTACTTACACAATCTCCAGCAGCCGTTTCCAGGGCACTTTTTAGTAACGGAGTAAGCCTTTTGACCAAGCTTTGTAGTTCAATATTTATCATTCTGTTTCCTAACTTTTCGTCAGTGGCATTTCAACAAATTGTTGATGATCTGATTGATGACTCATCCATGCGGATTGGCCAATTCTTAACGCTTTTTGGTGACTGCCTGATAGCTTCACTCTCGGTAGATACTGGCTATTTACCTTCATATAGAGTGCATACTTGGTATTCACTCCCATATAGCTTCTAACCATATGGTCCAGTGCAAGAACCATCTCTTTGTCACTGCGTATTTTTAAGTAATGCTGATAGTCTTGGGGGCAAATTTTTATGTTGAGTTTCTGCCCCGTCATTGGCGTCGACATCCCGACCAACGCGCCCATTCCCAGTTGATGATTATTTCCGGCTTGGCCAATTTGAGTTAACGAACACTCTGTGAGAGGCAAATACTCTAGGCCACTGCGTTCAACCTCAAACTCCGACTCGAAGTAATCTTCTAGCATCGACTTAAGCGCCAATGGGCAGGTCAATTTCAACCCTAATAAGCCGGTGTATTGCACCAAATGAGATTCCGGCATTGTTGCCTTATCTCCAGTCTGTCCAGCCAAACTGGAAAGCATTTCAGTAATAGATTGACGGTCACGATTCCAATGAAACGCCTCTTCCTCAATCTGATACGTCAGCTCGTGCTTTTGCTTTGTTTCGCAGTACAAACGGTAGTAACGGTTATTAAACATGTCGAAGAAGTCGAGTGGCGCTTCATCGCCAAGTTCAAAACGCGCTTTTAGTGCATCGCCGTACATCGCTCTTGGCATCGATCCAGAGTTACCAGACAAAGCCGCCAATGATGTCTTTACCGTAAATTCACCCTCTCGCTCCGAAGTAACCATAGAAACTTCAGCTTGATAGTAAGCTGGGAGAATTTCCGCACTGAACCTCACCTCAGGTCGATGACCCTTTAAATGAGCCTGATGCTTGAAGATCTGCCACGCTTTTTCTAGCTGTCCCTCAAACGCACCATAAGCGAAACGGCTTACAACAAACTCTTGCACCCAGTTCTCCTCGGGAAGGACAGGTAAACACCGTCTTGGCCTTCCAAATAAATATCCACTTGAGTAAAGCTGTTGAAGCCTGCGAAATAAGCAAAGAAGTGGTCAAGCAAATGACCAAAGAGCGACACGCCTCCGTTGACATTGCTTGCGTCTAACGTCACCGAAATTTTTGTGCCGTAAGCAAAACATGTTTTTCCTGACACACGGATCGGAGCCACCACTTGCTCCTGCTCAATATTTTGCAGGGACTCGATATAGATGTGGTTTTGCACCGCTTGGTTGTGGTTATACAAATCAAACACATTTTTCAGCGTAGCGGTTGGGTCATCCGTCCCTAGAATCGCGTGATAGTTAAAGTGCAAATGGCAAAGCAGTGCCCATACATTCTTATTTGCGTCACGACTACGCACTGGCAAGGTTGGGCGGCGCAGCAAGTTCATAGCCGCTGGAATCGTAAGAGATTCCCGACATGTCACTTGGCTGTTTACAGGCAATGAGCCTGCTCGAATGCCGTCAGTCGCAGTTGTCGTCACCGACCAAACTCTCGACGACATCGTGGCACTAACATGCCCAATATCAGCCACTTTTAAGCCACTGCGAAGCACGCCTCTTTCGTGGGTATCCTGTACGAGCTGCCAACGAAGTGCAGTCTCTGTACTGTTGTACTTGTCTCCGTAGATCTGACAGACCTTAAACGGTTTGCCCTCCGTCACGTCTAGCACCTCATCAACAGAAAACACTTCCAAATCATTACCCTGGCTTGCATCAAGATAAATTGGGTACTGCTTTTGGGTGAAGTCGATTTGCAGAGGTTCTGACACTTTGGTTTGCAGGTTCACCAATGGTGTACAAAACAGAGAAAAATGTTGTGCTTGAATGCTACGAGCTTGCACCACACTCATCTCATTCAAGAAAATCTGAATACGAAACTCTGAGCCGATTGCTTGTTGCATGACATTGCCAAGGTCTAATTTGAATCCTTGAAATCTTTCAGGGAACATGAAGAACTCGGTCAGCAACTTAAAGCCGCCAAAGCTTGCTGCTTGATACGGTAAAATAGTGTCATTCACATCGAAGCCAATTGGCTGTAGTGCAGACTTACCTAATGAGTAGCTCTTGCCATTATTCTGGATACACACCTGACAGCGCCCATGGGCGAGTACATCATACAAACGCAACGCGAAGTGGCTTTCACCTTTGAGATGCAGTTTCAACTGGTCAATATCCAGATCACGCAACTCGATACCGCTGTCGGTTGCCTTAATCGTCAGCTCCAACATCGCTTTTGCGTTTTCTGCACCCGCAGGCTTAGCCAGTTCAAATGGCGCAAACAGCACTTCAGCCGAAGCAACTTGAATTGGAAGCAGCGCTATATCTTCGGAAGTGCGAAACACCACTGGCTCACCAGATTCACTCGCGACATCAAATTCTGTGCCTTTAGGTATACTGTGCTTTGCATTCGCTTCTTCAAAAATAGCGAAGTCCAACATGCTGTATGACGGCACTGGCCTTAGATAATGCGGGAACAACAAGTTCACCAAGCTTTCTGTCAGCTCTGGGTAAGACTCATCCAAGCGCTGCTGCAGTTTGCCGTTCATCAAGGCAACACTTTCAATTAAACGCGCGATCTGAGGATCATCAATACTGTCTTTACGCATTCCCAACGCACGAGCCGTCCCCGGATGACGTTCCGCGAACTGAGAGGCTTCATTGCGAATAAAGCGCAGTTCCTGTTCAAAATAGGAAAGCAATGAATCAGACAAAATTCGACTTCCTTACATCTAGTTTGTTGCTGCTCAAATCCAAAAAAGAATCCAATACGATCGCCTCATCACCGAGCTCTGAATGCACCACGGCGGAAAGGCGAAAGCTCAATTGGTTGCTACCCAATTCCCCTTCTTGAACATCAATCTCTACCTGGCTCAGGCGAGGTTCGAAGTTTCGAATCAGCACTTCAATTTCTGCGACAATGTCACTGGTGTTGTTTTTACTTTGAGCACGAGCCATGTTGCGCATACCGAACTCGGCAATCGTTCCTTTTTCCGATAAAAACATCTCTGAGCGCAGAGGTGCTCGGCTGGAAATAAGATCACAGACGTTATCAACAATCGCATCTCGAACACTGTCGATATCGTCATTCCAGCTTTGGGTTAACTTAGCCATTAAGCTCACGATGTCTCTCCAACCTCACTGCCAGATACCGAGGTAGTTAACACCACTTTCGCATCCATCATTTCGTATTGATATTGAGGCTGAAGCATGATCTCGCATAGGTAGCGGGTTTTATCATGAGGAGCCTCTTCAATGCGTACATAGCAAGACCGCAACGGATATCGGGCAAGTACGGCATCCTCGCCATAATTGACGTTGCTAATGAACTGCTCTAGCCATCGCTCTAGACTGCGTCGACAACTTTCTGCGCTGTCATATCGACCAACTTGGTCACGAATTTGAACCTTGATGTAATGGGCAAATCGGCAAGCCATTAGATTGGTTTGGAGCATACCGAGCTGACGTTGAGCTTCATCAGGCGCTTGCCAAACAGATTGATTGCTAAAGAAACCTTTATGGCCACTTAAGTAAATACTGGTTAAAGGCATGAACCCTTGAGACGACCAAAAGCCATCATCTTCACTGTAGATGTCTATCTTGGTCTTAAGCTCTTTTGAGTCCTGAACGATAGCCCCATACGAACCTGTCTCATCGTAAGAACGCAGGAATCCAAACCAACTGATTCGGTCAAACTCTCGCATTACATTACCGAGTAAGAGGTAAGCGCTGCTGCCCCATAAGGCATATTTCTCTTGCTGGCGTTCGTTAAAAACAAATCCAGCCTGATATTGACGATATGGTTGACGAATCAAATGCTCTGGCATCACCAAATGCAAAAATCGTGATGAGCTTTTTTCTCGTAGCAGCTGCCATGAAACAAAATCTCGACTAGTAAGAATGCGATCAATTCTCGCACTGTCGTGAAGCAACCTTCTCGGTTCATCACCAAAGAAAAACTCGTCGGTTCCGAGCACCATTGGGCAAAAAGAGAGCTCCCCCAGCTCAGAGAGCAGTTGAAGGGTGTAGAGATCGTCATACTCCTGATCATCGGCGTAATCAGCCGAGACCTTGTGATCAACCATCACCATGCCAAATGGGCTACCACCGGCGGTATCTAGCTCATTTGAATACAGCTTTCGGTATAGGGATGACTGCTTTAGATCGAAAGAGTAATTGAGATCTGCCGAAACCATACTCCAACTCAAGTCGAGCATTTTGATTTTGACTCGACGCTGGGATACTTGCAGCTGCGCTAACGATTTGAGCCCCGTCCAAGAGGCTTCTAACTGCTTATAGTTAGGGTGTTGGATAACGTCCGACAACTGTTCACTTATTGACGTATCAATCTCGGAGATCAAACGAACCAACAATGCTTTGAATTGAGCCACCGACTGACTTTTCGCGCACACTAACAGCTCCTGCCAGGCAGGATTCTCAGCTAAAATACGGTCAAATTCGGAATCTGTATACATCAGCGACTCAGTTCAAAACATTCGGGGACAGCGCCCCCGAATAGAATTAGCCAGGAATGTTCGCAACCATTCGTAGTGAAGTGGTTAGCTCTTCCATTTGCAGCCAAGGGCGTAAGTAAGCCACTGCAGAGTAAGCACCTGGGCGTCCAGCTTGCTCTTCTACTGTCACTTTCGCTTCAACCAATGGATGTGTTGCTTTCGCATCGTTACCAATCGCATTTGGGTTAACGTATTGGTTGATCCAAGAGTTCAACTCTTTCTCAACGTCGTTTGGATCTAGGTTTGAACCAATACGATCACGGCCCATTACTTTTAGGTACTGTGCGATTCGGCTGCTTGCCATTGTGTATGGAAGACGTGCTGAAATTGCAGCGTTTGCCGTTGCATCTGGGTCTGTGTACGTTTTTGGTTTATGCGCAGTCTGAGCACCCATAAACACCGCGTAGTTGGTGTTTTTGTAGTGAACCAGTGGCAAGAAGCCAAGATCACTCAGCTCTTTCTCACGCTCATCCGTTAGGTTAACTTCTGTCGGACATTGCTGTAGCAAGTCACCGGCATCAGAGTAGTGAGTGAAGTTTGGCAGGTTCTCAACCTTACCGCCGTTCTCAGTACCGCGGATCGCCGTACACCAACCGTACTTGGTGTAAGCTTGAGTCATTAGAAGACCAAACTCATACGCCGCATTGCTCCATACAAAATCGCCGTCTGAAGACACAACTTGCTGACCGTTGTCGCGAGTTTGAAGCTCTTCAAATGCAAATGATTTAACTGGAACAGTTTCTGCACCGTAAGGAAGGCGAGCCATCGTTTTCGGTAGAGTCAGAGCAACGTAACGTGAATCATCGCTTTCACGGAATGCATTCCAGCTTGCGTATGCTGGCGAATCAAAGCCTGCTGCAACTGGCTTGCCTTCAGAAAAGCTACTGAATGCATTGAAGTCGAACATACTTGCATTCGCGGCAGCAACGAAAGGTGCGTGAGACGCAGAAGCAACTTCACCCATGTAACGTAGCAGAGCAACGTCTTCATCACCGTAACCAAATTCGTAGTCACCTAGCAGTGCGCCGTATGGCTGACCACCCGCTGTACCAAATTCTTCTTGATAAACCATATTGAAGAAACGGCTGCGATCGATCGCTGGTGCATCTTCAAACTGCTCTAGCAATTCGTCTTTGGTGTAATCCGCCAGTTTGATTTTCAGATCTGGACCTAGCTCGCTGTTTTTCACAAGCTTTTGCAAACCTAACCATGAGCCTTCCATTTTTTGGAACTCACCGTTTTGCATCACCGTTGACAGCTGCTCAGAGATTTTGCTGTCTAGCGCGCTGATTGCTTTTTCAATCGTCAACGTTAGGTTCTTATCCCAAGTCACTGTACCTTCCAGCGCTTGAGAAGCCATGATGCTCAATAGCTCTTTTGTCGTATCTACTGGTGTTTGTGCTGTTGCGCTGATCGCTCGGTCAAGAAAGCTCTGCGTTGCTTCTGCTTCAGTAGCACCTTGTACTGTTTGTTGTTCTACAGACATTATTCCGCTCCCTCTTTGCTCAAACCTAGTTCTTGAGCTAAACCATTGATGGCATCTGCGCTTTGCAGAACTTCTTTCAGTAGACGCTCAAGATCTCTCGAACGATCGGCTTTGCTTAGAAGTACTTTTAGCTGGTTACGTGTTTCAACCAACTGCTTAAGCGGCTCAATTTGATCAACTAAGTTCTCTGGGTGGAAATCTTTCATCGAACGGAAGCTTAAGTTCACTTCAAACTGGCTATCATCATTAGCTAGCTTGTTATCAACCTTGTACGAAAGACGCGGGTGAATTTGACCCATCACTGTATCGAAGTTGTCTTTATCGATGCCCGTGAACTCTCGCTCTTCTAAATCAACTTTTTCTGATTCTGGTTTGTGGCCTGAAAAGTCGCCAATCACGCCAACAACAAACGGCAGCTCTTTTGTCTCTACAGCGCCGTTCGTTTCAACGTCATAGGTGATGCTGACACGGTTCTTACTAACGCGTTTATGTTGTGAGTTCAATGCCATAAAGGTGTCCTAAAATGAGATATTCATGAAATAGACATGCCACGTTAAATGGCATGTCTAATGAAAAAATTACTTACCAGAAGTCATTTTTCCGGTCGGTAGGTCGTAAGTCACAACACCGCCGCTTTGTAGTTCACCGCCTTCTTTCTCGTAATGATGTTTCTGAGAAATCGAAGTATAAGAAAGAGATAGGCTTTCGTACGGTTGAGAACCGTCAGTGCCACTCACGTTGTAAGAAACTAGACGTGCTTTTTCTAACTTAACTTGGAAGTAAACGTCTGCACCTTGACCATCGTTAGAAGGCTTAGTAAATGCAATCTCAACTGTTTTACCTTCTTTACCTGGGTTGAATAGGTAAGACAATAGATCTTCAGAAGCTCCATCGACTTCTTTAGTCACACTAACTTCGCTTACGCCAACCATGCCTGAATCCGCATTGGTGCCGTTACCGATGTCCATAGCAACGTTACGAACGCCACCCCAAGAGTAAGAGTTGATTGCAAACCAACCGTCATTTTTGCCTTCAGCCGTTTCTAGCTGACCGATAGTCGCAGCGCCTTCAACTTGAAGACCGCTTACACGCATGTAAATACTTGCCATGATTTTTCCTTATTTTTTTAAACACAATTACCAACTCAGAGCCGACGTAGCGGATGATTGTGGTTTTTCATCTTGCTTAGATTGGGTATCTACAGGGGAAGTCTGAGATACATGCTCTTCGACACTTGGCGACTCCGAAACGGGAGGCGTCGCTTGAGGTGTCTGGGGGCTTTCAATGTCCACCGTTGGAGTACTCACCTCCGGCAGCAAAACCTGATCGAGATGATTCAATCCGGCGGCATTAAAAATCGTACTAAGAGCGTCACCGTTTTGTTCCGACATCATTTCTTGCAGCAACTCAGGTAAGGATAAATATCCCCATCGAATCGCTTTTTCTAACAAGAATGAAATTGGGCTATGCGGTTCGCTCTGGCGAAAATAATCAGAGACTTCTCTCAGCAAATGGAAAGCTAAGTCTCGGTTCATGTTGTTTAAGTTACCCAGTTCAGAGAGATTCCCTGCGTGTAAGTGTTGGCTTACGGTCTGAGCCTGCTCCGATGCCATAGGTATTGGCTCTATCTGTTTTACATCCATATCGCTTGGCTGATGACCTTCAGAAACTGAACTTTCGGCAACCTCTTGCTCTACGGCCTTGGCCTCCGCTTTCGGGGCCAACTTAATTCCGCTTAAATGAACCAAAGCGTTTTCAACACGGGTAAGCAGTGACTTCGCAAATCCAAAGTTGGTAGTTTGACTGCCTACAGACTGACAATGAGCGCTCACTAACGCAGACAAACGCTCCAACTGGGAGATACAACGTTTGGCATTTTCCATCTTGAATTGAATCGCGGAACGCTCTTGCGCCACCGTGGTGGTAAGCGTAGATTTCAGTTGGCTGATTTCGCCTTTTCTCTCTGCACTTTGAAAATCAAAAAACGTCACTTCCCCAACTAAGGGCAGTTGCAGCATCGGTGCATAGAGAATCGAGCTTTCCTCGCTATCACCAACTAATTGGAAAAATGCTTTAACTTTCGCATCAGCTTGCTCTCTCTCTTTACCCTTATCATCATCAGATTTGAGCTTTTCAACTGGCAGAACAGGGTTGAGGTGATCCCAGTACTTCTCACTTAAATCGGCTAACCACTCAAGGCTATTCGCAGCACTTTCTAACGTGGTATCGAGAAGGAATTGAGCGGCAACAAACCATGAGATGAGCTCGATATCTCTGGTTGTATTTGAAAACTGTTCGAACAAGCTGTCAGAGAGAGTCTTCCAACTATTCAGGCATGCCTCTTGTAACGCGTCTTTCTCATCAGCACTGGGATTTTGGCTCAGCTTACGCAGCGCTGTTTGCGCGACATTAAATTCATTACGTAGTGGTCGAAAAGCACCTTTGTTAAGTTTAAGGTAAACGCCACAAATAGATTCATCACTCAAAGGTGTAGAAAGTTGCTCAATTTGATGCTTTGAAAAGGGCATAGGTTCCTACTCTAATTACAACTATCCATTCAAGTGCCAACTAAGTTCAATCGCTATTCTTTTGTATTCTAAGCTAGAGGAATTGCGTTAATTCAATTCGACAAGTCACCGCTAACTAAAAAATAACATCTTGTTAAAATTACTCACAAAAATCACACAATCAATCAATGGGAGTTTATTTTGATTTGAATTATAGAAATACCTACTCACATTATATTGGCGGCAAATAGAATATCTAACATCTTAAAAATAACACCACAAAAACAAGTGATATAAATCACCAGTTTTATTAAGGATAAAATAAAGATTCATGCTGATATGAGATCATACATTAACAATCACTTATGTACCTATTAGGAAAAATAGTAATCATAAGTACACGAACATAGGTCCTTGCATCCTAAGTATTAAATATATTTAAGTTTAGTATCAAACTTTAAATGCGAGAATTTACAAATTTTCGCGAATATACTCTATGGATGTTCTGTGCACAAGTCTTTTATGTTGAAGTGAGTTTAATTTATTGGCGCTTTCTTAAGTGCTTTATATAATATGAAGTTCTGTTTCGGCAAACATTGCAATATATAATATGAAGTTCCGTTTCGGCAAACATTGCAATATATAATATGAAGTTCCGTTTCGGCAAACATTACAATATATGATATGAAGTTCTGTTTCGGCAAACATTACAATATATGATATGAAGTTCTGTTTCGGCAAACATTACAATATATGATATGAAGTTCTGTTTCGGCAAACATTGCCATATCAAACCAATAGTTTTTTATTAGAATTTCGTTTCTATAAATAATCTTATTTGGCAAAATGAAACCAATTGCTATACTTTTTGGCTCGCAGTTATGAAATTCAGTGCTGTTGCCAGCATTTATATAATTAAAAGACAAGTCAGAGTAGATTACTACCTTCCTCATACTCGGTTTAGGTGGCTTGCTTATCCTGTAGCCCGTTTGTCTAGTAAAAATTCGGAGTTGCTCAAACCAACTTGAGAACAACGGCACCATATATTTCTAGCCGACAAAGGAAACTCTCAGTCCTATATCTTTCTCTATAACTTTAATAGTGTCCTACTTGAGTGTGTAGAACTTCAAACTCAGTTTACCATTTACTCGCCCCTTAATTTTGGTATAGCTTAATTTCAGCGACGACCTCCCTCACAAAAACAACGCTTTGTGGCACGCTATTAAAAGGAGGACAATCTTTTTTTGAAAATTTCGTGACAACGCCTAGAGTCATATACTCTATCAGAAGATACTGCAATGGCTTTTCTGCGTAGTAGTTTGAGCAATACAAGTAGAACTTCATCACCGCTAAAATTAGTAAGGCTGACTTCCATACAAATTGCCTCGAAAGTATCTACATTAACAGCTAATTACAGTTTGCACTGAGCAGATATCTTCATTTTTTGCTTTACCCATATCACCGCTGCTCTAACTATCACAAAGGTTCGAATTGCAAAACTTGGGAGAATATCTAAGTGATTCAGATACCAACACTGTTCAAAGGTATGGGTATAGCTCTCTATGCTTGAATCTAGACATAACAAAAACAGCAAAGTAGTCGTTCGCATGCCGTTTAGGCAATAATTAAATAAACGAATTATCTTGAATTAATCTTTAACTCGAAATAAATTAAACGCGTCAAGTAACATCAACCCCAACAAACAACCTTTTAGAATTGTTTATTCAATAGTAAACTAAGTGAACATGAGCAGTAACGAATTAAAGTCCCAAACCCGCTCCCTCACCGTTAAGCTTTCAGATAGCAAAAGTTATATTGTCACTCAATTAATTGGGGAGGAAAGTATATCCGGAGGCTGTAAGTTTTCCGTTTCCGTCGTTGCAAGCATGGAGATCGATACCAAAAACTTAGGCAAAGCCGTTTGTGTGTCTTATGAGTTTGATTCTGGAAAGCGCTTTTTTTCAGGCATATGTAGCACTCTGCAATTCACAGGATATAGCAAAGACAAGCACCAGTTTTATTATCAAGTAGAGATATTGGACCCGCTTAGCTTGTTGCAATACAAACGCAGTCGTCAGGTTTTTCAAAACATGACGACGAAACAGATCATTGAGAAGCTGCTAGAACAAGTTGATCTCAAAAGCTATTTTCACTTTTCGCATTCTGGAAATGGAAAAAAGCACGAGTATTGTGTTCAACTTGATGAAACCGACCAAGCTTTTATACAGCGCCTGTTAGCAAGCGAAGGTTGGCACTACCATGTACGCCATCAATCCAATAAATCAACAATCTGCATTGGCGATTCGAATCAACGATTTGAGAAAATGTCTGATCCAAAGTTAAGCTATCAAATAGGTGGCGATAATCTGCAACACGTATTAACGACGTGGAGTCAATCCCATCATGTTGGCAGCGGAAGAGTATCTGTCGCCGATCATACTCAAGATCTAGCTGAATTTTTTGATAGCGGTACCCGAAAAAGCACCGAAAGTTACGTGTCAACTTCATTGACGCAGGAACTCTTTGCATTTGGTCACGAGAATAAGAATGAAGTCCGTGACGCTGCAAAAATACATATGGAAGCGCTGGATCTTAAGAAATCGGCCTCTCACTCATCATCTAATTTAGCAACGCTTGCTTGTGGCTATAAATTTGAACTAACGAACCATCCTCTCGGTTCAATGAATCAAGAGTACATCGTCACTCATCTATCACACTGCATATCCAGAGAAGAATCAAACTACGACGTCGCTTATCAAAATCAGTTTTCTTGCATCCCTTCGTCACTGGTCTTTCGTCCAGAAATATTAAATAAACCGCGTGTACATAGCTTACATACAGCAACCGTCACCGGGCCAAAGGGAGAAGAGATTTACCGAGATAAATTAGGTCGAGTAAAAGTGCAATTTCACTGGGATAGAAGCGGGAAAAATGACGAAAACAGTTCATGTTGGTTGCCAGTATCGCAAGGGTTCGCCAGTAAAGGCTTCGGTTCTCAGTTCACACCACGCATTGGTGATGAAGTGATTGTGCAATACATTGATGGTGACCCCAATCGCCCTATCGTGACAGGCTCCTTATACAACAAAAACAACGCAGCGCCTTACAGCTCGGATACTCAAAATGGCATCAAAACTCGCTCAACGCCTAAAGCCAGCAGCAAGCAAGGAAACGAACTACGTTTTGAAGATCAAAAAGACAAAGAACAAGTGTACTTACATGCTGAAAAAGATTGGCTACTGGACGTAAATAATGACAGCCAATCAACGATTAAAGGCATGAAAAAGACCCAAGTTGAGAAGAGTGCCACCTTAAGCGTTAAAGAAGACATAGAAATCGAAAGCGAAAAATCGCTTACTGCCAAAAGTAAAGACAACTGGACGGGTGACAGTGAGAAAGATCTAAACCTCTATGCCGCTTCCAACATTAATATAGCGGCTAAATCGACAGTCAACGTTGATGGCAGCCAAGTTTCGATCTGCGGTAAATCGAAGATCGAACTCAAAGTTGGCACGAGTAAAATTGAGATCAGCGCTAGTGGTATTAAGATCGACGCTCCTCAAGTTTCAGTTTCAGGCAAAGCAAAGGCAGAGATGAAAGCCGCAATGATCAATATTGAAGGACAAGGTAAAGCCGATGTAAAAGCAACGTTAGTGTCGGTTAATGGCAGTGCCATGACACAAATAAAAGCCGGAGCCATGGTGCAAATTCAAGGCTCAATTACAAAGGTAAACTGATGATGTTGATAAAGGTTCCCCACCAATCCGCGCAAGACATCTTAAGTGTCTACGAGCCGAATACCACATTCGCAGAGTTAGCAGACGTGAAAACGACGCCTATCGAATTGATTTCTGTGGCAATGGAACAAGAACTATTTTCCGATGCTGTGACTTTTCTTGCACATGCTCTCCCAGTTCGTGAATCTATTTGGTGGAGCGTGACCTGCGCCGCTTCCCTTCATCACTGGAAAGAAGACGAAGCTAATTCCATTCGCGCAGCAAAGGCTTGGGTTTATACACCTGATGAAACAAGCCGTCGTTTTGCAGAGCAAATGGCAGAAAAAGCGGGGTTAGGAACCGGTGCAGGCTGGGCAGCTCAAGCGGCTTTTTGGAGTGGCGGCAGTATGATTAAGCCGGAGGATCCTGCCGTTCCCCCTCCCCCATACTTGTATGCACAAGCGGTCGCAGGAAGCATTAACCTTTCAGCAGTTTTACCTGACGGTGAAGAAGCAAAAGAACGCTATCAGCAGTTTGTAGAAATGGGTCTAAACATTGCCTCTGGCGGGAACGGTCAACGATAAGGAAAGAACATGCTACCAGCAGCCAGAGCAACAGACATGCACATGTGCCCGATGCAAACACCAGCAGTGGTGCCAATACCTCACGTAGGCGGACCATTACTCCCTCTGCCAACAACAGTATTGATCGGCAACCTGCCAGCCGCAACTCTAGGACAGATATGTGTTTGTGTCGGTCCACCAGATAGTGTTGTTAAAGGAAGTATAACTGTGCTGATTAACAATAAGCCTGCGGCGCGCATGGGTGACCTAACAGCCCATGGTGGAAGCATTGTAATGGGGATGCCAACCGTGTTAATTGGCGGGTAATGGCATGCCTCAATTTAAATTGGCAGATATAGCTTATGTTCAATAACTTCGTAAAATAACAAGCGCAAAATGCTCAGAAGAAGGATAACTCTACCAGGGAGCCTTTCTTAGCACCTCTATTGATTAATGAAGGACTAACTTTCGCTGTGAACAAATGCCTTGTGATTGGATAAATTGATCTGCTCCAACCAGACTGGACTCTTCATTAAGCGTCGTTTTTAAAATGCCATTGAGTAAAACCTGGTTCATAAAGAATACTAGAGGTGAATAATCATGACGATAAGTAAATCATTGTTCCAGAGCATTTATCTCGACGATTCTTCGCTCGCTCAATTGCTTCACATCAAACCCGAAATACCGTAAGACTTTTGTTGTCCGTCCGTCGATAACTGGAAGATTTTCTTTGTTTATCCACCCAATAAGCTCTTGAACACTGGCTTCACCTCACTCATTAAGATATGAAATGAGTGCAATTTGCAAAGAGCTTCGACAATATCAGACTATTAATCAGGCCTTGCACCTTGTCTTTCACATTAGCTTAGGTATAGCAAACTTAGCTAAATACAATGTGAAGGAGCCTTTGCTATAACTGATAAAGCGGTAGGATCAAGTGTTCGGAATAAACCGAAACGAGCAATCGCAATCATCGAAGTGCCACAGGTAAGAATTCAAACTGAGAAACTTTTGGACATAAATCATTTTCGCAAAATCGAATATTAGCAAAACATGAATAACTTAAGGTATGGCAAAGTGAAAAAAGAGCTATTGTCAAATGTGGCGTATAGAGGATCATGCTGTAGCTTGTTGATGAGCCTCCATTTCTTTCACTCCATCGCTGAAGCGAACATCTTTCACAACATCCGCTAGTAGTGCAAAACCTCGTAGACGACGCCACTTTGTCTCTGCACTGCACATTAACTTGTAGGCCATCATCAACGTAATCTTTCTGTTTCCACAGTTCTTTGTTTTGTTCGTGCGTAAACGTACTGTGGCGAACATCGATTCTATTGGGTTGGTTGTCCTGATATGAACCCAATGCTCTGCTGGGTAATCGTAGAACGCCAGCATTTCAGCTTTATCTTTCACTAAGCAGTCGGTTGCCTTTGGATACTTGGCTTCAAAGCGCTTCTGGAAGGTAGAGAAGGCGTGATAAGCATCATCTCTAGTTTCTACCATCCAGATATCTTGCAGTGCTTCCTTCATTCGTGGTTGTACGCTTTTGGGCACTTGTTAAGCACATTCGCCGTCTTATGTACCCAGCACCGTTGCTGAGTCGTTTGAGACCAGCACTTAGCAACCGCTTTCCAGAAGCCAAGCGCGCCATCTCCGATGGCGAGCTTCGGTGCTAACTGTAATCCCTGCGCTCGTAGCTGCTCAATGAGTTCCGTCCAACTTGCTTTTGACTCTCTATGACCATCCAGAACGCCAAGGACTTCTTTGAGTCCAGTGTCATCGACACCAATGATGACGAGTAAGCAGAGCTTATCGTCCATCCTAACGTGACAATAAACACCATCAGCCCAAACGTAAACATAGCGATGCCTACCGAGGTCACGCTTACGCCATTGTTCGTACTCAGCATACCAGCACTCTTTGAGGCGACAGATGCTGTTAGCTGACAGGTCTTGTCAAGCAGAGACTCCAGAGCAGGCAGCATATCGCCCGTAGATATCCCCTTGAGATAGAGTAACGGGAGCTGTGTTGCAACGCTCTTTGTTCGCTTGAGATACGGTAGTATCAAGTTGCTATTAATTTGACGCCATTTAAAAAGCGGCTGAGAAAAGCCCGCGAATGCGGGCTTTGGTTGGTGGTAGTGATTGTCATCAACTCCGGTCCTTTGTTCTGAATGGCTCTGACTTTAAATCCAAATCCACTTTACAGGTGATGACGTGACTTCTAGTTCACCCCAATCGCCCGACAGAAAATACTGATCATTCGATAATTGAAAAACATCAATATTGCCATAATCTTCTTCACCGGAAACATCTTTAAATGGAGTTTCGTTTCTACTTATCCATTTAACGCACTTTAAGCCTTGAAAAACAATCTTCCCTTTCTTATAACAATATTGCTCATCACTCTCAGGTGGCGTATACAATGGGTGATTCTCTGTTAAGACCGCTTCAACAATAAAAGAAATTTCATTGGAAGATTCATAAATACCCAATACAAAGCTATCTTCAAAATAAATACCAGCAAAACCTTCCCAGTCATAATAATTACTCATAACACAGCCCCCCTATAAATCAAAGTCAATTGGTGTGTGATTTTCAGAACTCTTACGCGTTACTTGATTGCCAGCAGGATTTACCCTTTGACCACTAGAAGTTTTAAGCTCAACATGGGGACCAGCACTACCAGGTGCACGTTGACTTCCACCTTTAATCGTTACCCGAGCCACTCCATTTTCATCAACCATTTTCAAAGGACCGTTTGCTGTTTGGGTGGATTTAAAACCTACCGATTCCGCTTTTGCTTTTATGGCGCTGGCTGTGGTTGAACCATCAGTTTTTATCATGCTTCCAACTTGCTGCCCACGCCCCCCCTTTGTACCACTTTTTCTACTTAATACCGCCCCAACAGCAGCCATCATAGTAGCTGTTCGATACGCATCCCTAATGTTTTGACTGTTAGCATCCAAGTCTCTTGCAACAGAGTCAATAACGTCCTGCGACGCTCCCTTATTTATTAGGAGGGCCAATTAGAGCACTCATTTCATCAGCTGTTTTAGGGAAAGTTCCACTCTTTGTAACATTAAATCTTAACTATCAGCTACAAAACCCACTAATCTTTCCTCAACCGCCTTACTGTCCAACTTCATTGCAGCCGCAGCTTGCTTAGCCAGCTCTAGCATTTCATGAGAAATCGTTTTGGATTCTTCATCAACAATATCAATAAAAGTTTCGAGGGCTAATCCATATTCCCCAGCATCGATGAATTCCTGTACTTCACCAGACTCAGATTCACTAAATACATTAACTAGCAGAGAGAGTAATCGTCCCAATAGTTCTTCAATAATTTGATAATCGGTCATTACCTTGGATTCCTTGGTACATTAGTTGGAAAACCAGAAACAATATCACCGTTCCTTTCTTGGATTACGCGAATGTCTATTCCGTTTCGTGTGCCCTCAGTGATGGTTCTACCTCCTCGTCCATTCCTACGAATCGCATTTGGGTCAGTCGCTATATCTGAAATTTCGTGCATGATCTTATCATCGGACCAGCCTTGCGGAAATTCGCTCTTACCAGGTTTACCTGTACCTGGACGATGGCCTCCACCTGTAGCATCGCCATCAAGAATATGCCTTCGGCGCTGAGGGCTCGCAAGATCAACAAAATCATCTGCACCCTTTGTACCACTTTTTCTACTTAATACCGCCCCAACAGCAGCCATCATAGTAGCAGTTCGATACGCATCCCTAATGTTTTGACTGTTAGCATCCAAGTCTCTTGCAACAGAGTCAATAACGTCCTGCGACGCTCCCTTATTTATTAGTGCAGCAACAACCCATGCTTTTGCAAACTCACTCTGTGAACCGAAGTCCGGTTCTTCATAATAACCATAAACAGATACAACCTCATTAAACCCGTCACGAGGACCATGGTTAATGCTAATTACTTCAACCCAACCACTCCTATTTTCATCTTGATGCTCATTCTTATCGCCCCCATTTGCAGAATTCATTCCTGAGAGACTACCATCGGTATTACACGTACCTGTTACTCCATTTCCATCTTTATCTTGGAAGTAGTAACCGCTCGGATCCGTGTACTTTAACGGGTTGTTATTAACGTAAGTATACCGATTAAAGCTAAAAGTTTGGAAAGGCGCTTGGACAAACGGATCCGCACTTAGAAAACGACCTAACTCTTGATCATAGATACGACCGTTCATGTGAATCAAGGCAACTTCCGCAATTTCCTCATGCCCAGTATACCCTCGATTGGTGATCGTCGACTGAATAACATTCGTTATACTCTTGCTTTGCCATAAGACGTGACGTTGTTTCCCCCAAGTATCATAGCTACGTTTCTCAACAATCAAGCCATAACCATCGGACACCATGTCTACTGAATCTAATGCGTCGTAATGTAGGTAACGAACTTGTTTGTTTTTCAGCTGTTTTTTGCTATCGAGTGTCTGAGTGTTTAAAGCAATTAACTTGCCGTCAGCAAAGATAAAGTGCTTATGCTGAATCTCTCCAGTTTTTTGGTTCTTCTCTCGCTCATAAGTTTTACCGAAGTAAAATGTTTCTGTTCCATCCGAACTTCGCTTCAGATAGCGCTCATGATTGGCATCGTAAGAAAACTCTACTGACTTACCATCTCGGACAATTCTGGTTGGCTTATTAAATGGTGACCAACTTATCGTTCGTTTGTTTGACGTATTCCCCTTTGCCTTAGCGCTAATCATGTTACCGGCAGCATCGTATCGATAATCAAGTCCGTTCGCGCTTGTTACTGCGTGTGGACCAGAGCCGACACCTGAGTATTGATAATCCCCAACATCAGATTTGTAACGTATGTTCCCCAACGGATCATAACGGAAGGTACGTTTACCTGTTAAATCTGGATTGTTGACACCATGTCGCGCCTTATCAACTAATACTACAGTGTTGGATTCTACTCGGTCGAGTGCATCATATGTCCAGACGTCAGTGATACCTAATTGTTCATCAAAACGCTCCGTGACGTTATTGTGTTTATCATATTGATAGCTCAAATAGCGAATGTGTTGGTTTCGAGAAATCGCACTTAGTGTATCAGAGCTATATACTTGGTTTCCTTGGTAAGTAGAAATAGTATTAACGCGACCAGTATACGCATCATACTCATAGGTGTTCATCAATCCGTTGCCAAGCATCTCATTAAGCGTATGGTCGAAAGCATCTGTTGCTTGGCGCTGCCAATAATAAAGGTAGGCTTTATTTTTGCTCGATGCTGATATTTCAGCATTCGTCAAAATGGTATCTAGCATATCAGCTTGGCTGATATCATCATCAGATTTACAGTTTTGGCGTAACTTATTATCGATATGTCGACCCGCTAATTTATTTGCGAACTCACAATACAAACCACTCAACTGTGCCACTTTTTCTGATAACCCAATTAAGCCGGTAGCTAAAGCCTTATATTGCTTATACTGAAGCTCAGCAACATCAGCGGCTTGCTCTAAATCCTCTGCGGCAAACAAAAGCTCACTTCGTAAGGCTTTATCTGCTTTAACCCCATTTGCCTCGCTTTCGCGCATAATGTCTGGCGTGCCATTACCATCATAATCTCCGGAAAGTTTCATATTGTAAGATGGAGTTAACTTAAGTCCTTTTAACGCATTTTCATGGATGCGAGTCGCTTTTGTATTGTATCCTTGTAAGCCACTAAAGATTGGCTTCCAAGTATCTTTATCTTTCTGAGATGAAATTCGATAGACGTCATGTCCTAATGTAACATCAACAAGAGTACTAACTCCGCTATGCACTGTCGTCCACTTTGTTGGTCGTAAGTAACAAACACCTTGTTTATCACACCATTGCTTATAGCGAGGATGTGCTTTAAGTAATTGAGCAGAAGAACGGTCTAAATTATATACGCCTATCGTTTTTTGTTTATATTCTGCACGCTTGTCGCGAAAGAACCGTTCTTGTTTAGCATAACGGTTCGCTCGTCCCAGGAATATATTTGCTTGCTTAATAGCCTCATTAATTAACTGGCGAGTTTCTTCTCGAAACTTAACACTGGTAAAAATATCATCTGCAAAACTACGAGGACTTCGAACTGCCGCTAAATAACCGTATTGGTTATACAGGTACTCCACGGCTAAACGTTGGTTGTCTAGCTTACCTAATGCTTTTGTCAAGGTTAAGCCATCAGGTCTGATTTCCCGAGCTATACGCTCAAAGCCATCATAAACATATTGAGTTGAAAAAATTTCACTTCCAACTGTCACCGCTTTTTCTTGTAACAATCCTGATAGGTTGTAGAAATAATCGGTTCGTTGCCCTTTACCACTCATCCATGAGACAGTCCCCACGGCCCCCCTTTCGTCATAACCCCAGAGAGATGTTTCGCTACCTTCTTTTTGCTTAATCTTTCTACCTAGCGAATCATAGTTAATCGTAGTGACTACTCCATTTGAATCGCGTTGATAAACAAGCTGACCTAAAGCATTATATCGGTAATTCCACAAACCAATATCCGGGTCATCTAACTCCATTCGATAACCCAAACTATCATATTTAATCAGTGTTGCATTACCATCTGAATCAGTAGTGCGTCTTAATTTTCCATCGGGAAAATAGTCATACGTTTGGTAGGAGCCCAGAGGTTCATCTTTTCGAATCACATACCCCATTACATTATGAGTCGTGCTTTGCTTGAAGCCTCTTGCATCTGTTTTTTCTGTACGGAATCCGAGATATTTAGTAATGAAGACGGCAGAGCCACCTCTATTTTGGGGTTCAGAACGACGTATTTCGCGATTGTAAATATCATAATCAAAAACGACTCGCGCAGGTTTACCTGCTTGCTTAAGAAACCTTGCCGCCGTTACAAATCGCTTACGTCCATTTAGATCCCATTCAGTATCAACCACAACCCATCGACCATCAAACGCACGGTGCAAACGTCGAACTTCTCTATCGGCGTAATCGTAATAGGTTAGACTTTGTGAGCCATCAGCCTCTTCAACTTTGATACAATAAGAGGTTGAATCTAACGCTTCAATACATTCATTCGCCAAAAAAAACTGTTTTCGAGTAACATTATTTTTACCAGGTAGAGTAATTCGGTTTTCTCGACCAAAAGCGTCATATTCAAACGTAGTATTCCGGTTATATAGAGGAATTTTTTTTGCAAGAACCCGCCCTTGAGAATCATATTTCCATGCTGTTACGTGTCCCTTTGAATTTATACTTTCTTTAAGTTTCAAACCATTTCTTTCATAACGATAAGAAGTCGAACGAGGAGGCAACTCACTACCAGAATATGTTTCTCGAACAACATTACCCCAGATATCATACTGATATGATGTCAATAAAAATCGTTTTCCATGGTCACCAACATTATAATAAGAAGAGCCATATGTTTTTATACTAGAAAGCAAGCCTAAATTATTATATTCATACTCTAGTTTATTGCTTAATAAAACCCCAGTATTCCAATCAAGGGTCAATTTTGAACTTTGTTTTAACGCATCAATTTTCCAATAATCATCATTGGAAACATTATTAATATTATCTAGTTCATAGGTATAAGTTTCGTTAATGGTGAATGTATCTCGCACCTTTAAACCATTGCTAAACCTACTGCTCTTTTTAATTAAAGCCCCATACTCATTAAGAGTATATTTATACATATTTGTTCTTTGCAAAACGCCTTTTTCATAGATTTCTTCTTCAGTTAATCTTGGATATACCTGAAAATTACCGCCATTAGCTCGAATTACATTATATTGATAAGTAGTATAAGAGGTCTTATCCGTCGATTGATGATTAAATAACTTATTCTCTTTACTTTGCTTGTAAACCGTCACACTTTTCAGTTTACCGGCTTTTTCTCGATCAATTTGGTTAAACTCACTAACTGTCGTTGTAGTTACAAAATCATATTTCGCGAACCAAGGGGCCTTGTGAGAGAGGACTTCCGTAATCCTCGAAAAACCAAGAAAACCTCCGCCAAGTGCGTGTGACTTCGCACCTTCATAACGATATGTATATAACATCGACTGGTAGCCCTTAGGCATTTTCTCGACAGTTGAAACCAGCAGTTTATTTGGAGTGGTGTTTATAACTGGGTACTGATAATAACGTTCTTGAGTATGCACAGCCTTATCAGAAGCAGGCTTATAGTCAATATTAAAAGTTAAGGCATGTTCTTTTATAACTTGAATACGATCGACTGCTGTGCCCTTCGATAGATAAACTTTCGAAGAACGATATGGCGGAATATTTTGCTCATGAGTGACGAAATCATCAATACCATCACCATTGATATCATCCACCAAATATATCCCTCTAGGTAAGTCAAATAACGACTTCTTAGAAAATACAGATTCCTCACCTTGGTTTGTATATATCTTCCCATCGATATATACATCTAAATAACCATCATTGCTGTAATCAATAAAGTTAACTTCGATATTAGTACGACGATTATCTAAAGCAAAGTAGTGTGTTTTTGCATTCTTGAACACCTTACCATCAAAAAACTGAGTTCTTAATTCAACTCGTCTTCGAGAATAATCAACATTATACGAAACAAAATCCAAATATCCATCTAGATTCAAATCAACAAAGCGATAATTATCCCATCCAGAAGGGGAATAAATATCAAACTCTTTATGTAACTTGCTAGAAAGACCAAGGGTTAGATAATTAGTTCTACTCTTTCGATAAGAATAGTCATCGATGCCATCATTATCAATGTCAGTGGTAGAAGTAGGATAATAAGAACGTTTTGAAATATAGTTATCATGATTACCAAAAAATGATGTTTCTTGACTTGGTATAGCTCTAAGTGTTTGCTTTCCATCGCCATTAAAATCTCCCGCAACATGAGTTTTGGCATTATATTCAACCAATACTCCGTTATTTCCCGGCATATAACTTGCGAGTGTATAATCGCTATCTAAAGTATAATAATAATCGCAGCGATGAGAGCCATCACCATCTCGGTTACAATGCCTTTTTACTTTAGCTGGCTTTACGATCGGTTTATCTAAACTGCCAACCAATGTACCTCCTTGCCCTGGAAAAGTAGATTGACCGTTGAGATCTTTAAATGCACCAAGTTTTGATGATGTAGAGGCTTCCACTATACCGAAGGACTCTTTATTTCCATCCCGGTCTACATCAAAATATTTAACTTCAGCTAAAGGCAACGATACATCAGGGTTTCTTGGGACCGAAGCACTGCTTTCATTTGCTTTTGCCTGCACCCATTCAAAAGTGATCGGTGTACTTAAGCCTCGAGGTAAATTTGAATATGTAATCTTAGAGAGTAAGCTTCTATGCGTGTAATTCGAATATTGATAGCTAAGTTGATAACGACCTACTTCTTTATTATCCGCATCGTAAGTCACGACAGCGTTTAAACGTTTGAAACGATTTATTCTACTACCATATAAAAACCAAAATGCTCTATCCCGACGATCTTCATAAAGAAACTCGATTTTACCGCCTGTGTACCTGATCTGACTAAGTCGATGAGTTCCAACCTTATTGTCTTCACTATAAAGATAATTGATGTGGTTAGCTTTCGTGATATCCGTTTTTTTATTTAATGCCCACTTATAAACAAGAGACTGCCCGGATAGTTCTACTCGCGCATCTTTGGTCACACCATATTCAAGGATACTTCCGTCAGTTTTCCATATTTTAAAGTACGCAGGACCATTACCACCAGTAGAGCCAAAAGAAACAATTCTGTCATAACCATTTTCTTCGATACGATATTCTGTAGAATCGGCACCATTACTACCCTTTATTGCAATAAGGCGTTGTCCATCCAAACAAAAACGGTCATTAGCGTTAAAGTTCACACCTCCCCAAAGTCCATCAGTAGCAAGGTTTTTTCCACAACGATAAATTACTGATTGACCATTAACCTGCCATCCCATCCCCATGATGCTATTCGGCGCATCACTTCGATAATCGAGGCTTAACTCAGGCTGGTAGCCAGCCCTGCCGGAAGAAACAGAAATTGGTAACGTATAAGTAGCCTCCCCTCCGGAAGTTTCATATTCACCGGACAAGTTCAAACGGTCTAACTGTAAAGCTGGCGCTTGGGCTTCTACTGTACCTGCCGTTAAGCTTATCGATAAAACTGCGAAAAGCGCGACTTTTTTAATACAACATTGTTTAAGCACTATTCGTTCCTTTCATTATCTAGCGAGAATTCTTGTAATTTCTGAAGTTTACTTAGCTGTTGCTTTAACTCGACAATCTCATCGGAGTCCACATAATCTTCATAAGGGATTTCGTCATAGAGAGCTTTTAAATCAACGTTTAACGCGCCTTCTTGCAAAGAGGAAAACTCTTCCGATCCAACCAAAATTGCTTGCTGTAGTTGAATTACGGGGGAAGGAAATTCAGCATCTTCGCTTAATGTTGTACCGACATCCTTCATGCTTGTGTTCCCAGCATTTAATAGTTCATTTTGCTTCGCTGGCAAAAAAAAAGATGGGTAGAAATGCGTAGTAAGCAGGACAAAAACAACGGTCATACCAATCATTAAATGACGAATGTATCGATTCATATAAGCAAGCTCTAATTAAAGATTAACTTTAAAACTGGCAACCGTTATCGAACAGTCTGTACTTTGCTCTTCTTCATACCTTAAACGTATCGATTTACTTGCCATGAAAGCCGCAATCATGACGCTCACTTTAGTTTCGTAGTTCTGGCTAGATGTCGGAATAAGAAAACGACGATCACCGTCGCATGTTGAAGTAGAAGAAGATTCACTTTCATTCGTGACATAGAAGTACAACCCTTCATCAGCGGGATAAAGTCCTTTGATGTTTAAATCAGAAGAGTTTTTCCATCCAGAGGCTAAACCAGGAGCAGTAAAACCTAGAGTTAAAAGCGAAACAATTAGACATTTTTTCATATCAAAACCTATAAAATGGTGGTTCACAACGAAGACTATTCACATATATAAACAGCTCAAATTTGATTACAAAGCGTTAACCTATAATCAAAAGTTAAGACCAATTTGACTAACTCAATATTGATTTTCATGGATAGGAACCTAGAAAGGGTCACTTCCATTTCCAAAATGAATATAATTGATAATAATTATCATTAACACCAAAAGTGAAACTAATTTTATAAAATGCCAAGAAGATCAAAAAGGGAACCATGAAATCTTCACATGTAAGTTGAAAAGAAGTCAGGTGAAGAGCTTAGAAACGCCAAGCAGATGTTCTAGAAAACATCGCAACTAGACGTTGAGTATGCGATTGAGGACAAACAGGTTTTTTCTGGAGGTTGTTGCTCATTTTTCGAACCAAATAAGATAGAAATAACCTTTAAATTCATACTTTTCAACTACACTTCTGGCATAAATCATTAATAGAACAGGAATTTGCCACACTTAGAATTGGCATTGCTTTTATATTTAACAACTGGGCATATAGCCCAGATGCTCAATTAGAAATGTTCAGTTTTATGAGTGACCCTTAGTTTTGATATGTAATATCACTGATGGTTTTGGATCCCAAAGAAAGGTGATGAAAGCCTTGCGGTGACACTTTTAGTTAACTGCCCCCACCATATAACGATTAAGGGGATTTTTTGCTCCAATTGTCTCTAGGATTAAATTGGAGATAAGGCTGAAAGCGATAACCAATAAAACTACAGAATGCGAAATCCGCTGCCACAATCAGAGCCTACGTTACTATTTTATGCGGCAACTTTGTTTTTGCGCGCGACTTTTGTCGATGACGTTAACCTGCGCATCGTAGTTTTTAGGCACAGGTTGGACACCTTGCGCTTTCTTTTGATCTATCAAACCAGACTGCACTTCTTTAATGGTGTAATGTTTCAAGAAAGCATCTTTCTTTACAATTTGCTCGACCGTGGATTGTTCAAATCGATTTGGCGACTTGCCGTTTATTGTCACTTGCAGCTTCTCGCTGATCTCATCCCACTTATAATCGAGTTCAAATTTGGCAGGTTTGAGCACCTCTTCTTTAAGTTGCGTGTTCGCAGCTTCATAAGACACGTTATCTTTCAGAGCTATTGCCACTTCGCATTTCGAACCCGCGCTATCCATCGTCTCAATAATAGCGTCACGTTTTAACTCTTCCTTACGACGAATAAAATCCGCCTCCATCTTCTTATCAACAAACACGATATTTAAGTCCTTGCTCACAGCCACATCAATGACTTGCTCTTTAAACTCCTTTGTCCCATTGATTTTCACCACCCCAAACTTTTCGGCAGCAAGCGTCAGCGCGGCTGCAGTATGGTTAATATCAGCTTTTTTGCTGTGCATAATTATTTTTTCACCGTCATCACGAAACACCTTGTCGCCCGTGTTCTTATCCGAGAAGTCTACATACCGTTTTGCGTCGTTCTTACTCGCGACTAGGTCATTCATGCTCAACGTGATCTGCGCGGCAGTCTCTCTCGCCTTCATGATGCGCTTAGCACTCTCGACGGCGCTAAAGCTCTCGTTAGCTGAAACGATAGCATTATCTTTAGCTTCTGGTGCGCGATGGCGCTCTAGTTCGTGTAGTGCCATAGGTAACTCTCCAATGTGCTCTTTGCGTTGCAAGTGTTTGAGCAATCGGATGGACTCATCGAGCGGGTTCTTTTTACCCCAACCTTGAGTAACTCTATTGCTGGCAAACACGATGGAATTGACGGCTTGCTGCTCTTGGCGAACTCGTTGCTGTTGCGCGAGTTGCTGCCTCTGCTTGCCGTAAGTCGTCTTTAGGATTTCTTTGGTTTCATCCCAACTCAGCCCCATGTATTTCGTGCAAAAGTCACTGACGTTATAAGCTCGCGTTTCAGCTTTTATCCGCACAGAGCCATCTTTGGCCTTAAAGTGGCTGTACTGGTCTTGGACTAAGCCATGAGAGTCGGAAAGGTGAGAAAGTAGGCTCTCGGCTTTTAGGTTTTGCCTGATAGTGCGAAAGCGACCGAGTTCGCTTTGCTCTTGCTTATTTTCTTGGAAGGTGTCGAACAATTGCGTCACGTAGCTCTCGCTATGTTGCGCCTTGGCTTTGATGCGCTTGATAGTTGCCAGTGTCGCGTTCGGTGAAGGCTTTCGGTAAAGCGAAAGTCGAACTACTCGTCGTCGAGGTTCATAACCAGCCCGTCGCAATTGAGGACTTCGACTGGTTTGTTTGACTGCCAAATGATCCGATGCATTATCATGCAATAGTTCTGTAGGACAACTTCCCCGTTGTCCTCCTCCTGTAGCCACATTGAGTTCGGACATACTTGGCAAGCCGTTGGGGATGTCGGTAAATCCTCTTGGGATGCCTCGTTCAACACCAAGCTTTCGATCACGCGCCCGTCTGCTCGTTGGAATATTCCGCTGGCTTGCTCCGGCGCCTCGTTCTGAAAGTCCGGTTCCTGTGCTTCGTTCAGAAAGTCGGGCTCCGGTGCTAAGGTTGTATTGTCGGTAATATCGCTCTCGTTGCTCATTTAAAAACTCCCCTTTTAGTTGGGTTGGCAGCGCCTTGTATTGCTCGCGCAATTTGGGGGCTGCTTGGTGAATGTACTTAACCTCATGTGACTTGCTGTTGACCCACTCATTAACCAAGCGGTTCACTTGCTTTTCGCTCGGCTTTTCCCGTTTAAGTGTTCGATGCTCGATAAACTCAGGGCGAAAACAACTGTCCGTTAAACGAACATTACGCGTTGAGCCGTGAGGTTTGATTTTGAGGTATTCGTCCGGCTTTCCGACCTTACCTATCGAGACTTCACCATGCTTCGCGAGCTCTTCTTTGAAAGCGGCCATAGTGGTGATGTTTTTGTCTTGGATAACGTCAAACAGCTCAGACTTGAGTTTGGCGTTCGCGCCTTTGAAGTTGTCACCTTTGTAACGCGCCAATAGTTTCGATTGGTCGATTTTAAATACACGCTGATTATCAAATGGTGATACCAAGTTAAACTTTGAATTAATACGCTCTTGGATAGCGTCAAAATATTCCAAGTTTGTTTTGTAGAAACCATAAGGATTCAGGTTTTTATCATCGAGTAGATTTTTCTTAGGTATTACAACATGAACATGAGGAAAGCGCTCTACTACTTCCCCTGTACTCTTATCTTCGTAGGACTTAATTTTTGGAACATGAATCTCAGCATAAATATTAAATTCTCCCTCTGTGTAAGAAGACATAATATTTCGCTTATATTCCTCATATACTTCACGAATCTTTTCTTCTGAAATATCCCTTTCAGCAAAGCTCAAAGTGACATGAAAATAATTTTCAGGTTTATCTGTTTTCGCCATTGTTTTAATAATGGTATCGGTAATAGATAAATCCCCATCAATACAAATACGTTTATCTAATTGGTCACGGTGCATTTCGCGGTCGGACTTCATTCCATCGCGCAAATACTCAGCAATGCCATCCTTACCACCACGAACTCGAACTAACATTTATCCATGCCTTTTTCAAAAGCCGAGCGAACACCAATCAACTCATTCATGATCTTGAGGTAGTTTCGCTCACTAACCACTTCGCCACGGTAAGCTTGGTTGAGCTTCTTGGCGATCTGGTTAATGTTATTCGAGGTTTTATTGGCTAGAAAAATCATGCGTTTTTGAGCATCAGTTTCCTCAACTGAACCGCTCACCTCCACCATATTTTTCTCGTTTGATAAAATAACTTTGCGAAAAAGCTCAGCCTTTTTTATATCAAAGTTTTCTATAACGGTTTTAAAGGGTTCATATTCAGAAGGTGTTAGTCTTGTTTGAATATGAATAGTGGCACTTTCTTTTTCCATAATTAAACTCGTAGAGTTTCAGGGGTTCAAGGGGATGTTATCCCCTTGGCACGCGAATGTATACATTCGACAGCGTGCCTATGGAAATAAAAAAGACCTGAAACGGGTCTTTTATTTCCTCACATTGACTTTCAATATTATCCACATTACCTCATGATGTTCTCACAGGTAAAAGAGAAATATCTCCGGATAATCTTCACATTGTATCCGTTTTGTATTCTCATTGTCTTTCAAGGTGTAATAAATGGACATAAATAAAATCACTATTGAAACCGCAAATAGTATCAAAGAGAAGCTAACTCAAGGAAAAAGGAATAAACAGAGCATCATTGATGAGCATCTTTCTGATATAGAAATACTGAGCAAATCAGGAGTCAGTTATAAGGAACTGCTGAGTAGTTGTGATGTTCCAATTGCTTTAAAACACTTTCATTCACTGATTTTTCGCGCAAAGAAAAAGCGTAAAGCAACCTCTATTGAAAACAAAGTAATGCCAATACCTGTTACTTCTAGTGACAAAGTAACAAGTCAAAAAAAACTTTCACCTGATACTAATTTAAAAAAAACAGGTCACTTTTCTAACTTGGATTGGGAAGAAATTGGCATTCACAATGAATATCTAATTAAAGTCTTGCAAGAAACTGACCTAACACCGAAAGAAGTAAAAAGTTGGAATTGCCCTAACCAAATTCAACTGAGTACGCGAATCAATGAATATCGCATGCGTAAAATGAAGAGGAAATAAACATGTACTTAAATATTGCTGTCGTTAACAACTCTGGTAACGTAGGTAAATCTACCATCTGTGACATCTTATTAAAACCAAGATTAGAAGGGGCAAAGGTTGTCAAAGTCGAAACCATTAATTCAGATGGAACGAACGACGAAAAAATTTCAGCAGAGCAGTTCGAAGACGTACTCAATAAAATGGATGAACATGATTGCTCAATCATAGATGTTGGATCTTCCAACATCGAAAACTTTTTATTGAAAATGCAGGAGTTCAAAAGCAGTCATGAAGATATTGATTACTTTTTAGTCCCTGTAACTCCACCCAACAAACAACAAGTGGACTCTGTTACTACTATTCAAAATCTAATGACTCTTGGTATAGAGCCTGAACGCGTTAAAGTTATCTTCAATATGGCAAATAAAAAACTGGCCGTCACCAAAGAGTACGCAGAATTTTTAAGTGGTATACCTTCTGGTATTTCACTCTCAGAATATCCTGTCGTCTTCGAATCCAGTGTGTTTGATTTGCTCGCAAAAATAGATCGCCCATTTTTGGATGTATTAAATGACAAGAGAGATTACCGTACGCTAATTCGTCAAAGTGAATCAAAAGAAGAACGCAATATTCTCTCGTTTGAGCGTTCGGCGCATCGCCTCGTCAATGGGTTTAATGATGAGTTAGACCAAGCATTTTCTGCGTTAAAGCTAATCTAAGGGGGTGCCATGAACAACCTTGCCAAAATAACTAAGGAGCTCACTCTTGATGAACTCCACGAACTGCGAGAAACGGTTCTTGCATTAAGTGAGGCCATCAAGCTCGTCCCGAGCGAGTTTGATGCCTCGTTTCAGCAAAAAATAAATCGTGTCCTCGATATCACCTGCGAGATGGAACAGCACAGCAGGAAACTAAGATCTGCTATCGAGCAGTCACAAATAATGTTTAGTGACTCACTTATTCAACAGTTGCAAACTCAAAATGAGCAACAATTAAAAGCCATCGATAAACGAATATCAAATAAGCTAAGTGGCTACATACCAGTAAATAAAGGGTTCTTCTTCACCGCCTTATTTGTCAACGCATTATTCGTTAGCAGTCTGTTGGGAACGGTATTCTATCTACTCGCATTCGTCTTGTGAGATAGGGAGCTAAATTGAGAATTAGAAACCAAGCTAAAGAAAGGTGAACATTTTGGAAGACATCGACTACAAAGCGTCGGTATCTATTGCGTACTTACCCATTACCGACCCCATACACCTTCCTTGCCCAGACATGGAAGGGGTTAGTAATTTTGATCCAATAAAAGCTCATAGATCGTGTTGTTTGATAGCAGAAATAAGAAAAAGGTACGGACTCCAGCGACAAATTAAAGTTCAGCCTAAACCCTTGACTTATGTTTGTACAGAGTGCGGTTGTATCGAACCGTGGGGAACCGTTAACAACGGAAATCCTTAACTTAAGCTCGCTTAAAACATCAAATTTCATTCATAAGCGAAAAACGGCCGAAGCCGCTTTTTAAATCCAGCCACGTTCTGCGAACGAAACTGTGTTTTCAAAAGAAACGACAAAGTGATCAAGGACTTTGATATCAACAAGTGATAGTGCGTCGATTAAGCAGCGCGTAATACGACGGTCAGCTTGGCTCGGCTCCGCAACACCAGAAGGGTGATTGTGATAGAAAATGACGGCTGCAGCATTTTCAACAAGTGCTCTTTTGACGACTTCACGAGGATAAACCGAGGCTGTATCAACGGTCCCAGTAAACAACTCGGCACAAGAGCGAGCTCGGTGCTGGTTATCTAAGAAGATAACGCCAAAGACTTCATGCTCTCTAGTCGCTAATGAGTTTTGACAAAAGAGCTTTACCATTTCAGGAGAACTGAGAGCTGGTTGCTCACTAATAAACAGCTTTGACTTTAGGATTGCGGCAGCATGAGACAATACTTCCTGCTCTTGCGCGGTAAATAATGACGTATCTGTATAGTTGAAGGTTGATTCAGTCATGGCTTATATCCTTGTGTTCATGTTGTTTTCGCCTGACTGTCCGATCTACTGTCGTGGTTCTAATCTGCAAGGGCGCGAAGCGGCTCTGCCCTACCTTGCCGGTTAGGTTCTGATAGTAGACGGTTCAAGGGAATGCGATGAATGACTGAGCACAATAAGGATAGAAACTTGAGTTAACCTAAAATATGAGATCACCGTTACAAATGGGCTCAGTAAAGTGAATATAGCTAAGGACTGCACGCATAATTAATAGTGAGTTTTTAATTTCTGATAAGCCTCTCTAATTAGACAGCCAATCCAATAATTAAAGGTGATAATATCAATATTCTAAATACCAAAGAGATGACACGTGACTAAAATCGAATATAGATATTTAAATACCAAAAATATCAAAGTGACCTTGAAATTTACACAGCCCATACACCTTGCACATGAAGTGGTAGAATCGCTTGAGTATCAATCAACGGATAAAGTAAATTTGAATATTCCATGTCCTTGTATTGGATGCATAAAAGGCGGATTTGATATATCGACAGATATTGAAAGCACCGTAAAAAAACAAAGACAACACTTGTACATAAAACGAACTTGTCAAGGATGGCAAGAAAACCAATACTCCAGCAAAAGCGATTGCTCATGCAAATTAGAGTGCGATATTGCAATCAGCAACTCACAACTGTAACAGCGCGCGCCAGGTTCACCTACAACTCGTATCATTTTTAGCATCAAGTTACTTTACGTTTGCAGGGTGCTCCATTACCAACGTAACCCACACCTCAAAATTACACGATATATAGAGGCATGAATGAACCAATATAGAAGCCTAGTATCAAAGCTTATTAAAACCATAGAAAACACTGATGCCTTAGGTGAATTGAAACAGGAGCTTATCGAGAACTTAAAAGCAGCTAAGGATATCCTGAACCCAATCGACTACGATGCGCTTAAGCGCATTACAATTAGAGCTTTAGTGTATGAATGTGGAAGTACTGAAGACTTAAGTGAATTAGAGTCATTGATTAATGATGTACCAACCGATGTTTTATCTGCGGAAGATTTTAGCCAGATAACAGAATTAGCTGCATGCAATCGTTGGATGTAGCAAATCCTTAGAGAGTATTTTTTATGTTAGTTTAATAACTACTCGCTATCGTTAAACTGGAGATGTGACTCATAGTGAGGATAGCTAGCGATAGCAATCCTCACTAGTAATTTAAAAGTTTCATCAATTATCAGTTGAACAGCCTTTAATCATCAATAAATAGATTTAACTTATCTCGACAGTGTACCATCCTGATAATGCTTGATACCGCTTTTTGAGAGTCAATCTCTAGCAGTCCTTTTGTATCAGCTAAAATTAAGCCTGTTATGTAAACTCCTGCGACCCGAGTTTTTTCACTAGCTTCACTGCTGGAAACTCCATCAATGACAACTTCTAAAGCTGATAGTACAACATCGTTTTCTTTTTGGTTTAACATATCAACACCTTCGTGAATCAATTGATTATGAATCACACCTTCTTTATTCATGTGTTGAAAGACAGCATTGAGTAAAGGGTGTCGAACACCACCTATCCAACATAATGCATAGAGACAAAGAGAAAGATAACGGTACTCTTTTTCACGTCAATAGTATTTAGCAATAAAATGAATCTTAAGCTCATCTTCGAAACAATCGGAAAATGTTTCCATATAAAACCTCTCGATCTTTTATAAAGGATATTTCTTAACAAACAAATACTGTTAAACATAGATATGTAAAATTTCTCTATTGCCCTTATAACTAACCATCAACGACATAAATGCTCTCTTTCTTAAGTGCTCGCTCAAAATCATTGGATGTGCACGTTACACTTACGCCATTTAAAGAAACATTCTTAACGGCTGTTATCTGATGTACAGCATAAGGACCACTTTCCTTCAAACCTTGTAGTGATGAAATGGGGAGAATTCGAGCATCTTCAACAGACTCAATCAATGGTTGAATTTCATTGAAATAACGACGCACGGTTTTTCGACATAGACAAGCGGTTTTCGCAACTAGCGTGATGCTAAGTGATTCCCCCTTATTCAATAGATATCGACTGGCGTTTATCACGCGCTTTTTAGTTTTTTCACGCCTTACTTGATGTGTTCTCGCTGCAGCTAAGCTTTGCCTTTGCTTAATGTTTAGGTCGCTCGACAGATTCATCACTCCCCGCTTTACATGCGAACAAGCGTAATACTTATCCCAAGTCCACCGAGCAATACTTTTAACCACAGACTGAACTTCGCTATGCCTCAAAGGAGTCTGAGTATCAAACGAGTGGTTCTTGTATGTTGCAAAGTAACTGACACGACGCTTGAAATTCTCATAACTCCCTTCCCTACGCTCGCTCTTTACAATCGAATAGGCGTAGAGACGAGCATACTCAAATAAAGTGCAATTACGGGAGTGAGACATATCATCTAAACTAGCGGGTTGACGCCAATGCAAAGCCGCTTCAACTTCTACAGAGTCAGCTAACTCACCAAGCTCATAAATTTGGGAATGAAGTTCGGTTGTTTGCCACCATGGATGAAAAGGCGTCTTAGCCACTGGTCCTGAATACGCAAGATCAGCTTTGAGGCGTAGAGCCATAGCTTGATAAATAGCTTTGAGATATTGGATAGGTTTACTTCTCGCGTTGTCACTATTACAAACAGGAACAATCGCATAGTAAAGGTGGGCTTTGTTACTGTGTCGATTTCGTACAATGAGATTAGGAGGTGGTAACCCTTCATCTTGCCAAATGTAAGGGTTGGGGATTGCTTGGTCATCATGGTCAATGTCGAACACTAACCAAGAGAGCATATCTTTACGATTCACCTGCATATAAGGCCAGCGGACAGCATAATGCCTTGGTCGAACAAGCATTGCAGTTTTATTATCGCTGCATCTAGACAGATACGGGGCTTCATCGAGCAAACGCTGAAACGAGCTGCTCGTTGTTTTTAGAGGGAGCATAACAACCTGCCTAAAGTTATTTAGTCATGGTTAGGAAGCAATTGATAACCTTCACAGGCATACTCTAGCCAACACTATAATAATCCCGACGCACAGAGGTAACCTTCGATATTGGGATCGACTGTAGAAACAGGGTCATTATTAATGTTGAAGGGCTCAAGACTTAGAGGGGGTCTTCGCGTGAGAGCACCCTCTAGTTTCTATGAACAAGGAGATATGTCATCCTTTCGTCTCGCTTGCAAATGTCTTAAGAGCTATACCAGCTTGGTTGTGTATATCACGCCAAATCCGAATCAAATTACTTTGACACGCCTCTTGTCCCTCGACTTGGTTATCTCGATACTTAGCGATATTTAGTGATGCTACGTTCTGAAGATGGAGTGCTTCATCAACGTTGGAGATTGGTATCTGAACCGTTAGATAACTCATGCGTTGCCCCCCATAGCGCCTAAGCAGTATTGTTCAAACTGGAACAACGCTTCATCATCGAAATGTCCATGGTCTCTAAGAGTGAGCATCTCCACAAACAAGCTACGATTATTGAAATCCAAATAAGACCAATGATGAAGTTGCGGTACGCACTTAACATTTCCGGAGCGATACCAACTGACAAATGAATGGGAGAAGAATACACGAGCGCGCTCTCCCTCCATCGCGTCGCGTATTTCAGCCAAAATGTCTGATTGAGGACGATGTACCTCGGGAGCAGACAGTTTCTTTGCAATAGCCTCAAGATATTGCAGTATTGTTTGCTGTTCTTTCGTACCGCTTTGCCTAAAGAGTTTTTGTATCTGCTCTATTGACTGATTCAATAAAAATAGTTCTAAACTTTCCATACTAACCTCCACGTCATAGTATGATGAGTGCATGTTCGAAAAACGTCCATTTGAGTAACTCAACCTAAAACTGCAATAGCTTCACGAGCTGCCATCTCATGCATTGCAACCATATTTATAAGTGGTTTATCGCGAGGTTTGTTCTTAGGTTTAATAATGACGCGCCCCTGTTCAACGTACTGCTTGATGGTACCCATAGGCAAACCGGTGATGCGTGAGTACTCTTCATAAGTCACATAAGGACTTAGGGGTGGTATCTTGTAAGTTAACATGGTGATATCCTTATATTTATATCTATCTTCATCGGTTGTTGCATGCTTTGGTCGGCACGACGTCCGAAAACAAATTTAGTATCGATCCGATTTTACGTACGATCAACTCAAACCCGTACAAATTTGAAATCAATCACAATATGGTGAACGTATATGAGTTTTGAATTGTCGATATTTGATTACATCAAAGGCGAGGAATTCACTGAAAAACTTAAAGAAGTCAATGGCGTTGGCTCTCTTGGCGAACTTGCAAATATTTATAATGTACCGAAGACAACGTTTAGCACTTGGAACTCACACAAGAGAAACTCACACGAGTTAGTGGTAAGAACTCATTTACGTACAGGCATTCCAGTTCAAGAACTGATTCTCCCAAAGAGCTTCCCTCTTACTGAGCTGCATCATTCATTTTGGGGCAATCAAGAAACATCTGAGTCAGGCATTACCTCATCTAATCTAGAGTTGCAGAATCCTCAGTTAGCTGTCTTAGCAATTAAGAGCTTCTGCCTATCGAACGGTCAACTTGCACCAACTGGAGAAATTCCATATGCACAACGCATGTTCAACTCTTGGGGTTTGGAAGCCAGGAACACCATTGAAATAGAAACTAACGAGGGTCGTTTTCTTATAGATAAAACACAGAACGATGCAGTGAGTGGTGAGTATTTGATTGATATGAATGGACGTCTGTCCATCAACCACATTCAACGATTACCACACAAATTAGCAATCGTGTTTGGTAACTCAACTGTTGAAGTGTCTGAAGAGGATATAAGGGTAATTGGTCGCGTAGCGGTAGCGCTGGAAAAGAAGTAACTGGTTAAAACCATCACCTTTGACAAATAAATGTATGGCAGCGCTCCTCGGAAGCGTGAACAAAAAGAAAGCCCCATACTTGCTGAATCTCTCGTAAAGAAATTGTTATATTCCTAGTTTCCACCTATAATCAATGCGCACCAACAATACGCATAGGATGACTTATGAGAAATACATATCGCACAAATGCACCTAAAAAAGCTACAAACCTAAGTCTAAACAGCGAGTTACTCGCCGAAGCTAAGCGCTTAAACATCAACTTATCAGCAACAATGGAAAAAGCTTTGGAAAAAGAAGTCAAACAACAGCTAAAAGTCGAATGGCTAGAGCAAAATACTGAAGCCATTGAAGCTTGCAATGATTTAACTACAAAGCATGGACTATTTTCCGATTCATACCGAGTATTCTAATGTCACAATTTACGCTTTATAAAAACAACGACAAAAGCACCGCTAGCACTTACCCATATTTCGTTGATGTTCAAAGCGAGGTGCTAGATTCATTGAGTACTCGCTTGGTTATTCCCTTAACTCCTATCGAGCTTCTAAAGAAAAAAGCCCCTAGCCATCTGTGTCCTACAATCCATATTGACGAAGGTGACTTTGCGATTCTTACTCAACAAATGGCTAGCGTTCCAACTAAACTCCTTACGACCCCAGTCAACGAGTTAAGTACGTTCAGAAACGAAATTATCGCCGCTATCGACTTTTTGATTACTGGCATATAACACCTTGTCAAATAGTGAGCAACACCACCACTAAACCTAGCCATACCACCTTAAACACCAAACTCAACGAGGGACTAAAAACGCCACGTGTTGTGAATCACTCTTGAACAATTTGTTAAGCGACGTTTCTACGTTTAACTTCTTTCTCATACGAAGATTCGTTGTATAGCCAGAGAGCCCAAAATGCGAAAAACATCCCGATCGTGTAAATGGAATAATTTAGAGCATTATCCGATAAGAAAATCATAATGCTTGCCGCATCTGAAGATGGATAAAGGAAAATTACATTGAAAATTATGTACAAAATAGATGTGAGGAAAGTTGTTCTAAAAAGCCAATTTAAACATCCTTTCTCTCGAGATTTTTTCCAATTATCAAATGCTTTACCATTCATTAACCCACTCCTTTTCTGTTAACTGAGGCTAGATTCACGCCAAGTTTCTATCACGACTCTATCGTTTATCTAATGTCGCCTAACGCCCTGTTAAGGTGTGAGCAACGCAATACCAAAGCCGCCGCATACCACCTTAAACACGAAACACAACGCATAGTGAAAATGCCACGCGTTGCGAATCACTCTTAAATGCTTTGTTATGACTACAATTTCACTAAAGCTTGATGTGCAACAGTGACAATAACCTCAAGTTAATATAGCATCCCATAACTTTCACTAACTAGCACTTCTTCTATGCTGTCAACTGAACCTGAAAAAGACGAAATTACATTTAAAACCAAAACTCTACATTACCGCAGAGCCCAGATATTTAACTATGACGGTGCGTATAATCTAGAAGAATTATTGACCAGAGCTTTGGCTAAAACACCTAAAGTAGGACAACGTTACCTTGAAATCTTCTCTGACGATACGGATAGTGAAGATGATGGTGAAGATGTTGTTAAGTCCAAATTGTTCATAAACCACCATACAAAATTATGGGGTATACAGTTCTGTGATTTACTGAAATACACTGACAATACCAACATGAACGTGGTAACTGTAGATACAAGTGCCGAATATCTTGATGTCGAACAGGTTGCACCAACTGATACTGATGACGGAAAAAAACGTGAGTTTTTAGATAGCATTATGTACTTAGGTGTATTTAAGAATCACTTAGCAGTGATTCAATCCGCAACATTGAGGACTAGAGACTTAGAAAACTACTTGAACTGGTACCTACAAAAAGCGGGGGTGTTAGATGAAGGAAGAGTTTTGCTTTCAACAGAAGTACCGACAGAACTTCAAGAAAAAATTGCAGCTAATGACACAAAGTCTATTAAGATCGGAACACCACTTGTAGACACTGTTAATAATGAACCGCTAGCAAGTGTAAAAGAACTTGAGACATTTGATACCAAAAGTGTCTCTTTTACACCTAAAGGTCGTGGTTTGGACATGCTCTTAGGAGCATTTGGAAGTAATGAACTTCTTGAAAAGTTTGGCATTGATACCAACCTACTAGTTCAAGATGCTGTTGATGGTAGCGATATACAAGTATCGTTGGAACTAACCTATAAACGTAAAGCTTCAGCAAACTCGAAAAAGATTCTAAACAGTGTGACGACAGCAATGAGACATGCTCACCCTGATGATGTTGTCGTAGAAATCGATCAAGTGGGTAAATTAACAGGAAAAGAACTTAACATAAGAAAGAATCTCAGTGTCAGATACTATAATGGTGCTATAGATCCTGAAGATTTATATCTAAAGATTAGGAACTGGATGAAAGACCAAATTGAACTTGATGAGATCGAGGCTGAAGGTAGCTAAATGCTAACTAAAACGAAAATTTACATCACTGTATTTGCACTAGTAACTTTCGTAAGTTACTGGTGTTTATATGGAAAGACAGATTTGCTGAGTGAGATAGTTAAGAACATGCGATTCATCGCAATGGCATGTTCAATTTTCTTTTCTGGGCTAATTTTGTACGTAAAAAGTTCGTTAAAAGACCTAGGTAAGTTAGATAAGCTCCGCTCAAAAGAGCTAGTTACTATTAGCAACTTTACCAACGAATGCCATAAGCGAATTTGGGGACAAATCGTGTTTTATGCATTTGTATTTGTCTATGCCCTGATAATGACTGTATGGGTTTTCGAAGATCAAGTTTTTCAAGCACTTAACGTTAGTATTTTTCTAGGTTTACTGGTCGTTGAATTCCTAACTTTAATTGCAACATTCAAGTTAGACCAAGAAATCAATCAATTTAACTCTTTTATACAAGTAAGAGCGAAAAAGATTGAAGAAAAAGAAGCTGCTCTCGAATTACTAAAGGCAGATGACGCTTTTACGGAAAAAGACTTAGAGCATTTCAAGAAACGACGCAAAACTCACTCGTAGTCATAACGCCCAATTAAGGTGTGAGCCACGCAACCACGACACTAAAATTGGACGCCGTAAACACTGAATTTGACCCAAGCTAAAAATGCCAAGCGTGGGGAATCACTCTTAAATTGTTTGTTATATTTTTTGTAGCGTATCACCCAATGAGGTCGCATATTCTTCAGTTAACAATTTCATACCGTACTTTTCATCTCCCTCATAGGAGATAACTTGACCCGCATATCTAGGCAGGTTTAACCAACTTGGCGGAGGTGTAGAAACCCTAGACTTTGTTTCATAAATAGCTTCGCCATCCATGACTCGAACCAAGGCAATACCATGCTCCTCCGCAAATTTAATTGCGCCAGATTGGAAACCAGTCGTCGCAAAAATGAAGCCCTTATGACATCCGGTCGATTGTAGCTTTGCATGTAATAACTGAACTACATCTCGTTTAATAGCGTTCTTATGTTTTTTACACTCAATAAGGATTTTAAAGGTAGCTCCAAAGTGTTCAAATTCGGCATAAACATCAATTTGATACTGACCATCATAAGCATTTAACTTTTGATCATGCTCAACACGTAGATCTGTAATTTCATGCCCCGAAGCCTTAAACCAAGAGCAAACTTGTTTTTCAAACTGAGTTGGGGTGATATCTACGTAACTTTCATCCCACGGAGCAAGCCTTTGTGCCATTGATAAACCTCGAAATTTGAATAAAAATATAACACCCTGTTAAGGTGTGAGCAACGCAATACCTAAGCTGCCGTATAACACCTTAAACACTAAAACCAACGCACAGTAAAAATGCCACGCGTTGCGAATCACTCTTAAATGCTTTGTTAAGTTTTTATACGATCAATCTTGGTATTCGTATACCATTAGGCATGCACACTGAAAAGCCGCCGAGTATAGAAAGCTCACTCATCAAGTTAAAACCAGCAATTTGATAACTATTTTTATCACTTTTATCTGTCGATATGAAAAACTGTTTTGTATCTAAGGTATTCGATATACACACTTGGAGAAAGCCCCCAATAGTTCCACTATCCTCTTCTAGAATGGAGTCAAGTGCATATATTGGGGCGTAATGTATTGGCTTTTTATTCGATATGAGTTTTGCTTTTATACCGTCAATACTGCCAGTAACACGTTCCTTTTGATCACCTAGCACAATACATTCACCATCATTTAGTGATTTCTCAGAAATATCAAGTACCGTTGGGTTAGCAGGCGAGTTCCGTAGCACAATAGTTCGGTATTCTTTTGTTTTAGGGCAACAACCAAATACCAAAAACTCGCACCTAGCACTATTTGGAAAGCTGAAACCTAGACTGGATATGTATGTTTCACCAAGCTTCTTACATAATTCAGAAATTTCCATGAGTGACGGTAACTTTTTTTCATAGGGGTAATCAGGTTGATCGTAGTAATGTAATTCTGATAAGTTACCAACAAAAGTACTTAACATTTCCCTCACGTTACTACCAATTAATGTACTTCCAGCAAACCCAAATCCGAACCTAAATATGCATTTAGGATTACTTCGTTGGATATCTGAATCTTCATAAGTAAACGCAGATATTGATGTTACTTTTGGGCAGTTATCAGTCATAGTCGAGCCACCACTAGAAACCCTCGTATCACTGACGACCCACAATCCATCTCCCAGTACCCAAGCAAGACCTTTTTCTTGCTCAACATTTCTCCAACAAACAATAGATGTCATCCAAACTCCAAAAAAACTTAACGCCGCGTTAAGTGGTGAGCAGCGCTACCACCCTACCTAAACCATTGTGCCGTAAACACTAAATTCAAAGCAAACCGAAAATGCCAAGCGTTGGGAATCCGTCTTAAACGCTTTGTTATATCACTTATGCATATTTAAATTACTGAATCAAAAATAAAATCATCAAAAGGAAATTCTAGCAACATCATCACAACCTGACTAGTAATCAAAAATTTAGATTGAGCTAAAACTTGCTTATTCTTTTTAACTTTGTCAAATATACGATTAATTTTTTTGATATCACTTTCAAACAAAATTGAGCCTAGTAAAACCTTTAAATGATCTGCTTCATCCTCATTATTTAAAGCTATTTTGTAGGACACTATTAATGCACAGTATAATGCATATTTTAATTTCAAT
>NZ_JAPPTO010000033.1:0-54335 GCF_027587135.1 Vibrio sp. MM46
AGCCTAAGCTTCTAATTGGATTATCATCAACGAGTGCCCACACAGATTGATAGGTCTATATTTTTAAAGAACTTTTCTAACTAACTTACCGCCTCAGCGCTTCGTCGTTAGGGGTGCGTATCTTACGCTTCCCGCTTTGAGAGTCAAGTATTTTTTCAAATTCTTTTTTCTCTCTTCCGACTCGCTGTGTGACTTTCGTCTCACTCCGTGTCGGTGGATGCGCAGTATAGGGAGTTGAGAAATTAGCGCAACCTTTTTTTGAAAAAAACTTTCTAAGCGGTTATTTATCCACCAAATGCGTTATATCTGCATATTTCTTCGTCACATTTGAGACATATCACAGCAATTGGTTGGAAAAACACCAACCATATACGTAAGATTCATGTGTCTATTTTGTTAATAGGCAGCCAATCTCTTTATCATCTATATGTAGTAATCAAAATGACGTCTAAAAAAAATCTGATCTTGTGTGCTGGGTTGGCGGTCATTGGGGGAATCATCTTCTCTCAGTTACCTGTGTCACCTGCCTTGAGCTTTGTTATCGGTGTTGTCGCTACTGCTTTTCTTTTTTCACTTTCTAGCAAAACACCTGTTCTTCAATCTTCGGATTCCGATCCTTCAACTAAAACGCTGTATGTCGGCAACCTTCCTTATAAGGCAAATGAAAGTCACGTTCGAGATTTGTTTGCTGAGTATGGTCAGGTCTATGCAGTACGCTTAATGAAAGATAAGCGCACTGGTAAAAGAAGAGGGTTTGGTTTTGTAGTGATGGCTGCGGCAGATGCAAAACCTGCTATCGCTAAACTTAACGAGAAGGAATATATGGAGCGTACACTTAAAGTGCGTATTGCTAACGATCCTAAACACCCTGATGGCGGTAAACCTGAACAGGATTAAACCCTAAGGTCGCCAAACAGGTATTCAGTGCATCTTCTTGCCAAGGAGGTGCACTGGCATAAATCTTCTTACTCCCTTCCTCTTGGCTTTCTTCCTTCATATCGCTGAGTAGTAATGCTTTCACTCGACGAGCAATGGCTTCGCCAGAATCAATTAACGTAACCTCTCCACCTAACGCTTGATGGATTTCCTCTTTAATCAAAGGAAAATGAGTGCACCCCAATACAGCTACATCGACTTTATTACGTAATGGGAGAAGAATGCTTTCGAGCTCTGGAATAGAAATACTTTCGCCACGCAGCTTTTCTTCTGCCATATCCACTAAGCGAGTGGAACCTAATAGTTCGACAGGTTTGCCTTGAGCAAAGTCACGGATCAGTTCATGAGTATATTGACGAGTCACGGTCGCGGGCGTAGCAATAAGTCCTACACCCTGAGAAGCGAGTAATGAGGCCGGCTTGATCGCAGGCACCACTCCGACAACCGGAATGGATAGATTCGCACGCAATGATGGCAACACTATGGTACTTGCGGTATTGCAGGCGATGACTACTATGTCAGCTTGATGCTCTTCAACCAATGCTGCCACCAGCTTATTAACGCGAGTGATCAGCACATCTTGGTCTAGCTCGCCATATGGGTAAGCTTCGTTATCGAACAGATACAAGTAATCCATGTTTGGTAGAAGTCGGTGGATTTCTTGGAAGACCGATAGCCCTCCGACACCGGAATCAAACACTAGGACTTTTTTCTTACTTGATGCTCGCACGAGTCTTACCTGCAAATTAGAGACTCGGCGATCATACTGGTTAGATTTGTTTTGGCAATGCTTTGGCTCGGTATCTTTGATGACTGAATCGCTCCCCTGTTTCCACTTCAAGCTTAGCCAACTCTATATGTCCTTGAAATGATGAGGTTGATGTCACCAATGTATGGAATTCGCCATCTTCGCCACAGGGATCAATATGACCGGGTAATGACTCAATCAACGTTTTGTCATACCAACATCCACACCACTCCGGCGGCAATACATTTCCATCGGTGGTAATCAACATGGTTTGAATTCCACGCTCGATAATTTCAAATGCCAATGCCTTGCTTTCTTCCCCCAACAAAGGGAATACACATTCCCAGCCGGCAGGTTCAATATAGCTGCGTCGATAATCAGCAATACCATTACAAAACATATCACCGAACGCGACAGCTTCTACATTCAGCCCACTGCTTTGTAGTGCATTAACGATCGTCGATTGATAAATGTCATTATTCGGGAACACTTCAGGCAGTTCGATAGTAATGAGCGGAAGGCCAAGTAAGTCCGCCTGCATTTGCACGACCTCAAGCGGGGTTGCTTGAAAAGGGACTTCTTTATCAACATAAGTGGTGTACAAGCCAACTACCTGATAATGCGGATCTTCGTTTAGACGCTCCAACGTTAATGTAGAGTCTTTTCCGCTTGACCAGCTAATCACAACTCGTTTTGGTTTAGTCATCGTCTTTCCTTGTTACCTATTTCCACCAGCGCTTTACTTACAAAAAGAAAGACCGCCGATATGGCGGTCTCGTTTAGCTTGATTAAAAGCGGTAGTCTGCCGAGACAAAGTACTGACGCCCTGGCGTCGCGTAACTAGTGTACATCTCGTAGTTTTTATCGAAAGCGTTGCTTAGCTTCGCATTAATATCCCAGTTTTGGTTCACGGCGTAAGAAGCAGTGAAGTTCCATAGGCTGTAGCTCGGTAGTCTGGTACTGCCATTAAAGCGTTCACCTTGGTACAGGTACTGCGAGCCCAACGTCCATTGGTCAAACGTTGCGTAGGCGTTCCACTTAGCACCACGCTTGGAGCGGTACGCTAGCTGAGTATCTTTTGCCCCAGACTTATCGACAGGATCTTTATAATCTAAGTAAAACTCGTGAGAAACGATATCCGTGTCGAATTTCACCTCTAGTTCGACACCTTTGATCTCAGCTTCACCCACGTTTTGCATGCCAGAGCCTTTCCAAATCAACATGTTCTCAATTTGGTTGTAGTAACCCGTCACCGTCCAATCAACAATCGATACAGCACCTGATAGCGACAGCTCGGTATTTTCTGATTCTTCTGGTTTTAGGTTCGGCATTTCGTAGCCTGGGTAATACAAATCAACAAAGCTCGGCGCACGGAAAGCAGTACCGTGGCTCAGGGTTAACTCATAACCTTCGTAAAAACTCCAACCCGCAGCGGTTTGCCATGTGGTGTTGTTACCAAATTGATTGTTGTCGTCATTACGTACGCTTGCTTCTAACGTCCATACGTCATAAACATATTGAGCAATGGCACTAACACCAAAGTTAGTTCTTGGGTTCTTCTCTGGATCATAGTCTTTAGCTGGTCCCCAACTGTTCGCCGCAATGTAGCCTTTTGCTAGCTTCTCAGTACGGTAATCCAAACCGCCACCAATACTCAGTTCTTCGTTAACGCTGTACGAGTTCAACCAAATCGCGTTGAACTGCTCAATAGCAACATGATCGCCAGTAGATTTGTTTTGACCTGATTTATGGTCGTAGTTGTCTTGTTGACCATAAGCCAATTTTAATTCAGATGAGTAAACGTCTTTGTTGTATTCCAGCGATAAGTCGGTACCTACATACTCTACTTCACCAGTTTTTTTCTCATGACCACTCCAAATACTACTGTTGTCGTAATCGTATTCATTGTTGTAAGCACTCACCCCAACGTAACCAGACAAGTTGTCAGAAAAGTTTTGTTGGTAACCCAACTTCAGGTTTAGCGTTTCGAAGCCATGCTCATCGCCATCATTCAATCCTGGCTGAGGCTTAACATTAAAACCATCGGTTTTCTCGTATCCTAAGACACCCTTAAAGTGTTTACCTTCACCCACAGGTTTAGAGACCACAAACGTGCCTTTTTTATGGTTATTTGAGCCATAACCTGCAGACACTCGACCTGAATCGTCATTAATAGGCGCACGAGTAATAATGTTGATTACGCCAGAGATCGCTTCTGAACCATAGATAGAGGCTCGTGCACCACGAATGTAATCGATACGTTCGACAGAGTTGATTGGAAATTGGTTAAAGTCGATACCACCCATGATTGCACGAGGCATACGCACCCCATCAACTAAAACGAGTACTTGAGACGAGCTACCACCTCGAACGTAGATAGATGCGGATTGACCACGCCCACCGTACTGAGCAACTTCAACACTCGGCAGTGTACGGAACACATCAAACAGACTATTTGCTTGCAGGCGTTTAATGTCTTCTTTGGTTACCGTGACGGTTTGTGCAAGAACAGCACCATCAATTTGCTTGAAGCGGTTTGCCGTAACCACAACCGTTTCATCTGCGGAAACTTCTTGGGCCTGTGAATAAAAGGTAGGTGAAAGCAGCGATGCACACGTGATCGCAAGAAATGTTTTTCTCATTGTATTGTCCTAAGTCGCGTAATTCCTACCGAGCCCTACTCGTGTTGAGCAGTCCAGTGCTGTGGCTCAGTTGCTGGCAGGTATTCGGACTTAAGAGCAAGGTTGTACCGCCTACTTACTCGACTTCCCACATAGACTAATGCAGTGTCTTGATGAGCGTTCGTTCTCTTTTACCGCTGCGCGTCAGTTCTGGATTCTCACCAGATTCCCATTTCAGCCATCTAGATTGCTAGATAGCACCAGCTTGGGGCAAATACTATTAAGCTATCGATTATTTGTCCAGCCAATATTACCTCTGACAATTGTAACGATTTGGTTCATTGGTGTATCAACTGACACAGAACACACTATCTTTAAATCAATTGGGGCACAAAACTGGACATCCTATTGAGATTGAATAAAATCTGCGCTCTTAAATTGAATGCACCATAAAAGGTAAGATCATGGCTACTCTTGATGTAAACCCACAACGCTACCAAGAACAACTGGCTGAAAAAGTCGAACGTCTGAACGATATGTTCGCGCCATACAACGTGCCAGAACTGGAAGTGTTTGAATCACCAGAGCAGCACTACCGCATGCGTGCTGAGTTCCGCGTTTGGCATGAGGGTGAAGACCTTTACTACATCATGTTCAATCAAGAAACTCGTGAGAAATACCGCGTTGACCAATTCCCAGCAGCAAGCCGTCTGATCAACGACCTGATGCCACTACTAGTTGAAGCGATGAAAGACAACGAATCGCTACGTCGTAAACTGTTCCAAGTGGACTTTCTATCAACGCTTAGCGGTGAGATTCTGGTTTCACTGCTTTACCATCGCCAGCTTGATGAAGAGTGGATTGAAAACGCGAAAGCCCTTAAGCAGCGTTTGAATGATGAAGGCTTCAACCTAAACATCATTGGTCGTGCTCGTAAAATGAAGATTGTCCTAGACCGTGACTACGTGATCGAGAAGCTAGACGTAAATGGTCAAAGCTACATCTACCAACAAGTAGAAAACAGCTTCACTCAACCAAACGGCAAAGTCGCTGAGAAGATGCTGGAATGGGCAGTCGACTGTACTCAAGAAAGCACTGGTGATCTCCTAGAGCTTTACTGTGGTAACGGTAACTTCTCTTTGGCGCTGGCACAAAACTTCGACCGCGTTCTTGCAACTGAATTAGCGAAGCCATCTGTGGTTTCTGCGCAATACAACATTGCAGCGAACGAGATTGATAACGTACAAATCCTACGTCTATCAGCAGAAGAGTTTACTCAAGCAATCGAAGGTAAGCGTGAATTCCGCCGCCTACAAGATGCAGGTGTGGATCTGAAGAGCTACAACTGCAATACGATTTTTGTCGATCCACCGCGTTCAGGTATGGATGTCGATACTTGTAAAATGGTGCAAGGTTACGAGCGCATCATGTACATCTCTTGTAACCCAGAGACACTAAAAGAGAACTTGGACATTCTATGTGAAACCCACAACGTGACACGTTTTGCTCTGTTTGACCAATTCCCTTACACGCACCACATGGAAGCAGGTGTACTGTTGGAACGTAAAGCGTAATCCACCAGCCTCAGACATAAAAAAAGCGAGCTCAACGGCTCGCTTTTTTGTTAGATTCGCTTTGCTTATTCAGCAGTGGTCTTCTTTTCCATAAAACCCAGTTTCTTGCCGATCCACGCTAGGAGAATCATTGAAACCAGAATTGCGAAGAAGTTAGAGCCTGCTTCTGGGTATTGCGCTTTAATAAACGCAGAGTGACCAAATGCACCTACGAAGAAACACGCCAGACCAACAAGTGGGATATCTTCTGATACTGGGTTGTTTAGGTATTCTTGGTACAGCGCCTGTACAGCTAGCACGAGTGCAATCAGAGGGAAGATTGAAAAAGATACTTCACTCATGGTCAACCATGACAACAAAGCATCACCACACATACCTGCAACCAGTGCCAAAATCAGCGTTTTCTTTTCAGATTTATTTCCATTCGACATTATTCTATCCCGCCTTTTAATCGGTTACGTTCACGTTCTTTGCGATACCAATAGGCCCCTTTGGCTATCATTCGCAATTGCATGATCAATCGCTCGGCGAGTTCATCGCGCTCGCGTCGATCTAAATCTAAAGCTTCCGCACCAGAGCTAAACACCAAAGTAACCGACGCCTCTGCTTGAGTGAACGCCTCTTCTTTGGTCATTCCGGTGCTCATTAAGTACTCAGTTAATTCTGCCGCAAAATGCTGAATTTCTCGAGCGACGGCAGTACGAAATTCAGAGGAAGTGCCGGAGCGCTCACGCAACAATAAGCGGAAAACGTTAGGACTACTTTCAATGAATTCCATAAAGGTTTCAACTGAAGTTCGAATCACACTGCCTTCTTTGACAATACGCTGACGCGCCTGACGCATCAGTTGTCGCAACAACAGACCACCTTCATCAACCATGGTTAAGCCTAGCTCGTCCATGTCTTTGAAGTGACGGTAAAAAGAAGTTGGTGCAATTCCTGCCTCTCGGGCAACCTCACGCAAGCTGAGATTGGAAAAGCTGCGATCCGCACTGAGTTGATTAAATGCCGCATCGATCAACGATCGACGTGTTTTTTCTTTTTGCTGCGCGCGGATTCCCATCGATTTCATTCTTTAACTTGCTCTTTTTCTATTGGGTACGAGAGCTTCAATATAACGCATATCGCCCCCACGTATAAAGCGACGTTATCTGCCGATAAGCGGCGAGCACGTTACTATCGCCATGCATCTAATTGCAATCGCCTCACTTCAAATAGTAGACATACAGCATACCAATTAGTTCTTTTGGGCGATTCTGCGTGATCACTTCCACTCTCTAGCAGGCATTACGTGTTCCCAATAGAGTAAATGAGTTAAAATCCCGCTACAGCAATGTTAAGCAAATATAACAAGGAAGACATCATGGCGCATGCTAATCACTATGACGTGATCGTAATTGGTAGTGGCCCGGGCGGTGAAGGGGCGGCGATGGGATTGACCAAAGCCGGACTGAATGTTGCCATCGTAGAAAAGGAAAGCAGTGTTGGTGGCGGTTGTACGCACTGGGGAACCATACCATCCAAAGCATTGCGTCACGCAGTTAGCCGTATCATTGAATTCAATAGCAACCCGTTATTCTGCCGCAATAACACCAGCCTTCATGCAACATTTTCTGACATTTTAGGTCATGCAAAATCGGTAATAGATAAACAGACTCGACTTCGTCAGGGCTTTTATGATCGCAACTCATGCACACTGTTGTTTGGTACAGCCCGCTTTATCGATAACTACTCCATCGCCGTCATGCAAAGTGATGGTACGGAAGAAGTATACTCAGCAGATAAATTTGTTATCGCTACAGGCTCTCGTCCATACCAACCAAATGACGTTGACTTCTTACATGAACGCATCTACGACAGTGATTCCATCCTGAGCCTGAAGCACGACCCTCGCCACATCATTATTTACGGTGCAGGCGTGATTGGTTGTGAATACGCCTCAATCTTCCGCGGTTTAGGCGTGAAAACTGACCTGATTAACACTCGCGACCGCCTGCTCTCTTTCTTAGATAACGAAGTATCAGACGCATTGTCTTACCACTTCTGGAACAGTGGCGTGGTGATTCGTAACGATGAAACATTCGAGAAAATCGAAGGCACTGAAGATGGTGTTATCGTGCATCTTCAATCTGGCAAGAAGATGAAAGCCGATTGCCTACTGTATGCTAATGGTCGAACGGGTAACACAGACAAACTCAACTTACCTGCGGTTGGACTTGAGGGTGATTCACGCGGACAGCTCAAAGTAGATGGTAACTACCGTACAGAGGTAGAACACATCTACGCAGTCGGTGATGTAATTGGCTACCCTAGCCTAGCGAGTGCAGCGTATGACCAAGGTCGTTTCGTGGCACAAGCCATCACTAAAGGACAAGCTGACGGCAATCTGATTGATGACATCCCAACGGGTATCTACACCATTCCAGAAATCAGCTCAGTAGGCAAAACTGAGCAAGAACTGACTGCGGCGAAAGTGCCTTACGAGGTGGGACGCTCTTCATTTAAGCACTTAGCTCGTGCGCAGATTGCAGGTAAAGACATCGGCAGCTTGAAAATCCTCTTCCATCGCGAAACCAAAGAGATTCTTGGTATTCACTGCTTTGGTGAGCGCGCCGCGGAAATCATCCACATCGGTCAGGCCATCATGGAACAAACAGGTGAAGCCAATACGATTGAATACTTCGTCAATACCACCTTCAACTACCCGACGATGGCAGAAGCGTATCGCGTAGCGGCACTGAACGGTTTGAACCGATTATTCTAATTCAATTGGGTTGCCATGATCCAAAAGCTAAAACAGCAGGTTTCGACCTGCTGTTTTTTTATGTGTAACTAGGCAAGAAAGCTTCCCTTGCGCCATTGATAGAAGAAGATAGCACCAAGTCCAATCCCTCGCATTGCCATGAAACTGGTCATCGCAAACCATAGTGCATGGTTTTGCCAACCAGAGAACAAAAAGAAGATTGCAAAGAAGCAGCAAGTCGCCACGAACATACTGTTTCGCATGTCTTTACCTTTGGTGGCACCAACAAAAATGCCATCAAACAGGAAGCACCACATCGACGCCAATGGCATGACCACCAGCCACGGCAGATATACCGCCGCTTGCTGCTGCACCGCTTCAATCGAAGTGATCATGGCGATCAAGTGCGATCCCGCCAAACCAAATACCGCAGTCAAACCTAAACAGATGATAAGGCTCCAAAAGAAAGTACCAATCAGCGAAGCATTGAGCTGCGCTCGGTCTTTGGCGCCAATCGCTTTGCCAACCATGGCTTCCATGGCGTAAGCAAAACCGTCCATGCCATAGGAAATCATCATCAAGAAACTCATCAATACCGCATTAGCCGCAACCACATCATCACCAAAGCTCGCACCTTGGAAAGTCATAAAGCTAAACGTAGCTTGTAAACAGAGCGAGCGTAAGAAGATATCGCGATTGAGTTTTACGAAACGCCCTAGCCCATGTTGAGTATCGGTTAGCAGGCTTTTAGGTGATGGCAACAGACGGGCACACCACGTCCTCCATACACACATCAAGCCAAACGCCATGCCAGAGTAATCAGCAATCACTGAGGCTAGCGCTGCCCCTTCAACTTTCCAACCCAAACCAATCACAAACAGTAAATCGAGCGCAATATTGGTCACGTTGGTGATGATCACCATCCACATTGGGGCTTTGGAGTTTTGCGTTCCGAGTAGCCAGCCCAACAACACAAAGTTCATCAGCGCAGCGGGGGCACTCCACACTCGGATAGAGAAATATTGCATGCCGTAATGCTTCACTTCAGCACTGGCATCACTCCAACCAAATATCAGATCCGCGATCGGGTTATGGGCAATAAGGAAGACTAACGCAAACAGCAGTGCCATCAGTGAGCCTTGCATAAACACCAACGCGAGTTGTTTTCGGTCTTCACCACCATAGGACTGCGCCGCTAATCCAGTGGTCGACATACGTAAAAAGCCAAGCAACCAAAACGTCACACTGATCATGGTGCTACCAAGCGCAACACCACCTAGATACCAAGCGTGTTCAAGGTGACCGATCACCGCAGCGTCAACCAAGCCCAATAGTGGAACAGTAATATTCGACAGCACCATAGGGATAGCGAGCGCTAACACTTGGCGATGCACTTGAGGATTCGATAAAGGAGAGAAGATAGAGTTTGTCACAGGCACCTCGTTGTTTAGATCAGCGAGTGTACCTGAGTGTTCAATGCCTAGCCAATTACCACTTGATGTGAACGAGAACTGGCGTGAGACGATGCTTCAACATTGGGATCTTATTCAGCCAGCGCTGCCATGCTTTCCAGCGTGAGCAAAATCGGTCGAATGGCGAGAAGGCTTTGACCCATTGCGCCCATGGCAGCCAATGCAGTACTTGTTGTGCTGGTGCTTCAAAACCATGTGCATACGTATCTGAGCCGAGCTTCTGACCCCATTTACTTTCGGTTAAGTCACCTGCTAGTACCATGCACACTTCTGCCGATACAAAATGACGGCCCAGAGTTTGGATGAAAGTCGCAACGCGCGATTCATCACAATCGAGTAAAGCCATCTCACACAGAATCAATACTGGTGCTTTTTCAGGAATGCGCAGTTCATCTAACCAATTCATGTCTTCTACGCTGCCACAACGATGCTCGTAGCGTTCGTTTTTATGAAACAATCGCTGACGCCAAACCAGATTCTCGGTGACATCCAGTTCAATCCAGTGACAACGACCATTGTCCAAACGGTAGAAACGCGTATCTAAGCCCGCACCAACGTTAATGATCCAAGCGTCTGAGTGTTGTTGAAGAAAGTGACTAACCTGCTGATCGCACAGCTGAGTTAAAGTCACGTGCAGCAACTGCTTCTGATCGACGTCGCCACTGATGCAATCTGGTGCCATCTTGCAGCTCAAGCACGCTTTTGCAGCGATCGGATCGTACACCAAGCCGTTATCGACCAAGCTTTCGCGGCTACGCAAAAACAACGGTTTCAACAGATGATTGGGTACGTGATGTTGAGGCTTGGACATGGGCATTTCCTTGCGCCGAAAAGAAAATGGTTAAATGGAATTAGATGATAATAAATCTCAATATCACTTGCAAGTTTTAACGCAACAGCCAAACGCTCTGAATCAGTGCGAGCGTAACTATGCTCGGAAGAAAAGAAATATGCTTTGAAGAAAATAAAAGTGGAAATAGAAAGTGCAGAAAACACAAAGCCCAGCAGAACGCTGGGCTTTATTAGAATGCTTGAGGTAAGAAACCTACATCCAGTCAGTGTTACGGATGATGCCAACCGCCAGACCTTCAATCGTCAGGTGTTGCGATGTTAGGTCAACTTGGATTGGTGAAAACTCTTCATTCTCTGCATGCAGTAGAACTGTAGAACCTTTACGCTCTAAACGCTTCACCGTCACATCATCGTCAACACGTGCAACCACAACTTGACCGTCGCGCACATCTTGAGTTTTGTGCACAGCCAGCAAGTCGCCGTCCATAATACCGATGTCTTTCATACTTTCGCCGTTTACGCGAAGTAAGAAATCTGCTTTTGGTTTGAACATCGCAGGGTCCACTTGGTAGTGAGACTCCACATGCTCTTGAGCCAGAATCGGCTCACCAGCAGCAACTTGACCAATCAAAGGCAGACCTTGATCGTCGTTTGCCGCATCTTCGAGTAGGATTCGGATCCCGCGAGATGCGCCTGGAATAATTTCAATCGCTTGTTTACGAGCAAGCGCTTTTAGGTGTTCTTCTGCGGCATTCGCAGAGCGGAAGCCAAGCTCACGCGCAATCTCTGCACGAGTTGGTGGCATTCCGGTGTCTTCGATTTTGCTTTTAATCAAATCGAAGACTTGTTGTTGGCGTGGCGTTAACGGCTTCATATGTCACCTGTCTTTTTATACAGTTAACTGTGAGTATATCCAGTAAATGAACAAATGAAAACCCAATTGGTTGTTTTTTAATTTATTTGCGCCAGTTTCAGATCCCACCCACAAACCTCAAGTGAACATGCGTTTTAAACGCGCAATAGCCAATTCGTCTAATGAAAGCAACAACCTAGGGGTTCGACTAATTTCCGCTCAATAAAATTAAAAGGTTTGACCAGTTTCTGGTATCCTTGCTGCGCTTAAAATTTATCGCCTAGGCTTATTTCTATTGCCGTATCTATTTCCTTTCCTATAGAAGAAGGGAAAGCGGACGCAGAAATAAGGTTAGGCTTGTTTGAATACCTATTGAGGCTGTGAACTTTATGTCTTCTGGACAATCATTTTCACGTTCATTACTAAAACTACCTTTATCGGTAATGGTAAAGGGCACCACAATCCCATCGAATCCGATTGACGATCTCAACATCGACCTAGCGAAACCGATTGTGTACGCCTTACCGTTCCGTTCGAACGTGGATTTGCTGACACTACAAAAACAAGCTTTGAGCCTTGGTCTCCCAGACCCGCTTAGCCCGCTAGAAATCAATGGCAAAAAACTGACTCGTTACGTGTTTATTGCCTCTCGTCCAACCGTGATGAGCAATGATAACGACGTACCGAGTGAGTCTGTTTCTCTGTTTACTGATTTACTTGAATTGCACAAGCTCGATAGCGAACTAGACGTGCAAATGATTCCAGCGACCGTACTTTGGGGTCGTAAGCCAGGTAAAGAAGAAAACCATAAGCCGTACCTGCAACCAATGAACGGTCCGCAAAAAGCAAAAGCGGTAATGGCAGCAGGTCGTGACTGTTTGGTGCGCTTTAGCCCAGTGGTTTCACTGCGTTACATGGCAGACTCTCACGGTACCGACAGCGCTATTGCACACAAGCTAGCGCGCGTTGCACGTATCCACTTCTCTCGTCAGAAGCTCGCGGCATCGGGTCCAAACCTACCTCAACGCCAAGTGCTGTTTGCACGCTTAATGAAATCGCCAGCAATCGAAAAAGCGATTGAAGACGAAGCGCAAAGCAAAAACATTTCTATCGAGAAAGCACGCAAAGAAGCCCATGACATCATGGATGAGATTGCAGCGGACTTCTCTTATGGTTTGGTTAAAAACGGCGATCGTATTCTTGGCTGGTTGTGGACGAAGCTGTACCAAGGTCTGCACATCAACAACGCTTCGACTGTTCGTCGCCTAGCGCAAGATGGTCATGAGATCGTGTACGTACCATGTCACCGCAGTCACATGGACTACCTACTGCTTTCTTACGTTCTATACCATGAAGGTATGGTGCCACCGCATATTGCTGCGGGTATCAACCTGAATTTCTTCCCTGCGGGTCCAATCTTCCGTCGTGGTGGTGCGTTCTTTATTCGTCGTAGCTTTAAAGGCAATAAGCTGTACTCCACGATTTTCCGTGAGTACCTATCAGAGCTGTTTGCTAAAGGTTACTCGGTTGAGTACTTCAGTGAAGGTGGTCGTTCACGTACTGGTCGTCTACTTCAAGCAAAAACCGGTATGTTGGCAATGACGATTCAAGCCATGCTACGCGGTCTAAACCGTCCAGTAACATTGGTGCCTGTTTACATCGGTTACGAGCACGTAATGGAAGTAGGTACTTACGCCAAAGAGCTTCGAGGTTCACGCAAAGAGAAAGAAAACGCGGGTCTTGTGCTGCGTACTCTGCGTAAGCTGCGCAATTTTGGTCTTGGTTACGTTAACTTCGGTGAGCCGATTCAGCTAAACCAATACCTGAATGAACACGCTCCTGAGTGGACGAAAGACATCGATCGCATGGGCGGCAGCAAACCGCAATGGATGAACCCTGTGGTGAACGGTCTGGCAAACAAGATGATGACGCACATTAACGACGCGGCAGCGACTAACGCGCTAACTCTATGTGCGACCGCGCTATTGGCGTCTCGTCAGCGTGCATTGTCTCGTGACTCTCTAATCAACCAGATTGAATGCTACCTGAAGCTACTTAAGAACAACCCATACTCAAACACTTCAACAGTTCCAACAGAAACGGCTGAAGAGTTGGTAGATCACGCTATCTCACTTGATAAGTTTGTGATTGAAACCGACACCATGGGTGACATCATTTCGCTGGATCGTAGCCAGTCGATTCTGATGACTTACTACCGCAACAACATCATTCACCTGTTCGCCCTACCATCATTGATTGCTCAGATGATTATTCGTCAGCGCAACGTGACCGTAGAGAAAATTCAAGAAAACGTCGCTCAAATCTACCCATTCCTGAAAAAAGAGCTGTTCCTAAGCTACAAGGAAGAAGAGTTGAACGAGCTGGTCGTGAAGATCTTGAACGAGTTCATTGAGCAGAAGATGGTTTGCCAAGATGGTGACAAACTGGAAATTAACCAGTCAAACAACCAATCATTGGTTTTGTTGGGTCGTACTATCACTGAAACACTGCAACGCTACTCTATTGCGATGAACTTACTGGTAGCTGACCAAGAACTGGGTAAATCAGACCTTGAACAGCAGAGCCAAGACATTGCGCAGCGTTTGGGGCGTCTACACGGTATTAACGCGCCAGAGTTTTTCGACAAAGGTGTGTTTGCTGCAATGTTCAATACGTTGAAAGAGCAACAATACCTAGATAGCGACGGCAACTGCGATCTTGAGAAGACACAGCAATTTGCCAAACTACTCTTTGCTTTGCTCTACCCAGAAGTGAAATTGACCATCGAAGAGAGTATCCACCAGCTGCAAGCATAATTGGCTTAAGCTCGATATTCATCTCGACAAAACATAAAAGGCATCCAATTGGATGCCTTTTTCTATCTGAACGTTTGTACTGAGTTACCAGAAAGCGATAAACAGACCGACCGCAATCACCATTCCCACATAGTTGTTGTTAAGAAAGGCTCTGAAGCACAAGTCGCGCTCTCGGTGGCGAATCAAGTGTTGCTGGTATACAAACAAAGAAGCCGCAACCAAAATCGTCCAATAGTAGCTTTGCCCAAGTTCGTAATGTTGACCAAGCAACACTAACATCGCCAAGGTAATCAACTGCAGAACACCAATCACCAGCTTATCGTGACGCCCGAACAAGATAGCCGTTGATTTGATACCAATCTTTAAATCATCATCACGGTCGACCATCGCATATTGAGTATCGTAAGCAATGGTCCACAAAGCGTTAATCACAAACACAAACCACACAATCCAAGGCAATTCGCCTGTTTGTGCTGCCCATGCCATCGGAATCGCCCAACTAAAAGCCAAACCTAAAAACAGCTGAGGCAAATGGGTGTAACGCTTCATAAATGGATAAATGAACGCTAAAAAGATACCAGCAAAGGATAGCTTGATCGTCAGCGGGTTCATGGTCAGCACCAATAAGAAAGAGCTGATACCTAGAACTAAAAACAGACCAATCGCTTCTTTCGAGGTCACTTTACCTGAGGGTAAAGGACGCTGCTTGGTACGTTTCACATGACCATCAACTTTACGGTCAGCAAAATCGTTAATCACACAACCGGCGCTTCGCATTAGGAATACACCTAACACAAACACGATGAGTACATTCCAACTTGGCATGCCTTGGGCGGCAATTACAAGTGCCCAAACCGTCGGCCACAATAACAAGAGTGAGCCAATTGGGCGATCCATTCGCATCAGTTGCCAATATGCTTTGGCTTTTTCTGCGGACATTTACACCTTCTCCTTAGCGTAAACTGGTGAATTGGGTAAGAATAGCTCAGCAACCAGCATGGGTTTGTGATTCATCCACAGTCTTGAGCGTCGCGCTAAAAGGCGCCCCTGTGGCAAATTAACCCATCCCATTTGCAGAGCATCGCGTTCAACGTTATCGGCGCTGAACACAGTTAAGCCCAGCGGAATATCTCCTTGCTGAGCTAAGTCATACTGTTGATCGACCAAGGTTGAACGAGGAATGAGCGTGCGTCCAATGACCCAATCTGTATTGTCGCCACATAAAATCACCTCTCTCAGTAGGCAATCTTGCTCAGACAATAGCTGGCTCTCATCCTGTTTTAACGTCTTGGCAGTGACGATCTGATTGTGCAGCAATTCCACTGTTAAGCGTTGGCAGTGCTGACCTAAACGACGTGACAAAGAGCCCTTTTCTTCAAGCCAATGCTTGGCGAATTCGTTAGGGAATTCAAAATCTTCGGGGTTTTGCCACTCTACTTCCAATAAAGAAGTAAGATAGAGTGATGTCGGCTGATTCATACTAGTATTCAATTGGAGGCTTTATGCGTACAATAAAGCAACAACTTACCGTCTTATTGAAACTGTAAGTTCCGTTATTTGTTATAGACGGTCTATTGTATCAAGACTGAAGCGATTCGAATATCGCGATCCAGAGAAAGAAAAGTTAGAAATATGTACAAACGTTATATAGCCCAAATTATTTTCGCGCTAAGTCTGCTTATTTCAGCACCGAGTTGGGCTGAATCTGAAGAGGCAGCACCTAAGTTAGCCTACTTTACGCTCGAACCCGATTTAACTACGAACTTCTATACCAAGGGTAATAAATTGGGTTATGTACAGGTGCGTATCGATATCATGGTGATGAGTCAGCAAGACCTCGCCGTTGTCGAACACCACCAACCATTAATCCGAGATGCGGTGATTGAACTATTGGGTAAACAAACAGAAGATACGATTAAGTCTTTATCTGGTCGTGAGGATCTGCGCAAAACGTTGGTGAAAGAACTCAATGAAACCCTACTACCAGAGACGGGTAAAACCATCATCGCTGATTTGCTGTTTACCAAATACCTTTACCAATAATATGAACAGTTAAAGCTGACGAGCTGCTCCTATTAAACGAAAGACCACCGATTGGTGGTCTTTTTGTTGGTGTCTGTAAATCATTAACTTAGGAGGTTTGTTGGTATTTCTGTTTACCAGAATCAAACAACGCTATCGCCATACCAGAAAGTAAGCCAACTAAGTGGGCCGTGTTGGCAATCGCCATAAATGGTTGAACATAGCCAAGAACCAACCACACCAGCATAAAGCCAATAATAGGTTTAGGAAGTGTTAAGCCAAGATGTGGACAACGGTAACCAAGGATCCACAAGTAACCAAGTAGCGCATAAACCACACCAGATAAACCGCCGAAGTTTGCTCCTTCAACATAAAACTGACCCGCGCCGGAGAGCGCTGCAGAAATAAGGAAGATTTGCAGTAACTTTCCAGAGCTTAAACGGCGCTCGATATCACCTCCCAATTGCCACCACCACAAGAGGTTGAACACAATATGGGTAACAGAGAAGTGCAATAACGCATGGCTAACCCAGCGCCAGAGCTGCCATTGCTGCCCTTCGAACGCAGGAAAATGCAATAAAGCAAACACACCATCACCAAAGCCGAACATCTGCAAAAAGTAGATAACGGCACAGACAACCATGATCAGCAAGGTCACTGGGCCCGCCTTAGCTTTCACCATACCCATAATGCTCGGGCTGGAATAATGAAATTTGCTCTTACGAGTATCGGCAACGTCCCACGAAGCGGCGCTATATTTCGACGCTGATGGATTGGCTAAGAATTGTTTTAGCTCGGTTTCGACTTCAATTTCATGCTGCGCATCCGTCAGCCAAAGTGCAAACTGTCCTTCACCTTCCGGCATCATCTGAATATCAATCTTGCGTGATGCCATGTAATCAATGAAGGCTTGCGCCATACGTGGATTATTTAACGTTACCAATCTCTTCATTAACTTCTCACTATCGGTAGTTCTGCTCGTTGCCAGGCTTCAAAGCCGCCATCCACACTGTACACCTGTTCGAAGCCTTGGTTAACCAAATATTGTGCCGCACCTTGGCTACTGATGCCGTGGTAACACATCACTAGGATTGGTTGTTCGAATTCCGCATCGTCCATGAAAGGAACGATCGAATCATTAGTCAGATGAAAAGCGGATTCTGCATGCGCGACAGCAAAAGATTGAGGGTCACGAATATCTACAAGTTTTGCTTCACCTTGTTCGAGCAATGCCTGAGCGCCTTGAACATCGATATGTTGAAACTGGTCCATTTACTTTCTCTATGTCGTTTTCGTTATTGACGCCATTGTAACCTATCCAAAGCCAAACTTAGACACAGAGATAGTCAGGTCATTGAAAGCTGTACACATTCGCACCGTTTGTGGATAAATCTGTGAATTGCGTTGATAAAGTATATTTGGATCATTTGATCCACAAGATGTAGTAATGATCTTGATCTAACTGTGTGTATATTTACAACTATCCCCAAGTGAAAAACCACGCCTAAGCCTTATTTAGTCCGGCTTTCGAACAGTTGATGAATAATTACTTCACAGAGTTATACACAGGTAGCACAGATAAATTAGATCGCAAACACTATCGATTTTCGATCGAAAACAAAAAAGCCGAGATCACATGATCTCGGCTTTCTATGAAAATCTTACTTTAGATTAGAAGCGAAAGTTAGAACTCACCGACAGCAAGTTTCAGTTTCTTCATCGCGTTCTTTTCTAGCTGACGAATACGCTCGGCAGATACACCAAACTCATCCGCTAGATCTTGAAGTGTTGCTTTCTCGTCATCCAACCAACGAGAACGGACAATACGTTGACTACGCTCATCCAAACTCGCAAGAGCGTGACCTAAACGATTATTAGTATGCGTTTCCCAGTTAGCAGCTTCAATATTATCTGCTACATCAGACGATTTGTCCTCTAGGTACAACATTGGCGCTGTGTACGAGTTTACATTGTCGTCGTCATCCATTGGCATATCGAACGTTGAGTCCACTGCCGCTAGACGCGATTCCATTTCACGTACTTCTGAAGGCTCGACACCTAGCTCACGAGCTACGGTTTCAACTTCACCGTTGTTGAACCAACCTAGACGCTTTTTCGACTTACGTAGATTGAAGAACAGCTTACGTTGCGCTTTGGTTGTCGCGATCTTAACAATACGCCAGTTACGCAATACGTATTCATGGATTTCAGCTTTGATCCAGTGAACAGCGAAAGAAACCAAGCGTACACCCACTTCAGGGTTAAAACGCTTAACTGCTTTCATAAGACCGATGTTGCCCTCTTGTACTAGATCTGCCATTGGCAAACCGTAGCCTGAGTAGCCACGAGCAACGTGAACAACGAATCGTAGGTGTGACAAGATAAGGCCTTTCGCCGCGTCAATTTCACCCTTGTAGTGTAATCGTTCTGCAAGCTCACGCTCTTCGTCTGCAGTTAGCATTGGGTAGCTGTTTACAGAACGGATATAGCTATCAAGGCTATCTTGCGTGACTAGAGCCATCGGATACGCTTCTTTTGTCATTCAATTCCTCATCAATCTCTGATCTGGAGCATTACATTGCAATTTAGCTTGGCCATCTTGAACTTAAAATGAACAAGTTTCAAGAAGGGCGAGTAATTATCCATAAACAAATTGTCTAAACAAGAGGTAAAAATTAGCTTGTGCTAATAAATTCCAAGTATAAGACCTTTATCACCTAAACTGGTTCAATTTCTTTTAGATGACGCTGCGCGGATACTCGTGCGGCGATACAACCCAGTAAACTACCAGTGATAATTAATAGCAGAGATTCATCCCAACTCAGACCAATCAAGCGGAACTGACTGTCGTATAGTGAAGCCAATTGCTCAACGGCATTGTTCATCACCACAGTAATCAATGCGGTGACTAACCAAGCAATGCTCGCCCCCAGCACACCGAACCACATACCCGTGTACAGGTAAGGACGCAGAATGAAACCGTCGGTCGCACCAATCAGCTTCATGGTTTGAATCTCTTCTTTGTTCGCCAGCACATTAAAGCGCAATGTATTGCCGACGATTAAAAATACAGCACCTAACATCAGTATTGTCAGGGTGATGACAATAATACCAGCAAGGGTTTTTATGGCATCAAGACGCGCCAGCCAATCTTCATCGAGCCTAACGTCAGTAACGTCTTGTTGCTCACGGACTTGCTTGGCTATCGACTGAATATCACTCTTTACTTCTGAATCAGGTGTGATCACCAACACGCCTGGTAGTGCGTAACCACTCAACAGACTCAACGCTTGGTCAAAGCCAGCGTATTGGCTTAAATCAGATAGACCTTGTTGCGGCGAAATATATTCCACCTCTTTTACCAAAGGCCACGTTTCGATTTGGTCTTTTAACACCATCACACGCGCATCAGGCATGCCTTCTACTAAGTAAGCACTAACTTGCGATGGTGAAGCGACATCTTGTGCTGCGCTCGCCACGTTTTTACCCAGCAAGTACAAGCAAGCAGGCATCGCTAATGCCACTGAAATAACAGCTAAGGTAAGAATGTTACCTAAAGGGCGACGCCATAACGCGCCAAAAGAAGATTTTGCTTGTTTTGCATGGACAGAGAAAAAACCATCGGTATTTGCACGCTTGGCACTGCGACCTTTCCCTTTCTTCTGGGTGCGCTTGTTACCTACCATAGTCTTCTACCTCACTTAGGAAGCCTTGGTTCAATTCAAAATGGCGATATTGTGGGCGAGTGTTTACTAACCCGATATCGTGCGTCGCAAGGAGAATCGTTACGCCAGCACGGTTAAATTCTTCAAACAATCGTAACACACGGTTAGACAGCTCTGGATCAAGGTTACCAGTTGGCTCATCGGCCACCAGTAGGGTTGGTCGGTTTACGACAGCGCGTGCAATACCAACACGTTGTTGTTCACCACCCGAAAGTTGACTTGGCAAACAACGGGCTTTATCCAACAAGCCCGTTTTATCCAACGCCGCAGAAACACGGCGTTTGATTTCGTTTTCAGAAATCGATTCGATGCGCATCGGCAGTGCAACGTTGTCGAACACACTGCGATCCATCAATAGACGGTGATCTTGGAAAACAATCCCGATATTGCGACGCAAGAAGGGAATGTCTTTGTTTGGGATACGAGTGATATCGTGACCATTGAAATGGATTTTGCCATCGGTTGGTCGCTCTATCGCACATATCAGTTTCAACAAGGTACTTTTACCTGCCCCGGAATGCCCACCTAAAAACGCCATTTCTCCGCGTCGAAGGTGAAAATCGACTTTCTGTAAGGCTTGTCGACCACCTCGGTAAGCTTTGCTCACTTGCTGAAATTTGATCACCGTTGATTTCCTCTAACTCTTGTTACTCTTCACGACTAAACAGAGCGTCAATGAACTCTTGAGTTTCAAATGGACGCAAGTCTTCGATGCCTTCGCCTACACCAATGTAGCGAATTGGGATTTCGAACTGATCAGCGATAGCGAAGATCACGCCACCTTTCGCTGTACCATCCAGCTTAGTCAATGTAATCCCGGTTAGAGGGGCAACATCACTGAAAAGTTTCGCTTGGCTAATTGCATTTTGACCTGTACCTGCATCTAGCGTCAGCATGATCTCGTGTGGCGCTGAGTCATCAATCTTCTTCATTACACGTACAATCTTACGCAGCTCTTCCATTAGGTTCGCTTTGTTTTGTAGACGACCGGCAGTATCGGCAATCACGACATCGACGCCACGCGCTTTTGCCGCTTCAATCGCATCATAGATAACCGAGGCACTGTCCGCGCCAGTGTGCTGAGCAATCACAGGAACGTTGTTACGCTCACCCCATACTTGTAGCTGCTCAACCGCTGCCGCACGGAAGGTATCACCCGCCGCAAGCATGACTTTCTTACCTTGGTTTTGGAATTGCTTCGCCAGCTTACCGATTGTGGTGGTTTTACCGACACCGTTCACGCCAACCATTAAGATAACATAAGGGGTTTTGCTGCTGTCGATTTCGAGAGGCTGTTCTACTTTCGCAAGGATTTCTGCCATCTCTTCTTTCAGCAGGCCGTAAAGTGCTTCACCATCTTTAAGATCACCGCGAGAGGCTTTTTCAGTCAGATTGTTGATGATTTTTGTGGTGGTTTCCATGCCTACATCAGCAATCAACAGTTGTTCTTCTAGCTCTTCGAAAAGGTCATCATCGATCTTCTTACCGCTGAACAAACCAAAGAAACCCGCACCGATGTTTGCTTTTGTGCGGCTTAGGCTACGCTTCAGGCGAGCAAAGAAGCTCTCGGTTGGTTTTTCTTGTTCTTGAACGCGAGGTGCAACTGGTACTTGTGGCTCTTCTGCTTCTGCTTCTGCTTCTGCTTCTGCTTCTGCTTCTGCTGGGGCAGCCTCGGCTTTCTCCGGCTCCGCTTCAACCGCTGTTTTTTCTTCTGCTTGCTCGGCAACGTCTTCTGTTGGTTGTTGCTCGGCGGCAGGAGCTTCCGCTGCTTCTTCTTTTACTGATTCTTCAGTTGTCGGTTTTTGGCTTTGCTCTTCATCACCAAAACCTAGCCACGAAAGTAATCCGCGCTTCTTTTTTTCCGTCATCTGGGGCTATCCTAGATTGTCTTCTTATCTATTAATGACTCTTTTCTGACAAGAATATTAACTTTACAGAAAAGGCGAATGACAAAGTTGTGAAAACTTTCCAATTAGGTAAATCTAATCTTATTAGTGTTACACTCTGTCATCTTGAATATTCTGGGCTGTATCCAAGCTCAAAGCTTGGGCGATTGGGTATAGTATCACTTTATTAGCGGTCAAAAAATCTATGGTAAGACGTCGCCAGCAAAACTCATCACAAAAAACGCCAACAACGGGCTTTGTACGCATTATTAGTGGGTTATGGAGAGGTAGAAAGCTCCCTGTTCATGATGCAGAGGGCTTACGCCCAACCACGGATCGCGTAAAAGAAACCCTGTTTAACTGGTTAGCTCAAGATGTACCGCAGGCGAAGTGTCTCGACTTGTTTGCGGGCTCAGGCGGTTTAGGCTTTGAATCAGCTTCACGCCAAGCTGACCAAGTAACTATGATTGAGCTAAATCCACAAGCATTTCAGCAACTGCAAAAGAACGTAACTTCCTTGAATGCCAACAACATTCAAGTAGTGAACACTGATGCAATTAGCTTTTTGCAGCAACCAGGGACACCTCACCACGTAGTATTCATCGATCCGCCATTCCGCAAAGGATTATTGGATGAAACCGTGACCTTGCTAGAGCAAAACGGCTGGCTTGCTGAAGATGCGATGATTTATATTGAAACTGAAAAAGAGCTGAACATTGCTGGGCTACCAGAGAGCTGGCACCTACACCGCGAGAAAACCGCAGGTCAAGTGAGCTACCGTTTATACGAACGCTCACCAGCTTAAAGCCTCGATTTAAAAGGATAGTTAAATGAAAGCATTATTGATACTGGCTAAAGCGGCCATCGCCTTTGTCTGGTTCGTGTTGATCCTCAACTTCTTTATGCCATTCCCTGGTAAAGCAGCGATTGCGTTGTACATCATGACCGCTTTCTTGTTCATCATGCACGGTTTGCAAATGGCGATCTTCATTGGTGCATTTGGCGACAAGATTAAGATGAGCGCATGGGAAAAGTACTCCATTTTGATTTTTGGTATTTTTGCTCTGCTCGATATTCGTCGTAAGCACATGATGTAATAAGACAGAGAAACGAAAGCCGCTCATAAGAGCGGCTTTTTTGTATTTATCATCTCGGTAATGGCTCAGCCCATGTAGCTCTTCACCCCATCAAGGAACATTTGGGTAGATATCATCACTAGCAGTAGTCCCATCAATCGCTCAACGGCTTTTAAACCACGCTCTCCTAGGATACGGTGGAAGAAGCTGTAGAACATCAAAATAAAGAAAGTCGCGCCCCAAGCAATTAACACGGCGGCAGACAGCTCCATAATCTTATCGGGATGCTGAGAAGAAAGTAAAAGCAGCGCTGCAATCACCGAAGGTCCCGCAATCATCGGGATAGCCATTGGTACAATAAACGGCTCTTCGCCGGCAGCCAATCCAGTAATGCTGCCAGCACTTGGGAAAATCATCTTAATGGCGATGATAAACAGAATGATACCACCAGAAATACTCAAGGTTTCAGGCTGAACATGAAGGAAGCTCATGATGCTCTGCCCTGCAAATAAGAACAGCATCAAAATCATCAAGGCAAACACTAACTCACGGATCAGTACTTTGCGACGACGCTTTGCATCGAGATGTTTGAGAATGGATAGCACAATCGGCAAGTTGCCGAGCGGGTCCATAATAAGAAACAGCATGGTCGCTGCAGAAAGAATGTCCATGTTCTGACCTCGACAGGAAAATTGGCGGCCAGTATAACAAAGTGACTACATGAATATATGTTTGAAGGCGAAATGCATTTATCGCCTTCACAGAACAACGCTTAACCGCCGCTTAGTGATTGCAAACGCGCGCCATGTTTACGACAAACTTACCTTCTAGCTCGCGTACTTTTTCTCGCTTTAGCAAAAACTCTAGCAATGCATCTAAGTCTAGATCATTCAGCTTACAGGTATGAAAGCGTGCCTCAGAACCAAAGTGACCCGCAAGCTCATCACGGTTCATTGGGGTTTCACGAAGTAGGTTCAGTAGATTGTGAGCATGAATTTCAGTCATTATTGACTCCGGTCATCAAGTTGAATTCGTCCAGTTTACTGAAAAAAAGACGAGGTACTTTGACCTGAGTTAGTAAATGATAGAGGCAACAATTAACGCATGAGCAAAAAAGTAGCTGCCACTCACCCAGACATAGGCGCGTTTCATCGGCTTACGATAACCATGTATTGCATAAGCTAAGGCGGAATAAATCATCACTAAGGCGCCGCTAAACCCGAGCGCACTAGCAAAGCTCGGCACTTGTAACCACACCTCTCCCGCAGCCCAAGCCAATTGAACTAGCATAATGCCCATAATCACGACCGGAAAGACCATGGAATCCAATTGTGGCAATAGTAGGAAAAATGCGACGATACTTGCTGCGAGAAGCAGAGCTAACAACCACCAAACGATGTCACCATTGAGCTGAACCCAAAATGATTTGCTATAGCAGATTTGTGCTAGGAGATACCCCGCGAAATAAAGAGGTTTGCGAGATTTAAATGAATGAAGAGTGTCAGCAAACATCGAAACCACTAAACCACCAACGATCCAATATGTGTGTGGTGCTGAAGAACCTTCGGTCAGTGCCAAAATCAGCAGCAATAGCAGAGTAAAGATTTTAAATGTGAGAGACTGCGTTGGATTGGCTTGTTTCGCCCCCAACACGGAATACATCCCCGATAGCCCTATCGCTAACCAACTCCACATGCCGATACACCTTTCACGTAATCTCGCCGCTAGTCTAGGTAGACCAATCTTGATGTAAAGATGCAATCAGTGAAAGTTGGATCTCGATAGCGAATCGCAACATTTTGTAGCCGCAACTTACTCAATTAATGGTTATCGTTTTTCTCGCAATCATTGAGGTGAATGATTTAGTGAAAGTAATCAACGGCAGCGAAATAAATTCGCTGACTTTCAATAAATTGAAAAACAAACCGCCAATTTGTTCGCCATGCAACCGTTATGGATAAATAACCGACACAAAAACCAAATCCACCACCTCTGACCACTCAGAAAGCTAAAAACACCGTTCCATAACAAGACTCGTAACTACCAGAGTAGTAAAACCTCAGGTTAAAAGTTCAAACAACCACACCTAACCACATGATATAAAAAAGAATAGTCAACAAAAGCGATAAAAACCTAACCTTAGCTATTGTAGATTATAGCTAAAGCCTTTTGATACTGTAGTTTTCTCATTAGATAGGAAAAATAAGACGAAATAGACGTCCATAAGTGTTCACTTCATTAGCACAAAACCTAATTTTCTCAACTTTTGAGAAATTCAGCAAAAATAGTCAACCAACATCACCACCCAGACAAGAAACACTATTTCACCATAAGATTACTCATATTTAACACATTAAAATCATATACTTAAAAACAAAAAGAAGAGAAAAACAACAAGTCGAACACTTAAAGAACAGCACAAAAAACACAGTTTTATTAGTCAATTTAGGGTAAAAACACTTAAGTTAAGTGCGAGTTTTGAAAACTTTTCCGCTTTGAAGTTGATCAAAGCTCAAAAACAGTGCTATATTATTTACATCGAGTTCATCAATGATTTTAGGGGTAGTGTTATGATTTCTTCTTCTCAAAAACAAGGGCTGGTAATGATTGCAGTGGTTGTTGGTTTAATGACACTGCCAATGATGTACTAAGTTACTGTTTAAAATAAAAAAGGGACGCTTTCGCGTCCCTTTTTTATTATTCAAATTTTATCGTCTACAAATGCTTAACCAGAATGTCCCAATGCATGTAGTAGAAACCAAGTGCAGCGAGCGTAATCAAGGCCATTAACAAAATCGCCGCTCGCCAAATAAAGCGTGAACTTCGTGGTGTCAGCTCCTTTTCGCATGCATCGCACGCAGCTAAGAAACCTTTTCGATCGTCCAGCTTGTAATCCTCTTCGTGAACAACCTTGTTTCTTACAGTCGCAATAAACCGCAACTTGGCAACAACGTCATGCGGCAAGCGCTCTTCACAACTAGTGATAAGCTGATGTAACCCTTTCCCTTCCGCGTGGTATTGCGTACGCAGAAGTTTCTCGATCGTTCGGGTACGCATGACTACTTTCTCAATATCTGACATCGTAACCCTCCTTACTTGACCCTTCCTTCGTCAGTCATTTCATTCTTCTATAAATTTAGAACTTTTTCGAGCCAAAAGGTGCAAATTTCCTTTTAAATTGTGCTCTTGAACGCATATAAAATGTGAAGTGCGCCGAATAAAATCTACGACGCTTTTACTAGATCACGAATAATTTATCTCAACTCATAGTTTAATCAGGGAGTTCTGTAAAATAGGTGCCAATGAAACATTGGAGGTTATCATGCCAATCTCACTTATTTTGGCTTTGTTCGCTCTGATTGCGCTCGGCGCATGGGCGTTTTTCCGCTTCTACAGCAAACATTACTTTGGCGAAGATGCACCTGAGCAAAGTGCTCAAGTGACCATCTTAGACAAACAAGCAATAGAAGTACCGGATGCAGAGCCAGGTCAAGACGATCAAGAATATTGGATTTATGTACAACGCGGTTCGATTGGACCAAAACGCGAATTTCAAATCGGTGTGCACTATTACCACGCACTCAATCCGGGTGATAAAGGCACACTGACTTACCGTGGCGATAAGTTCTTACATTTCGCCTTAAAGCGCTAATCTACGGTAGCAACCAGCGAGTCTTGGCGGACTTGGAGAACAGATAGCTCATCGCCAAGGCTCCAGCACCACTCAATACAATCCACACAGGAATCACCCATGCAGGGTGACCTTGATACCAACCGAATGTTTTCATCGGCCATAAGAAGATTGGGTGAAGAAGATAAATACCTAAACTGTGCTGGCTAATAAAACTCACCACTTTTTGCGCTTTCGGTGCCAAGCCCTCTCCAAAGTAACGACACAACATAAAAATCATCGATGCTGCGAGAATCACATTCAATGTTTTGTATGAGAACCAGCGCCCTACTGTGTATTTGTCTGCTTCTAAACTGTTGGTCACAACCATAGTAAACGTCACTGCTAATGCCACCAACCCAAACGCAGTAAACGCCGTCACAACGGAACGGTTTAATGGAATTTTCTTAAACAACACATAGCCTAACGGTAAATACCCCATGTAAAGCCAATATTGATTACTCCATGGTCCATCAATTTTGAATAGGAATAAGGTGCTCGTGAACAACCAAAACGCTAAATAGGTGTAAATAACGTTGTCATCGACATTGCGAACCATCCATTGAAACAACGGAATCACAAAATAGAGTGGAATAAAGTAGTAGAAAAAACCAAGGTGATAATAAGTTGCATGATACGGACTGTTACTCACCACTTCTTTTACCGTGGCAAAATCAAAACCTTGCGCTGTCCAACCCGATAAATACGCGTAAAACATCGACCAAACCAAAAAAGGCACCAGCACTTTGCCTAAACGTCGTTTGACGTAGTATTTGGCATCAAAAGGACGCGTATCGCTGAGCATCAATGCACCAGTTATCAAAATAAACACTGGCACCGCCCAACGCGTCACGCTGTTCACTCCTACTGCCGTCGCCCATTGATCGAATGGAATCACGCCCAATTCATTACGATATGGCGCTAACACGTGAATAGCGATCACTGCCACAGCAGCGACACAACGTAATAAGTCGAAAAACAGAACCCTTTCTCTCATACCCTTTCCTAGTTTGTGTAACTTCACGTCTATAGCATAGGGTAATTTTCGCTCAGTTAAATAGTTAACAATCTGTTTTTGCTTATTTTTAACTCAGCTATGAAGCTCTAATAACATTGATTTGCACAATAGTTAGCGACAAATCCTATTGTACAAATAGGATCACCAGCCCTAAGCTTTCTTGGATATGAAACAGATTTAGCCGTTTCTTTCCATTAGGATGCTGGACAGATTATTAAGAGAGGTCTTTATGAAGAAAACATTATTAGCATCACTGGTTTGTGTAGTGGCTTTAGCTGGATGTAATCAAAAGGAAGAGACCGTGGCACCAACACAATCGCAATCGGAAGCGAACCCTATCTGCAGCGCGGAAAATCTTGCTGGCGGCTGGTCACAAGGTGAAGTAACACCTGAGGCTCAGCAAGCGCTCGACTTTGTTCTTGGGCAGATGAATACCGCTGCTAAACTAAAAGAAATCTTGAGCGTACGAACTCAAGTCGTGAATGGCATTAACTACGCGATTGAATTCGAAATGGACAATGGCGAAGTCTGGAACACCATCGTTTACCGTTCGTTAAAAGGTGATATGGAAATGACGCAACCGGCACAGCAAGGTCGCCTTTGCCCATAACCAAGATTTACTGATTTGCGATACTGAATCGTAAATACAAAAATGGCTCCCAATATGGAGCCATTTTTATTTCTAACTCGTAAATCGATTTAAGCCGTAGCTACTTTGTTTTTTGGTAGCTTGATAGAAATGACCGTTGTCAGCGCTAAGAAGGCAAAGGACACCCACAAACATGCAGCAAGCCCTGCTTCTTGGTAAATCCAACCAGAAAGAACCGTACCGATCAAACGTCCCATCGCATTCGCCATGTAATAGAAACCGACATCCAATGAAACACCGTCGCCTTTTGCGTAGCTGACGATTAGATAAGAGTGCAAAGATGAGTTCACCGCAAATACGGCACCAAAAATCATCAAGCCCACCACAATGACCAGTTCTGGTTGCCAGCCAATCTGCACGCCGTAAGCAATTGCACCAGTGATAACAGCAAGGATACCAGCCCAAATTAATGCCGCGCTGCCATCTGGCACTCGACCTTGCGCTTTACCGGTAATACGAGGTGCAAAGCCTTGAACGAATCCGTAAGCAATCACCCAAGCTGCCAGGAAGCCGCCCACCATCAGGTGATCCCAACCAAATACGCTGCCAAGGTAAATCGGCAGTGCAACAACAAACCACACATCACGAGCACCAAATAGGAACATACGCGCTGCAGAAAGGATGTTCACCGATTCTGACTTAGAGAAAATCTGACGAAATTTAGGTTTGCTCTTCGCCTTACCCATATCCGCTTCTAACCAAACTAAACTGCACACGAAGACAATCGCCAACACACTTGCCATGATGATCATCGAAGTTTGGAAACCAAACGCTGATAGCAATAAACCACCAACAAAGAAACCCGCACCTTTCAGTGCATTCTTCGAGCCCGTTAAGATCGCAACCCACTTATAAAGTGCACCTTGTTGCTCGTCTGGCACTAAAGTTTTGATCGCGCTCTTGGCACTCATCTTATTTAAGTCTTTGGCAATACCCGAAATTGCCTGCGCAGCCATTACCCAAGGAATGGTCAACCAAGCATTGGGCACTGCCAGCATCAGCAAGGCGAAAATCTGCATCCCTAAGCCGACGTTCATGGTTTTGTTCAAACCAAGTCGAGCACCTAGCCAGCCGCCAACCAAGTTGGTCACTACGCCAAAAAATTCATAGAAAAGGAACAGCGAAGCAATGGCTAAGCTTGAGTAACCTAAGTCATGGAAGTAAAGCACCACCAGCATACGTAGTGCACCATCCGTCACGGTGAAGTTCCAATAGTTGAACGTCACCAGCATATACTGACGGATACTTTTGCTTAGTTTTGAAATCATAACGACCTCAGATGTACAGCATTTAGAGTATTTAGATCATGATGTTCCAAATGCTCTATGACCTGAACACCAGCATTGAGCCATCTCAATACTGGCGCTAAATTGTGAAACAAGAACTGATGAAAATCTAAATATTATTTATTAATAAACAATAGTTTAAATGTAAAACCAATAAACAAGAATCACATAAATTGGTAAGCCATCACGGCATAAAGAGAGCTTTTGGATCATGATGTTCCAAAAGCTCTATAAGCTGATCAAGCGTTTTGAGCTACACGCTCGATGTACTCAACTTGTACAGGCTTTGTGAAAGCACCAGGACGCAGCGCTTGCACTTCACGCACGATGTCTTCTAGCGCCCAATCTTTCTCTAACAGTAGGTGCGCAGCGAACAAACCTGTGCGACCAGAGCCCCCCATGCAGTGCATTGCAACCTTACCACCTTGAGCAAGAATCGCGTGCAGTTCAGGACTCGCTTGTGACCATTTTTCAGCGAACTCTTCGCCCGGAGCACAATCATCTTCAATCTCAATTTGGAACCATTTCATACCCAATTGTTGGGTTAATTCGCCCAACGCAGACACGTCTTTTGCTGCTAATTCAGCATTATCAAGAGCAGTAACAATTGCTTCTACGCCTTGCGCTTTTAGCTGCTCTAGCGAAGCTTGCAGTTCAACACCTTTGGTGCCTGGACATGGAGTCAGTACCAAAGCGCCCGCTTCTAAATCTAATTGCCATGTAGGATGAGACATCTTAAAGCTCCTTATGCCATACCAACGTTACGAACCAATTCTGCAGTACGCGTCGCGTAACCCATTTCGTTATCGTACCAAGCGTAAATCTTCACCATACGAGAACCTACTACCATGGTTGATTGCGCATCAACGATAGTTGAACGTTGGTCGCCTTTGTAATCAATAGAAACCAATGGGCGCTCTTCAAAGCCAAGGATGCCTTTTAGCTCGCCTTCAGAAGCTTCTTTCAGTAATGCGTTAACCTCTTCTGCTGTGGTATCACGTTTCACATCAAAAATAATGTCAGTGAGTGAGGCGTTTGCCAGAGGAACACGAACCGCGTGACCGTTAATCTTGTCTTTCAACTCAGGGAAGATTTCCACAATCGCTTTTGCACTGCCCGTTGTGGTTGGGATTAGGCTCATGCCACATGCACGTGCACGACGTAGGTCTTTGTGCGGCGCGTCCAGAATCGTTTGTGTGTTAGTTAAATCGTGAATCGTTGTGAATGACGATTGTTCAATGCCCAGTTTTTCGTGAATCACTTTCACAACAGGTGCAATACAGTTCGTTGTACAAGACGCTGCGGTTACGATGCGGTGCTGCGCAGGGTCGAAGATGTGGTCGTTCACACCCACTACGATGTTAGCTACGCCGTCTTCTTTTACTGGTGCGCTAACAACAACACGTTTTACGCCTTGCTCTAGGTATTTGTTTAGGAATGAGGTTTTGCGATGAACGCCCGTTGCTTCAATCACAACATCACATTGACCCCAGTTCACAGCATCGATATCACGCTCTTGTGAAGTCGTGATGCGCTTACCGTTGATCACCATGTCTGTGCCTTCAACTTGCACTGCATGGTTCCAACGACCTTGAACTGAATCGAACTCAAGTAAGTGACCCAGAGTCGCCGCATCACCCGCTACATCGTTGATGTGTACGAACTCTAGTTCTGGCCAATCAAACGCTGCGCGTAATGCCAAACGACCAATTCGACCGAAACCGTTAATACCTACTTTAATCGTCATAATCTTCTACCTTTAAGCTTTCGCTGGTTAACAGCACGCTGCGCGAGCTTTGTCGTGCAAACGTGAAATATCTTCTTGGTACTCTTGCTTCAAGCAATTCGAGGCTACCAAGTCATCAATCAATTTTTGCATCCATCCCGGTAATTGATCTGACAGCTCGTAGTACACCCATTGCCCCTGACGTTTATCAACCAAAATACCATTTGATCTTAGCTGAGCCAGATGGCGAGAAATCTTTGGTTGGCTTTGTTGTAGCGCATGGGCTAAATCACCAACACAAGTTTCCCCTTCACGAACCACCAGCATTAAGCAACGCACACGAGTCTCGTCGGAAAGAAGTTTGAAAAACTGATGTGGAAGCATACTTACATACCTATATATGGATATTCATATATGGTTATTTAAAAATAGAATAACGTCAAGCGATCGTGATCGACTGTAATAAAAGTTTAATATTTGATCAGATTAGGCGCCAGAAAAGGTCTGGCTCCAGCGAACGGCTTCGCCAAGTTCAGACTTAACATCATCCACAGAAAGTCCGAGTTGCTGGGAGAATTGCTCCACGCCTGCCCAATCGGCACGCTCGTAGCATTCCTCAATTGCCAACAACGCGCCGTATTCACCTTGGCGATGCAACAAGGCTTGCTGCACGGAAGGGCTTAAAGGCAGCTGTCCCACTAAAGATTCCACAGACAAATCAAGCATGGCGTCGAGAATCGATAACAAGCCAACCATAAAACCCTGCTCGTTGAGATGCGCAAAAGGTTGATAGCGCGACATAGCTTCGCAGAATTGAGCGCGTTGCAAAGATAAGTTGTACAACTCGCGCGGCTTCTGCCCGGAGATATATGACGCAACCACCAGTGAGACAAACATTTTGAGCTTCTCTTGCCCAAGGTAAATCAAAGCTTGGCGGAATGAAGTGATGGTCACTTCTAACGTGGTCGATTGTGTATTCACAAAACGCAGTAACTTGTACGACAGCGTGACATCTTGAGTAATGATGTTTTCAATCCGGTCAAAGTCTGGATCGGGGACACACACTTCTCGAAATAGCTTGAGCGCCAACACTTGCTCGGGACTCACGTATTTAGTCTGCATCACTTCAGGCTTGCTGAAGAAGTAGCCTTGGAAGAATTTAAAGCCTGCCTCTTTGGTCGCTTCAAACTCAGCTTCGGTTTCTACTCGCTCAGCTAAGAAATGGTATTTGGTGCGCTTTTTAGTGTGCTTCTTAACTAAGTCGCATGCCTTTTTTAGCCCCATCGCCATGATATCGAGTTTCACGATATGGACATACGGTAAGAACCGGCGCCATTCATCAGTCAACGTGAAGTCATCAAGCGCGATCAAATAGCCTTCACGGTACAGTTCGCGAATGGCTTCAAGCAGCTCATCGGTTGGTTGGCAGGTTTCGAGTACCTCAACCACGATTTTGTTTTTCGGCAAGCTTCTTGGCAGCCGACGCAGCAAACTTTGGTGAGGAAAATTGATGAAGCATCGTGAAGATGCAATCAGAGGATTGGTTCCGACAGAGAGAAAGTTCTCTACTATCAATCGGTATGTCGCCCTGTTTGAATCGATGTGCGCAGGATAGGCATTACTTTCACCATCACGGAACAACAACTCATATCCCAGCGTCTGTCTTTTACGGTTAAAGATTGGCTGGCGGGCGACATATGCGTTTTTCATTCGAAATTATTGTGCTTTTTATAACTTGTTACTTAGCTGCCGCTAATAATGCACCACATCCCATGAACATTGAACCGAATACTTTATTAATTTTGCCCATGATCTTATCTGAGCGAATAAAGCGTCCCATTTGTGCGGCCAAACTGGTGTAGCCCAGCATCACAAACGCGTCAATGGTCACCGTCGTCACGCCCAATACCAACAGCTGAGTTAGTTGGTCTTTCGCTGGATCGATAAATTGTGGAAACAGTGCCACCAAGAATACGATCGATTTCGGGTTAGTCAGGTTGATAAGAATGGCTTTGTACAACAGAGAAGTACCTGACATGGTTTGGTGACTTTCGGTCGCAACCAAGCCGGATGTATCACGCCACTTTTGAATGCCGAGCCACACAAGGTAAGCTGCACCAACCCATTTGATCACAGTAAATGCCGTTGCCGATTGCGCGACTAAAGCACCAATGCCAGCGCCAACCAAAGCAATATGAATTGCCAAACCAATCTGTAAACCAACGATAGCACCCAATGATTTGCGCGTGCCGTAACTCAAACCATTACTGATTGAGTTGACGGTGCCAGATCCCGGAGCCAGACTAAAAACGATTGCAGTTACCACATAGGCTAACCAAACATGGGTATCCATTGCATTTCCTCAATAATTCTTCGATGATACATCGCGTAAACAACGTATCTTCAGGTAATCGACTAATGGCTATTAACCATTCACCTTTGACTTATACTCAAGAGACCTTATTTGAGCAAGCAATAGGTGGTCCGATCGCAGCACTTTGGCAAGAACGCCAAGAAGGCTTTGTAAAAGGGACAGAGAAAAAGAAAATCTACTGGTGCAAACTCACCAATCCCGAACACACCAAAGCCGTACTGATCGTCAACGGTCGCATTGAAGCCTCCTGGAAATACCAAGAACTGTTCTACGACCTATATCGACAAGGTTATGACGTGTATTCGTTTGACCACCGAGGACAAGGTTTATCAGATCGCCTGCTACCAGACTCAGACATGGGTCACGTCTATGACTTTAATGATTATATTGACGATATGGAATTGGTACTGCAGCAACTCGACTTGGGTGGATACCAGCAGCGCTTTGTCATTTCCCACTCGATGGGCGGTGCAATTGCAACACGTTACCTGCAAACTCACCCAGACCACAACTTTGACGGTTTGATTCTGAGTGCTCCGATGTTTGGTATCAACCTTCCTTGGTATCTCAGCCCTATCGCGATTCCAGTCACGCAAATCCTTGCAGCGGTTTCCCCGCAACCAAGCTATGCGCCAGGTCATAAGGAATACTACCCAAAGCCGTTTGAAGATAACCCACTTAGCCAAAGCTACGATCGTTATCACTGGTTCCGTGGTTTATACCGCGATAAACCAGAGCTACAAGTGGGCGGTCCAAGCACACGCTGGGTATGGCAAGGCTTGATGGCAGCCAAGCAATGTATTTTGCTGACACGCCAAATTAAAGTTCCGGTTTTATTGGTTCAATCAGGTAACGATCGCATCGTGAGTAACGCCGCGCAGCAACGCTTTATCGATAAGCTAAGTAAGACTAACCCCAATGCCAGCCTAGTTTCTATTGCTGGCGCAGAGCACGAAATCTTGTTTGAAAAAGACCAGTATCGCAACCAAGCACTTGATGCGGTTTTTGCCTTCATGCGTGAGCACAGCCAATAAATCAGATTAAAGAGGAAATACGAGCTCAGCGATTTACCCTCTTTTTCCTCCTTATTTTGGCGTAGACTTCATCATGTTCCCCGCACTCGGAGCAGTACGATCTAGTCAATCTACTGCGCTCCGTGTGCAATCAACCTGTTCTACTCTATCCGAACCGTTTACGAGGGCTTCATGAGCACATCGCTACCTTGCAAAGAGATCACTAAAATCGTTGCCTCAGATCTGGATGGCACTTTACTCGCACCAAACCACCAGCTAAGCGCTTACTCGAAAGAGACGCTCAAAGCGCTGCATGAACAAGGCTACACATTTGTCTTTGCAACGGGTCGCCACCACGTAGACGTCGCAAGCATTCGTCGCACAGTAGGTATTCCGGCTTATATGATTACTTCGAACGGAGCACGTGTGCACGACCAGAATGATCAAGAGATGTACAGCCAGAACGTACCTGAAGATTTGGTTCAATCAGTGATCGACACGATCAAAACGGATCCTGAAATACTTATCCACATGTATCAAAACGACGACTGGTTGTTGAACAAAGATGACGATGAGTTACGCGAATTCCATGAAGAGTTCACTTATAAGTTGTACGATCAAGACAACGCACCAACTGATGGCATTGCGAAAATCTTCTTCACTCACCCAGCAAAAGATCACGACCATCTTGTGACCTTCGAAACTAAGTTACGTGAGCAATTTGGCGATCAACTAAACATCGCATTCTCAACACCTTGGTGTTTGGAAGTGATGAGCGCTGGTGTGTCTAAAGGTGATGCGTTGAAGGCAGTCGCGGAGTCTATTGGGCTAACATTGGAAAACACCATCGCCTTTGGTGATGGCATGAACGACGTAGAAATGCTATCTATGGCGGGTAAAGGATTGGTGATGGGCACATCTCACGAGAAAGTGATGAAAGCACTACCAAACAATGAAGTAATCGGCAGCAACGTCGACGATGCGGTTGCACACTACCTACAAGATCATCTGCTATAACCTGTATTGGCTATCAACAACAGGTTATCGGCAAAATCACAAAGGGCTGCACTATGCAGCCCTTTTCTTTTATCGCTGACTCGGCAACTTCTCTTTGCCGAGGATTGCTTGCCACTCTTCTTCGCTCACAGGCATGATCGATAAGCGATTGCCGCGTTTCACCAATGGCATGTTTTCTAGTTCTGGCATCGCCTTCATGACCGACAACGGAATCAAGCGTTCAGTCTTACGCACAAACTCAATATCCACCATAATCCAACGCGGATTTTCTGGGTCGGATTTCGGGTCGTAATAATCGCTCTCAAGGTCAAACTGGAAGTGATCGGGATACGCTTCACGGGTCACTTTGGCAATACCAGCCACACCCACGTTCTTGCAAGAGGAATGGTAAATCAGCACCAAATCACCCAATTTGACTTGGTCACGCATCATATTACGCGCCTGATAATTACGAACTCCCTCCCAACATGAAACCTTTTGGGTTCGAAGCGTGTCAATAGAAAAGGTATCTGGTTCTGTTTTAAATAACCAATATGCCATAATGCCATCCGATGCAGATTAAGTAATGAGGAAGATATAACATGAAGGCTTTGAAAAACCCAGTGGCATTAGCCACACTGCTGGTCCTGCAAGCATGTAGCATGCAACCGCAGCAGTCCGATGCAGACACCCCAACCACTCCGCCTGCATCCTTAGATAAGCCGGAAACCATCTTACCTCAAACCTTTATGCTGCGTGGTGAAGTAGTGATTGGGCATGAAAGCCAGTACATCACACCTTGTGGCAGCGACAAACAATACTGGCTGCAACTGTCACCGCAACAAATCCAACGTGCAGTAGCCATCACCAATGAACCTTATCAAACCATGTATGGTGAAGTAATTGGTCATCTCAACCCGCCGGGCATCGACGGTTTCTCTGCAGATTTCGATGCTAACTTTGTGGTTGAGCAGGTGAACTTCCTCACCACAGAAAATCCGCATCGCTGCAAACAAACCAGTAAACCCACTCGCGTATTTGGTAATGAACCTTCGTGGGCTGCCAACTTTGAAGGCAATACGCTCAAGTTCCAGCAAATGGGCAAGTCGACACAAACACTCGAGATCAAAAGCAGCAAACTGCAACCTCGTCAGCGTACTTACCAGTTGGATGACGGTGAACTGCGCATGACCGAGAACTTGTGTTCAGACACCATGAGCAACTCTCTCTACGGCTGGAAAGCAACACTAGAGCATGGCGATAAAACCTATCAAGGCTGTGGTATGACAGCCAACGTAGATTCAACATTAGAATGGGTGAACACTTACGTCGCGACGTCGACCCAGTCACAAGGCTTCGAAGTGCAAATGACACTCAACAGCGACCACAGTGCCATCACCAAATACAGCTATTCAGACGGACAACCGCCATTGATTGAACGCGGCTACTGGCAACAACTGAGCCCATCGCAAGTACAAGTATTGATGACTCACCACCAGCAACAACGCTTAATGACCGAGCGCCTATTTACTCGCGAAGGCAACCAGTTGAAAGCAGTCAAAGAGAAAGTGGGCAATTTGGTTTATCCCATTGCCGATGGCGGCTTAGTGCTATACCCAGCAACAGTGCGTAACTCAGGCATTGAGCAAGAAGCGCCTGAACGCGGTAGTGCGCCAATTGCAGCTGCGGACATTCCATCCAGTGCCGAATTTAATTCAAAAGTGGATGCGGCGGTACGTAACTACTTTTTCATTAATCAAACCAACCCAAGCAATAACCAATACCGTTGGCTGACTTACGATCTGAATGGCGATGGTGATGAAGAATTACTGGTGCAACTTGATTGGTGTGGCTCTGGCGGCTGTACTCTACTCATCTTCGAAAACTACGAGAAAGAGTGGCGCTTCAACAGCCGTATGACGCTAGTACAAAGCCCAATTATGCTTGGTCAACAAACCTCGCACGGCTGGCGTGACCTGATTTTCAATGTCAGCGGCGGTGGTGCAACACCGGGGCAACACGTGATGCAATACACAGGCGTGAGCTACCCAATCAACCCAAGCTTGGCACCAAAAGCGAGCAAAGAACAAGTCAGCGGCGTGCGTCTGTTCTCAGACGGCATCAGCCCTGTTCGTGATGGAGTGCGCTTGTAATGGCGCAGCTTTGTCCACATTGTGCCTTCCAGTTCAACTGCATCTGTTCACTGCTGCCTGAGTTAAGCAGTGAACAATCGCTGATGCTGTTAATGCACCCTAATGAACTGACGCGCGATACCAACACTGGCAAACTGCTCGCCCAGTGCCAACTGAATGTCACTCAAGTCGTTTGGGACCGAAAAACGCCACCAGCGGAGCTATTAGAAACGCTAGCGAATCCAAGCCTGCTGCCAGTACTGCTATTCCCAAGTGAAGAAAGCCTAACGCTTGAACAAGTACAGCAACAAAGTACCGAGCAAAACAGACAACCGTTGTACATCATTCTTGATGCAACTTGGCAAGAGGCGCGCAAGATGATCAATAAAAGCCGTTGGCTAGAGGGCGTCGCGATGATGGGCTTAACCACTCAAGCCGATTCCCAATATCAACTGCGTCGCAACCAGCAAGAAGGTAATCTATGTACCTTTGAAGTAGCTGCGCAATTGCTCGGACAACTTGGTGAAGAGCAAAACCAGCAACAAATGTTAGCGTTCTTCAAGCAATTCCTTCCTCGTTTCCAAGCCGAGAAAAGTGGTCACGAGCTCAAAGCCTAACATTCTTAAGAATCAAAAAAACGCAGCTCTAACGCTGCGTTTTTTATTGAATGCTGTTTCACGTGAAACAAAACTTTGGAGCTCTTAAGCTCAATTAGAGCAAAGCCACATTAAAACAAGCGTGTCGGTTCACCCAAATAATAACCTTGCAGATAGTCCACCCCCATGTCCTGAGCAATGTCGCACACCTCTTTGTTGTGCACGAACTCCGCGACAGTCTTAGCGTTAAACACCTGACACAAACGCACCAACTGCGAGGCAATCTTGCGCTGTTTTTGGTCTTTGTCGATATAGCGAATCAAACTGCCATCGAGCTTAATCACTTCTGGCTCTAACTTGAGGATCTCATCAATATTGGAGTAACCCGAACCAAAATCGTCCACAATGATGCGTGCACCTAGGCTTCTAAAGTGACTGCACACCTCAATCATTCGCCCATAGTCTTTGATTTGCTCCGACTCCAAGACTTCTAAACCAATCCGTCTTGGGTCGTTCAGCTGAGTAATAGCATGTTCAAGCAACATCAAGGTTTTATCGCTGAGTAAATCCTGAGGTGACAAATTAATTGAGAAGTCGCCTTGTTTGTCCTTCATGTAATTCAACGTGGAACGGATCATGTGACGGCTCAAACGCGTGTACAAATGCGTATCAGAAATGATAGGTAAGAAACGCCCCGGCGCAATGATGCTGCCATCCTCTTCCATGATGCGCACCAAACACTCTTGGCTCGCGGGACGATGGTTGTAAGCGTGCACAATTGGCTGACTGTAGGTAATGATGTTCTGCTTGAGAATGGCGCGGCTCACACAGCTCAACCAACCCAACTGCTCTTTTCGCACATCTTCATTGACCTCAATGTCTTTGGCATTACAGATATGAGTATTACTTCGCACCCCAGCTCTTCGCGCTTCAATGCCTTTGAGGAGCAATTCATCCGGCGATGCAGTTGGAAAATCACGACGGCTAACTAAGCCACCGCACAATGAAATCGAAAGGTAATCAATATCTCGTAAGCCACTTGGTTCAAAGTTGGTTTGCTCAACCGCATCAGCAAACCGAGTGAAGTGTTGCTTAATCATTTCACTGCTTCCGTCAGCTTTGAATAAGAACGCCCACTCACCGACACCAATGCTATAAAGTTGCAGCGCGGCAGGTTTACCAAGCCGTTTACGCAGGCGATTACTAAAGTGCATCGACAAGTCTTTCAGCAGTTGGTCGCCAACGCGATAACCGTACTTTTCGTTGATATGGCTAAAGTTAAGCAGTTTGAGCGTCAGTAAATGCTCATCGGTATCAATGCTGATCAAACGCTCTTGCAGCGCAACACGATTTTGTAATCCTGTGCGGCTATCTCGGCGGAAGCTCTGTTCTAGCTTTTTCGCTTGGCGATCGAGTTGATACCCCATATGAGCGTTCATGTTATTTAGATCGCCAATCGCATTGCGGATCAGGCTAAACAAGGGAGAGATAGAAGTGCTCACTTCTTGCTGTGGCATGTTAAGCGCAGTAACTTCATCCCCTTCACGCATCGCCAAGTAAGTCAGGCTATGGTGCAGAATTTCTTGTTGGTGATTCTCGCCGTACAACTCACCCATGCAATAACTGCCCGACGTGTGGGAAATGTCCGTGAAGGCGCGAACTTCATCACTGCTATCAATAAAATCAAGTCGCGATGCGCAGTTATAAATCATCACGGCTTCAGGTTGATGCATGGAAAGCTCCACCACCCCATGGCGAACTTGCTCAAGCGTTAACGAAGGATGGTTGTAACAGAACTGAACTTCATCACCCAAACACCAAGGACGGTCGAAGCTCATGCTGCCGTCGGGATGGATTTCCGTCACGGCACACACCTCTTTTCGCCCAATGGATTCTCGATAAAGTGGGAAATTCAGCAGTTGATTGAGCGATAGGTCGTGCCCGTCAGCAAGGTAATGTTTGTACACTTCCAACGCTTTACGCTCGCCCAAGCGATACAAGCGCGTCCCTTTGGCGTGAGTAACCTTATGCGGCATACCAATCGGGTTCCACTCAGAATACGCGCTCGTCCATGTTTTCAAAGTATTGCTGTGCAAGGCCACCGCGACAACCGCTTCATCATAAACTTGGTCTTGATGCAGAACCCAACAACCGTCATCGATGGTTTGAGCCAAACCGCCAGAAACCTTCGGACCGTCGGCATCAAATACGCGATACACCGGATAGTCACGGCGTTCGATTTGGACAGAAAAGCTAATAATGGCTTTGGAGTTATCTTGCAGCTGTAAAGCTTGCTTGAGATCGTAGCCGTCGATATCTGGCGAGAAGGAATAATGCTGAACCGCAGACGTGAGCGTGGTGTGTTCAAACTCCATCACACACACTAAGCAGCCATGGTTGATGATTTCACCTTCCAAGATAACGTGACGGGTGCTGTGACCGATGATGTGCGTGTTGGGTAATCTTTCGAGTATTGCCCGAGCGAGCGAGACGGCGGAGTCGCGTGATTGGGTGGATAAGAGTTGCACCAGATAACGTTTATCTGCACAACACTGAGAAGTGACTAAAAAGTCATTAAGCTGATCCACATTTTGAACCAGTTGAGAGAATGCTCGCATTTACCCTACCACTGCCGTCATCAAGCCACACCACATGGAAGTGGTTTTATTATTTTACTTTGATGAGAGTAATTTACGTTGCTTTAGACGGCTTTTCTAGAGTCAGAATGAAGATTGAATGGATTAATGCGAAAGTGATTACAAAAGCGCGAGTAACGACTGCAAGTTATTGATTTCAATGTCAGGTAACGTTCGCGTTTTTGCCTGAGTAATGACATTTTTATTCATGTCATTAAACCAGCATGCGGCAAAACTCGCGAGTTTTGCACCTTGAACATCCGTCACCAGATGATCGCCGACATGAAGAATGTGCTCACTAGGCAAATCCAGAAACTGCTGCGCTTTGGTGAACATATCCGGCGCAGGTTTCGCGCTGCCATCCGGTCCTGCTTTCAGCACTTGCTGGAAATAAGGCGTAAGACCAATTCGATCTAAATCCACATTACCGTTAGTGATTGCTACCAGCGGGATTTCTTGCCCGAGTTCAGCAAGTACATCGAGGCTTTGCTGTGGTACTTCAAAACGGTTACGCCAGTCTAAAGCAACCTCGACTGCGGCTTGCGCAGCGGTATGCGCCGCTTCGTTATCGTATCCAACTTGAGAGAAGGCTTGCTTAAGTTGTACTAAGCGCCACAAAGTGACGTCACTCTTCAGCTCAGGTTGTTGCTGCACGACACGTTGCTTGAGTGCAAACCAATCGGCTTTATCCATGTGAGCGACCGCCGGATGATGGAGTTTAAGCCAAGACAACAACTCACGCTCCATACGAACTATCACTGGATAGTTATCATAGAGGGTGTCATCAAGGTCAAACGTCATCGCCTTTACAGGCGCAATACGGCGGTAGAATTTCATGAGATTCCTTGGTTAGTCCGACTTATCGTCGTTTCTCTTACGGGCTCTTGGATGCGCCTGATCATAAGCTTGTGCTAAATGTTGGAAATCCAAATGGGTGTAGATTTGGGTAGTGGAAATGTTTTCGTGCCCCAATAGCTCTTGCACCGCACGTAAGTTATTGCTCGATTCCAACATGTGCGTCGCAAACGAGTGACGCAGTTTGTGCGGGCTGATATGGCTCGCTACCGACTGTTTCTGCCCCCATTCCGCCATACGCTTTTGCACACTACGATGTGAGATTCGTGTACCCAGCTTAGAAACAAACAGTGCGGGTTCACCCGGCGCGGCTAGATCACCACGCACACGCAGCCACTTGCCAACCCATTCGGTTGCCATACCAGAGAATGGCACTTTACGTTCTTTATCGCCTTTACCAATCACTCGTAGTTCGCCACTGCGTAGCTGAACATCACGCACATCGACGCTCACCAGTTCTGCCAAACGCAAACCAGCGCCGTACATCAGTTCCATCATGGCACGATCGCGCACCGCTAACGGGTCGTCCTCGTTCACTTCGAGCAATTGGTTTACTTCATCCACATCGAGGTTCTTTGGTAGTGGACGTTTCTTACGTGGCGCCGAAACCCCTTTGGCTGGGTTAGCTGACATTTCTCCACGTAGGATCAGGAAATCGAAAAAGCTGCGTAGAGAAGATAAGCGCGTCGCTAAGCTGCTGGCTTTCATGCCTTCACGCATGCCTTTACCTGCCAATTGACGAACCCAACCAGCATCGACTTGAGACCAATCTTTCAACCCCATCTCAGCCAAGTGGTGAGCCATGGTTTCCAATTGTTGTTTGTAGTTGCGTTGGGTGTGCAGGCTAAGCCCCTTTTCGCTTCGCAGGAATTCGTAGAAGCGTTCAAGAGGCTTTTGAAGACTATTTGGCAGAGGAGTGTTGGGAGTTGTCGTCATCGTGACTTTGCCATACCAATGTTTGAGCGAGATGTGCCACTACTAAGGATAGGTGACGCAAAAACAAGGTATCCATATCTGGTTGGAAATGACCGCCATCTTCGCTAGAAAACGCCAGTACGCCAAGCGTCTGTTTTTTCACAAGCGGTAACACCACATAGGAACCCATTTCTGGAACGTCCATATCTCCAAACAACGCTTCGCGATCCACTTTACGCAGACGACCTAAGTACGCCTCTTTGCCGTTTAAGTGGTTGGTAGCAAAACGTTGGTAGCTTTCCTTACTCAATTGAGTCGCAGCATCACACTGGCTCAATAGACGCACATACGCCTTCAAGCCAAGGTCTTTGGCTTTCAGTTCAATGGCGTTGATGACTTGCTTAAAGTCGCCGCACTTAAGGATTTGTCCTTGCAGATCCATGAACTCGTAGAAGGTGCGATCATTGTTCGCCGCTAAAGACATCAGTGTGGTGATCTCTTCTTCTAGCTCTTCAATTCGTTGACGTTGGCGGTTCATTTGAATGTGAACTAACGAGACCGTGCCTAAATCTGCATGAGGCATAGAAAGGCGATCAACCAATTCTGGGCGTTGAACGAAGAAGTCAGGATGATCTTTTAAATACTGAGCAACGACTTCTGCGGTCAGCGCATCCGCTTCAACTTCTGGGATTTGGTTTTCTTGTTCTTCAACTAGCACGACAATTGACCATCAAATACGTGAGTTGCTGGACCGGTCATAAACAATGGTTTGCCTGGACCTTGCCAAGATATGCGTAGGTCACCACCAGGAAGTGAAACTTTCACGTTTTCATCCAATAGACCTTGCAGGATGCCCACCGCAACTGCGCCACAGGCACCGCTGCCGCAAGCTTGTGTTTCACCCGCACCACGCTCATACACGCGTAGGCGGATGTGATTGCGATTCACAACTTGCATAAAGCCCGCGTTCACACGCTCAGGGAAGCGTTCGTGTGATTCTAATAGCGGTCCGAGTGTTTCCACTTCTGCCGTATCCACATCGTCGACCACAGTCACCACGTGCGGGTTACCCATGCTCACTGCGCCACAGAACAGGGTCTTATCGCCTGCACGCATGATGTAGGTTTTCTCTTTCTGCTTCGCTTTGAAAGGGATCTTGTTCGGCTCGAATTCAGGTACGCCCATGTTCACCGTGACTTCACCATCATCTTCAACATCAAGAATCATCTTACCTTTCTTGGTGCTAACGCTGATGCTGTACTTATTAGTCAAACCTTTCAAACGGACGAAACGCGCGAAACAGCGAGCGCCATTACCACACTGCTCAACTTCACTACCATCGGCATTAAAAATGCGGTAGTGGAAATCGGTTTCTGGATCATAAGGCGCTTCAACCACGAGCAATTGGTCAAAACCGACGCCCGTGTGACGATCCGCCAAACGACGGATCAAATCTTGCGAGAAAAACACGTTCTGGGTAATGCAGTCGACGACCATAAAGTCGTTGCCCAAACCGTGCATTTTGGAAAAGTGGAAATGCATTTGTTGTGTGTTACTCCGGTAGAATCTGTTCCAGCTGCCACAAACTGGTCAGCTCCTCACGCTGGCGAACAAGGTGGCTTTGGTTGCCATCCACCATCACTTCCGCCGCTCGGGTACGAGTATTGTAGTTCGAAGACATCACAAAACCATAGGCGCCAGCAGAGCGAACCGCGAGTAGATCACCTTCTTGCAGCACTAGTGCTCGATCTTTGCCCAAGAAATCGCCCGTTTCACAGATAGGTCCGACTAAGTCGTAAGTCTGTGCTTCACCTTCGCGTGGTGAAACTGGGACAATATCTTGCCATGCTTGATACAGCGCAGGACGCATTAAGTCGTTCATCGCCGCATCGATAATCGCAAAGTTTTTGTGCTCAGTGTGTTTTAGGAATTCCACACGCGTCAACAAGATACCAGCGTTAGCTGCAATTGCACGACCTGGTTCGAAAATCAGTTCAAGATCTTGATGGTTCTCAAGACGACCTAACAGTGCTTTCGCGTAATCAGAAGGCTGTGGTGGCAATTCATCACGATATACCACACCCAAACCACCACCAACGTCCAGATGACGGATGTTGATGCCTTGTGCTTTCAGATCATCAATCAGAGCCAAGAGGCGATCTGTCGCGTCGATGAACGGTTCAATCTCAGTCAACTGAGAACCAATGTGGCAGTCGATACCTTGCACGTTGAGATTTGGTAGGCTCTGAGCAAATTTATATACTGCCGGAGCACGGTCAAAAGCGATACCAAACTTGTTGTCGCGCAGACCAGTCGAGATGTAAGGGTGTGTTTTTGCGTCTACGTCAGGGTTAATTCGTAGAGAAATCGGTGCAACCACACCTAACTCACCTGCGACTTTGTTCAAGCGCTCAAGTTCAGGTTCTGATTCCACGTTGAAGCATTTGATGCCCAGCTCCAGTGCGCGTTTCATCTCTGCTGGCGTTTTACCAACACCCGAGAACACCACCTTCTTCGCATCACCGCCAGCCGCGATAACGCGTTCAAGCTCACCACCCGATACAATATCGAAACCTGACCCCAAACGAGCCAGTGCATTCAATACGCCAAGATTAGAGTTTGCTTTTACTGCGTAACAAACAAGATGAGGATGCTGACCCACAGCGCTATCAAACGCATTCCAGTGACGCTCTAGCGTTGCTCGTGAGTAAACATAAAGAGGAGTGCCATGTTGCTCGGCGAGAGCTTGGAGTGAGACGTCTTCGGCCCAAAGCTGGCCATCATCCTGATAGTTGAAGTAATCCAAAATTTGCTTCCCTTAATTAATTCGACTGCTAAACCCTGTTTTCACCCGAAGGTGTGGCTGATTATTGTGACTGCTCGTTTTGTTGAGCATCATCTGGGATATAAAGTGAACCTGATTGACCACAACCAGCAAGGGTCGCTGCAACCATCACAAACAACACCGTAAGTAATTTTTTCATTTTGCATATCGTGATTATTAAACCAATGCCCCCTATAATCGCACCACACTCAGGAAAAGCAATAGGATAGACGGATGAACGATACTGAATTTCATCAACTGGTGGATGCGCAGATGCAACTCATCGAAGAATCCATCGATGATTCAGGTGCAGACATTGATTACGAAGTCACTGGCAACGTAATGACATTAGAGTTTGAAGACCGCAGCCAAATCATCATTAACCGCCAAGAGCCAATGCATGAGATCTGGTTAGCATCGAAGTCTGGTGGCTTCCACTTTAAGCTAGTCGATAACAAATGGACTTGCTCTAAAACGGGCATGGAACTGTTTGCAATGGTGAAAGAAGAATGTGAAAAACACGCTGGTGAAACGATCGATTGGGCATAAGCCAAATGGGTCTTCGTGGCGACCAGTCACCTAAACGACAAAAGAGCACCAAGGTGCTCTTTTTTGTTGTTCGTTTTACGCATTAACCGCTTTGGTTGGGCGAGTCGGCGTACAGCCATCATTGCGGTAAGGGATAATGTAGGTATTCCCTTCTTCCGGATGAATAATTTGGTAGTACTGCGGCAAGTTAAAGTTAATAAACTTCGACGATACACGACTGTCGTCTTTCACCGAGGTGTAGAAGCTGTTCACTGACGCAATCATTTCATCTTTAGAGCCACTGAATTGATGGTAAACCTCAACTTGGTTTGACTCATCCAATACATAGATATTGAAACCATCGTCAGTATCTTCAAAGAAGAACTGCACCAAACCTTCACTGGCAAAGCCATCCACTACTTCTGGTAGTTGGTACTCTTGTTCACGATCCAGCATCAACAGCGGCGAACCTTTCAGCTTGTTGGTTGAAATGCTGCGGTAGAAATCGACCGAGTTTTCTAGCTTCTGAACCGATACACCACGACGCTCAAAGAACAGACCGTAAGTTTGGTTAGCGAGACGCATGGCTTTAAAGCGACGGCGTTTCTCTTGCTCAACCGGCTTCAAACGTAAGTCGATACACTCTGCCAATAGCTGATACACCATATTGCGCATCACGCCACGCATGTTCTTCGCGTAGCAGAATACATCCACCGACTCTGGCGGAATCGCATCTTGGTGCATTTTGCCAAGAATGGTCTTCAATGCATCCAACATCGCGGTTTCACCTTTGAAGTGCAGGGTACGCACTTCGTGCCATGAGTTGCGATAAACCAAATCGACACTGCCGACCAAGTTAATTTGCTCAGGACCAAAGCTGAAGATATCGGTGTTTTTCACATCCACTTTGAGTGAGCGACCAGACAACTCTGCCGTCGGGTCATTTTCAAAGTTGATGAACATCGCCATCTGACTAATTTCACACGGGCTACCCAGCGCTTGCATGGTTGGGCGACGTTTACGTAACGAGAAGGTGTTACGTAGGTCACTCACCATTTGGTAGAACTTATCGATGTCTAACTGCGCCTCACGCACCACCGCGTGCAAACGCGTTGACTCGGTAATCAAACCGTTGAAGAACGCCCAAGAAACCAACTTACTCAAGTACTCATGATGCTCAAGACAAGGCTGACCAAGAATGCGGTGCGCAATCAGTGGTTGCTTGTACAAGTACCAACCTGATTTGTTCACCCCCCCCTCTTTTACTTCAATGAAGCTCAAGTCGGGTTCGTGCAAATCTGGCGAGATCTGAGGGTTAAGCAAAGTAACTTTACCCGGCAGCACTTCGAATGCCGCGTACAGCTTACGAGCAAGAATACTGATGTCTTGCGGGCTGATCGCTGAAGTAATGTCGTTACGACGCGCAAACTGAATCAAGTTACGATAGCTTTGCATCAAAGCATCCAACAGTGCATGGTGCACCACTTTCACTTGTTCTACTTTCCAGTTACGACGATCGTCAAGCTCTGCCAATACCGCTTCATCCCAATCCCATTTCGCAATCATGTCGCTCAAGGCTTCACGACGCCAAGCTACAGAACCTACATCAGGTTCGCGAGATAGCTTTTCATGGGTTTTAAGGTAGAAACAACGGCGAACTAAATCCAAACGTGTGTCGTCTTGGATTCGCTCTAGGTAACGAGTTACTTTCTCTAGCATCAAGTAGTACGCATCCATGCCGTACAAGTCAGGCTCGTGGGCAAAGAAGCGACGTTTGGTGTCGATACTAAGAAGTTGTGTGTGCGGGTATTCCCACGAGTAAGCTTCAAGCAAGATCGCTTTCAACACGGACTTGTAAGGGGAATCGATACTCTTGTACAGCTGCCACAAGTTCGAACCGAAGTACTCTTCAGCAGGAATGCGGTTAAGCTGACCAAAGTTGATCCACTCATCACAGTTGATGTAGCCATCTTTACAAAGTTGTGCAACGTACTCGTCGTAACACTCTTCCATTTCTGGTGGCACGATTTGCCACAACAAACGCTGTCCTGCCAGACGAACCGCAGAACGGTAGAATTCATCCAGCAGTAATAAATGCTGAGAAGAACCACAGTTATCGCCGGTCATCTCTTCAGAACGGTTGCTACGAAAACGCTCTTCATCCATTAAGAAGAAGTTCGCTTCTACACCTTGGCTTTGTGCCCAATCGGTGATCAGCAAGCATTTGTTGGTCAGCAGTTCACGTTGGTCGTTATCCATCTCCGGTGAAATACACACCCAAATATCCAAATCACTTGAAGTACTTTGACCAATAGAAGAGGTACTGCCCATGGTGTACAGACCTAAGATCGCAGGTTGCTCTGCCGTCTTAAGCGGTTGACCGATTGTCAGTTGGGTATCATCAAGGAATTGCTGTTGGAGATCGTTCAGCTCTAGACCAAACACACCATAAGGGACGTCTGCATCGTAGTAGCCGGGAATAACAGGATGGTTGTAGTTCAACAAGGCAGGAATCAAGTGGAAGACTTGCTGGCTTTGCGAATCCATAAGCGCCAGCGCACGGTCGATCCGTTGCTGGTTCAGGTTATCTAATCGCTGAATAAGTTTTTGGGTGTAAGCCTGCAAGGGAAGTTCCTTGGTTGAACAATCACGAAAATCTGCTGATGTTTTAAACCAAAATGGTGTAAAAACGTGATCAATTTAACACTTTCATCAGGGTTGGTAAAGATTTCCACCCGCAAATAGTTGTGGTCTGAAAACCCCACACTAGTCGCAAAAATCGATAGCGCAGTAGTGTCGCTTGTATTCACCTATAACTAATAATAGTCCTTAGCCTAAATGAGAATCCAGTCACACTATTTTCATAACGTCATGTAATTCGATTCACGACACCAAGAGAAGCCTAACTAACATTAAGACTTTCACGCGTTGAGTGGTAGGATTAGGCAAAACTAAAACAGCATTGAGAAGACCATGACACAATCTACGCCAATTCGCATTGCAACTCGAAAAAGCCCTCTTGCCCTATGGCAAGCTCACTATGTAAAAGACGCACTTCAAGCCGCTCATCCAGGTCTGGAAGTTGAACTGGTTACTATGGTGACCAAAGGCGACATCATTTTGGATACACCGCTAGCCAAAGTCGGTGGTAAAGGCTTATTTGTGAAAGAGCTAGAAGTGGCAATGCTCGAAGGTCGTGCAGACCTTGCGGTGCACTCAATGAAAGATGTACCAGTAGACTTCCCTGAAGGTCTTGGCTTGGTGACGATTTGTGAACGTGAAGATCCACGTGATGCATTCGTTTCTAACACTTACAACAACATTGATGAACTTCCACAAGGCGCAGTTGTAGGTACTTGTAGCCTGCGTCGTCAGTGTCAGTTAAAAGAATACCGCCCAGACCTAGTTATCAAAGAGCTGCGTGGCAACGTAGGTACTCGTCTAGGTAAGCTAGATGCTGGTGAATACGATGCAATCATTCTTGCTGCTGCAGGTCTGAAACGCCTTGAGCTAGAAGAACGCATCCGTAGCTTTATCGAGCCAGAGCAATCACTACCAGCAGTAGGTCAAGGTGCGGTGGGTATTGAGTGTCGTGTAGATGACGAGCGTCTACTTAAACTGCTTGAGCCACTAAACCACCAAGACACAGCAGATCGCGTACGCTGTGAGCGCGCGATGAACCTCACCCTTGAAGGCGGTTGTCAGGTGCCAATCGGCAGTTACTCACTGCTTGATGGTGACAACATTTGGCTACGCGCATTGGTTGGCGAACCAGACGGCAGCCTAATTGTGCGTGGTGAAATTCGCGGTCACCGTAACGATGCCGAAGCACTCGGTGTTCAACTGGCTAACGAGCTACTTGAAAACGGTGCGCGCGACATCCTAACCAAACTGTACGCAGACCACGAATAATCATGGCAGTGTTGGTCACTCGTCCGGGAGAGCAAGGCATGGCGCTTTGCTCTCTGCTCGAAAGGCACGGCAAAACTGCAATTCATCATCCTCTGATCGACATCGTCGCCGATCTCAGCGACACACAACTCTCCAATTACATTGAAACCGCTCAAATCATCATTGCTGTTAGCCAACATGCGGTGCAATGCGCAGAGCAAATCTTGCAGAACCACGCTAAATCATGGTCTAAGCAGGCTATATACCTTGCCGTTGGTCAAAAAACAGCACACTATTTGAGCAAATGTACCCAACAGAAAGTACACTATCCACAAGTCAGTGATAGTGAGCACTTGTTGCAGCTTCCCGAGCTAAACAATGTAGAAAAACAAACAGTTCTGATCCTCCGTGGCAACGGTGGTAGAGAACTGATAAAAGATGCATTGGTGAGACGTGGAGCAAAAGTTCACTATAGTGAGACTTATAAGAGAGAATTTATCCCATTCGATCCAGTAAGCTGTGTCTCACTATGGAAAACCCAACAAATCGACCAGATTATTGTCACCAGTGGTGAACAACTGGATTATTTGTGCAGCCAATTGACGTCAGAGCAATTGACTTGGCTTAATCAACAAGAGTTGTATATCCCCAGTCAGCGAATCGCTGAAATCGCAATTCAACGGGGCTTCACTCAGGTCAGGTGCACAGGAAGCGCATCCAACCAAGAATTACTGGCTGCTCTCCAGCCCTAGCTACACAGGATATAGGCATGACAAGTAAAAATAACGACCAAAAGAATAACGATAAAAACCTTTCCGAAGAAACTACATCGGCACCGCTAGCTGAAAAAGACACGCCTAAGAAGGAATCTGAGCCAAGCAAGGCAGAATCAAAGCCTGCAGAGCCAACCAAACCAGCAGAGCCAAACAAAGTTGAATTTGAAGAGAAGCAAGGCAAACGCGGCGTCAAGCTGGGTACTGTCGCTATCGTCTTATCACTGATTTTTGGTGGTGGTCTCACTTACAAAATGCTTGAGCAGCAATCTGAATACCAAACTCAGATCGCTCAACTGCAAAGCCAACTGGAACAAGCTCAATCAGCAATGAAGCAAGAGCTTAGCCAAGTAAAAGAAGAAACCATTGAAAAAGCGACCACAGTCACTCACAAAGCAGAAGTGGTACTGGGTCAACAACAAAAGAGCATCGAAAGCCTGCAACTGGCAGTCGCTGATGTGAAAGGTCGTCGTCCAAACGACTGGTTACTGGCAGAAGCTGACTACCTAGTAAAACTGGCAGGTCGTAAATTGTTCTTAGAGCACGATGTAGAAAGTGCTACTCAATTGATGGAAAGCGCGGATCAACGTATCGCAGCGCTGAACGACCCAAGCTTGGTCGGTCTGCGTAAAGCCATGGCAAACGACATTACTAAGCTGCGTGTTGTTCCTTTGGTAGACCGTGATGGCTTAGTGTTGCGTCTAACCGCGTTACAACAGCAAGTCGACAAACTGCCACTTGCAAATGCTTTGCTACCAGAAGCGGCTGCGGTAGAGAAGCAACAAGTGTCTGAAGACATTGCAAACTGGCAAGATAACCTGATGACGTCATTAAAAGACTTCTCAGAAAACTTCATCACCTTCCGCACTCGTGACGGCAACGTAATCCCTCTATTGTCACCACAACAACACTTCTACTTGAAAGAAAACATCAAAGCGAAGTTAGAGACGGCAATTAAAGCGGTTTACCAAGAGCAAGGTGAAATCTACACCACCTCTTTAGAAACGGCAGACAAGTGGGCAATGGCATTCTTCAACCAAGACGACAACTCGGTGAAAGAATTCAACAAAACACTGAGCCAACTGAGCAAGCAAGACATTCAAGTTGAATACCCTGCGAAGCTAGAAAGCCAAAACCAACTCTCTGACGTGATTCGGGAGCGCCTACGTCGTGAAGTGACCACAATGACAGGTACGGAGGATAAGTAATGGTTCGTCTTATTTTCCTATTTGTTGTTCTTGGTGCCGGCTTATTTGTTGGCACTCAATTCTCAGGTCAGCAAGGTTATGTCCTGATCTCTATTGCCAACAAAACCATTGAGATGAGTGTAACCACCTTAGTGATCTTCGTGATTGCGACCTTGGCGGCACTGTTCTTCTTAGAATACGTGGTCAAGAAAGTGGTTTACGCAAGCTCAAGCACATGGAATTACTTTAGCGTGCGCAAAATGCGTCGCTCTCGTCGCTACACCAACGAAGGCATCATCAAGCTACTTGAAGGTGACTGGAAAGGCGCAGAGAAGAAAGTAACACGCTGGGCAAACCACCACGACATGCCTCTCCTGTGTTACTTAGTGGCTTCAGAAGCTGCGCAAGGTCAAGGTGACAAAGCGAAGCGTGACCAGTACCTAGAACTGGCAAGCCAGCAAGAAAACGCGCACCTAGCGGTAGAGTTGACTCGCGCGAAACAGTTCATTCGTGATAACGAATTCGAATCTGCATTCGATACACTGCAAGCACTGAAAGGTCAGTACGCGAATAACTCGATTGTTCTTAACCTGCTGAAAACCACTTACATGCAGCTTAAGCTGTGGCAACCGCTGATCGATCTGATGCCTCAGTTAAGCAAAGCCAAACTGGTAACTGAAGAAGAGCAAGCGGAACTGATTCAGAAAGCACAATGCGGCTTGCTACACGAAGTTGCTCAGCAGCAAGGCAGCGAAGGTCTTATCTCACACTGGAATGGTTTGCCACGTAAGGTAAAACAAGACGCTCATTTGATCGGTTGTTTTGCTCACGAGCTCATCTCACGTAAAGCAGATAACGAAGCATTCACAGTAATCAAAGAAGCGCTGAAGAAAAGCCCAACACCAGAGCTGTACCAATTACTGCCAGAGCTAAACTTACCGGATAGCCACCCAGTCATCGTATTCTTGGAAGGTGTCTTGAAGCGTGAACCAGAAAACGCAGCGGCGCAAAGTGCATTAGCGCACTTCTTCTTCCGCCAAGAAAAATGGCAAGAAGCGCAAGAGCACTTTGAGGTTGCGCTAAAACTTCGCTCAGACGTTTCTGACTATGCTTACCTAGCAGACACACTAGAGAAGCAAAACCTAACAAAAGCGGCTCACGAGGTCTCTCGTAAAGCGCTAACGCTAGTTCAAAACAACTAAGCGGTTCCGAAAGTAGAAAGCCGACAGATTACTGTCGGCTTTTTTATTGCCTGCAATTCTTCATGCCCTATCATCGTACGACTGACTCCCCCAAGAGCAGAGTTCTCTCTACTGACTGCACCTGATTAGAAATAATCATCAAAGCTTATGTCGTTCATTCCAAGCTGCTCTTCTTCGTGTCACTAAGAACCACGTGAAGCAACCGCGATCACTTTCTGCAAGACATAGCGACTGGTTTTAAATGGTTAGGAGGGAAAACCTCCTTCAGAACACAGTAAAGCGTAGGGATGGCCAAAGAAGTAACTAGGAGTAATATTATGCACTTATTCGATGTGAGAGCCCCATACAGCGCTTGGGTAACGTTTGTTGTAAAAGCTAAAGCAAAGTCATATTCATCATCAGAGGAGGCTCAGAAGCGCTAATACGCATTGAATGCTGCTGCGAGTAGAAACGCTCTTTTGTTAAAAGAAACACTGCGTCGATATAGAGAGGAATGATAAGGGGAAAACTCAATCACTTTCGCTAGACGGCGGCTTCTATAACCCTTCAAGGCAAAGAAAATAGAAAGCCTCAAGGTAGGGCTAAACCCTGGGCAACTTATTGAGTGGAGAGCAGAAGCGCTAGTTTGGAACTGCACTCGGTTAGGAAGTCACTTCATTTATTTGCCAGCACTAGAAACGACGAAAGCCCGTTGGTTTCTCAACAGGCTTTCTTTGTAGTGACTGAGTTCGAGGACGACTAATCCTAAGTCGCAACTGACTTGAGATTTGATGCAAATCCCGTCTAATTCTCAAACGGCG
>NZ_JAPPTO010000034.1:0-52942 GCF_027587135.1 Vibrio sp. MM46
CGACAACATCCAAATGCAAGTTGAGCTAATCGCTCCAATCGCTATGGACGAAGGTCTACGTTTCGCTATCCGTGAAGGTGGCCGTACTGTAGGTGCTGGTGTTGTTGCTAAGATCTTCGACTAATTCTTACTGAATTAATCGTAATCTTGCACTCTTCTTCTTTTTGAAGAAAGCGCTAGAAAAAGGGAAGCTGAGGCTTCCCTTTTTTATATCTACAATTCCTCTTTTCAATATGGTTATAAGCCCATCACTCTTAGTCATGCTTTTTGTTTTTTAAAAACATGATCTTAGCTCTGCTCGATTCTCTCTTCTTTTTAGCTATCCGCTAAGTCACTGAAAAATGCCAAAGCGGTCCAGACCGTTATAACAAAACGTTCTGTAATTTACCTTAATACAACTGGTAACAAGAACGATTCTTGTTTATATTTCATTCCAAAGTGAAATTTAAAGGTTTTGAATATGTACGTTTGTCTTTGCCATGGTGTCTCTGACAAGAAAATTAGGAAGTTGGCGATAGATGAAGGCGTAACAGACATAAAAGGAATTAAACGATGTACTGCTTTGGGCAGCCAATGTGGTAAGTGCATTAAACAAGCCAAAGAGATTTTAGCGGAAACAGAATACCTAACACTGAAACAAGCTAGCTAATTATTAGCTAAGCCTTTTTGACACCTTCTCATTTGCTTCTACATTTAAATGAAGCCAAAGAGGAGGGCTTTGTCATGAAAGGCGATCCAATCATAATCCAACATCTCAATAAAGTGCTCGGCAACGAGCTCATCGCTATCAATCAATATTTTCTGCATGCTCGTATGTACAAGGACTGGGGCTTAAAACACCTCGCCGACAAGGAGTACCACGAGTCGATCGATGAAATGAAGCACGCTGATCATCTAATCGAACGTATCCTGTTTCTAGAAGGCTTACCTAATTTGCAAGATCTCGGTAAATTGATGATCGGGGAAGATACCAAAGAAATGCTTGAGTGCGATTTGAAGCTCGAAATGGCAGCAATCCCAGATCTAAAAGATGCGATCGCTTATGCGGAGGATATCCGTGATTATGTATCACGCGACCTCTTCCAAGATATTCTTGAAGACGAAGAAGAGCACGTCGATTGGCTTGAAACGCAACTGGGCTTGATCGAAATGTCTGGTATCGAAAACTACCTACAAGCGCAATACGTTGATGAAGAGTGAGATTATATTTCGCTGTTTTCTCGCTGAAAGAAAGTGATTAAAAGTGCACCTGATCTGTCTATCAGGTGCCAATCATAGATATCTGGTCTAATCTCTTACATTATTACCTTTTTTAAGGATATCGCTCGCAATCTTGCCTATGAAGATTGACTTCTATCCTTTAGAATTTATTCCCCCTTACCGAAAAAATAACAAAAGAGAAACGATCCATGTCTGAAGACAATCGCCAAGAAGTCACCCCAGAAGAAGAACGCCGCCAACAAGCACTGGACTACCATGCGTACCCAACCCCAGGCAAAATCGCAGTAGAGCTGACTAAGCCAGCTGAAACTGCTAACGATCTTGCTCTGGCATACAGCCCTGGTGTTGCAGAGCCTGTACGCGAAATCGCACAAAATGCCGACAACGTGTACAAGTACACGGCGAAAGGCAACATGGTTGCGGTTATCTCTAACGGCACGGCTATTCTTGGTCTTGGTAACCTTGGTCCGCTAGCTTCTAAACCAGTAATGGAAGGTAAAGCGCTGTTGTTCAAACGCTTTGCTGGTCTAGATTCAATTGATATCGAAGTGAAACACCGCACGATCGACGAATTTGTCGACACAGTAGCAAACATTGCAGATACTTTCGGTGGTATTAACCTAGAAGATATCAAAGCGCCTGATTGTTTTGAGATTGAAAAGCGCCTTATCGAACGCTGTGATGTACCTGTATTCCACGATGACCAACACGGCACTGCAATCGTAACGGCTGCGGGTATGCTGAACGCAATTGAGCTGCAAGGTAAGAAGCTAGAAGAATCAACCATCGTTTGTCTTGGTGCTGGTGCTGCGGCAGTGGCATGTATGGAGCTGTTGATCAAATGTGGCGCAATGCGTGAGAAGATCTACATGCTGGATCGTAAAGGGGTGATCCATACACGTCGTGACGACCTAAACGAATACAAACAGTTATTCGCAAACAACACAGATAAGCGTACGCTGGAAGACGTGATTGAAGGTGCGGATCTGTTCTTGGGTGTATCAGGTCCAAATTTACTACCTGCAGAAGCATTGAAGCTGATGGCAGATAAGCCTGTTGTGTTCGCATGTTCAAACCCAGATCCAGAAATCAAACCAGAATTGGCTCATGAAGTGCGTGATGACTTGATCATGGGCACTGGTCGTAGCGACTACCCGAACCAAGTAAACAACGTTCTGTGTTTCCCATTCATCTTCCGTGGTGCATTGGATGTTCGTGCGAGTGAAATTAATGATGAAATGAAGCTTGCGGCAGTCGAAGCGATTCGTGAATTGGCAAAAGAGCCAGTACCAGAAGCTGTATTGAAGGCAGCTGGCGTAGACAAGCTAGAGTTTGGCTCTGATTACATCATTCCAAAACCAATGGATCCACGTCTACTACCACGCGTAGCAAAAGCGGTCGCTCAAGCTGCGGTTGATTCAGGTGTAGCGCGTATTGAGATGCCAGAAAACTACATGGCGGAGTAAGCCAAAGTCATTTCTGACAGCAAAGAAAAGGGACGCGATGGCGTCCCTTTTTAGTTTGGTCTGAAACTGTCCCCGGTGCAGCCTCATCGTGTTGACGAATTTGTAAGCAATTATTCTTCGTCAAACGCTTCGAATTCGATGCCCATTGCCGTCATCAGCGCTTTTGCTTCTGTAGGAATATCATCTGGGCGGTCTTTACGAAGGTCTTCATCAGTTGGCAGTGGTTGCCCTGTGTAAGCATGTAGGAATGCTTCACATAGTAGCTCACTGTTAGTCGCATGGCGTAAGTTATTGATCTGGCGGCGAGTTCGCTCATCAGTCAGCACTTTTAAAACTTTTAGCGGGATAGAGACGGTAATCTTTTTTACTTGTTCGCTTTTTTTACCGTGCTCAGCATACGGGCTAATGTATTCGCCATTCCAGTCAGCCATTGCGCACCTTCATTAATGTAATAAGTTAGAAAAATAAATATAGGTGCTGATTTTAGCTGCATTTACCGCCATAAGCAAAGACATATAGACGTCTAGAAGTGTTGACGTCTTATTTTTAGACAAGTAAAGTGAGGTTAATAGTTAGGGAAGAGTGTTAATCAATTGAGCAATACAAGCTAGATATAGCGCATTCCCATTTAGATGTCACCACCCGTGAAAGGATACACCCATGAGCACCCGTAAGCCTGCGACCATTGCTGTACGCACTGGTATCGAGTCAGACAGTCAATATCACGCTGTTGTACCACCAATCTACCTTTCTACTAACTACGGCTTCCCCGCGTTTGGTGAAGTTCCACAATACGATTACACACGTTCTGGTAACCCAAACCGAGGCTTGTTAGAAAAAGCATTGTACGAACTTGAGTCAGGTAAAGGAGCGGTTGTCACTAACTGCGGCACATCGGCACTAAACCTTTGGGTATCGGCGTTTCTTGGATCTGATGACTTAATTGTTGCACCGCATGATTGCTACGGCGGTACGTATCGTCTGTTCAATACTCGCGCCAACAAAGGCGACTTTAAAGTGCAGTTTGTTGACCAGTCAGATCAGCAAGCGTTGGATGCGGCGATTGCGAAAAAGCCAAAGCTTATCTTGTTAGAAACTCCGTCAAACCCACTCGTACGTGTTGTTGATATTGCGGCTGTGTGTGAGAAGGCAAAACAAGTTGGCGCTTTGGTTGCAGTGGACAATACCTTTTTGACACCTGTGTACCAAAAGCCTTTGGAGCTTGGTGCGGATTTTGTTATCCACTCAACAACGAAATACATTAATGGTCACTCTGACGTGATTGGTGGTGTGGTGATCACTAAGAGCGAAGAGCATGCTGAAGAGTTAGCATGGTGGGGTAACTGCATTGGTGCAACGGGTACGCCATTCGACAGTTACATGACGCTTCGAGGAATTCGTACGCTGGGTGCGCGAATGCGAGTTCATGAAGAAAGCTCTCAGCAAGTGTTGGCGTATTTGCAAACGCAATCTTTGGTAGCGAAGATTTATCATCCAAGTTTGCCAGAGCATCCAGGCCATGACATCGCGAAGAAGCAACAATCGGGTTTTGGTTCTATGCTGAGCTTTGAGTTTGCTGGCTCATTTGAGCAGCTAAAAGTGTTTGTTAAAGAACTTGAACTCTTCTCTCTTGCTGAGTCGCTAGGTGGTGTAGAAAGCTTGATTTGTCACCCTGCGTCAATGACGCATCGTGCGATGGGTGAAGAAGCTCTGGCTGAAGCTGGTGTTTCTCAACAGTTACTGCGCTTATCTGTTGGCTTAGAAGATGCCCAAGATCTGATTGCTGATCTTGAGCAAGCATTTGCGAAAGCTACACAGTAATTGGGAGATGTAAGGTCATGACTGTACAACGTCAGCTGCATAAATTTGGTGGTAGCAGCTTAGCGAACCCAGAATGTTACCAACGTGTGGTGGGTATTCTTAAAGAGTATTCAGCAGAAAATGATTTGGTGGTGGTATCGGCTGCAGGGAAAACCACTAACCGCTTGATCGAGTTTTTAGAAGGGCTAGATAAAGACGGTCGCATCGCACACGAAGCGCTACAAAACTTGCGACTGTTCCAGACGGAGTTAGTTGAAGCTTTATTAGAAGGAGAAGCGCAAACGCAAGTGCTTGCTTCTCTTCAAGATGAATTCAGTACCTTAGCTGAGTTAACTGCGCCACTTACAGAAGCGCAAAAAGCAGCAGTGCTTGGGCATGGTGAAGTATGGTCGTCACGCTTACTGGCTGCACTGTTATCACAACAGGATCTTCCAGCGGTAGCGCAAGATTCTCGTGCCTTTTTACGCGCAGAAGCTGGAACGCAGCCAGAAGTCGACCGAGCTCGCTCTTATGCACTCATCAAAGAGGCGTTAACTCAACATAGCCACAAGCGTGTCATCATTACAGGCTTTATGGCGCAAAATGAAGTGGGTGAAACAGTACTGTTGGGGCGTAACGGCTCAGACTATTCAGCAACGGTGATTGGTGCATTGGCTGAGGTAAACACAGTGACCATCTGGAGTGATGTTGCTGGCGTTTACAGTGCAGACCCACGTTTAGTGTCGGATGCTTGCTTGTTGCCGTTGCTGCGTTTAGATGAGGCGAGTGAACTTGCGCGTTTGGCTGCGCCAGTGTTGCACAGTCGCACGCTACAGCCAGTTGCTCAAAGCACGATGGATTTGAGCCTCAAATGCAGCTATCAACCTGAATCAGGCTCAACGCGTATTGAGCGCGTATTGGCTTCAGGTCGCGGTGCTAAAATCATTACGTCTCTTGATGAAGTGTTGTTGGTTCAACTGTCTTTTATCCATGGTCATGATTTTGAGCGAGCGCAGAAAGAAGTTCTGCAAGCTTTAAAGCGTGCTCAATTGGAACCATTAGCATTTGAAGCACAACAAGATCAGCAAACTTTGCGTTTGGCGTATACCGCAGAGATTGCTGGCGGTGCATTAACTTATCTACAAGAGTTAGCCGTTGAAGCAGAAATCAAGCTTAAAGAGGGTTACTCACTTTTAGCGGCTGTTGGTGCCGGAGTGACGAAAAATGCAAATCACTGTTTTGGCTTCTATCAACAACTTAAGCATGCGCCTGTTGAGTTTATTTCAGAGACGGAATCAGGTTTGAGCTTGGTAGCAGTACTACGCCGTGCAGAAGTCGAAGAGTTGGTACAACGCATTCATAGTCAGTTGTTTCAAGCGCAAAAGCGTGTAGCGGTTGCGTTGTGTGGTAAAGGTAACATTGGCTCAAGTTGGTTATCGCTGTTTGCTGAGCAAAAAGAAGAGCTCGAAAAACGCCATGGTATGAGCTTTGATTTAGTAGCGGTTGTTGATAGTCAAACGTATTGGTTTGATGAAAACGGGATTGATGCAGCAACAGTTGCTCAGCGCTTTGATGATGAAAGCATCGAGAATGATGGCAACTGGTTGACGAAGCTCGGCGCGATACAAAACTTCGATGAAGCAGTCGTACTTGATGTCACGGCGAGTAAAGAGTTGGCGACACGTTATGTGGAAATTGCGCAGCAAGGTATTCACTTGATTTCAGCGAACAAAGTGGCAGGCTCGGCGGACAGTCAATATTACCACCAAGTACAAGACGCCTTTGCTAAAATTGGTCGTCATTGGCTTTATAACGCTACGGTTGGTGCAGGGTTACCGATCAACCATACTGTTCGAGACTTGCGTGAAAGCGGTGATGATGTCGTCGCACTATCGGGTATTTTCTCCGGTACGCTATCTTGGTTATTCCAGCAGTTTGATGGCTCAGTGCCGTTTGCTGAACTGGTCGATTTGGCATGGCAACAAGGTTTGACAGAGCCTGACCCTCGCTCTGATTTAGATGGCTCTGACGTGATGCGTAAGTTGGTTATCTTGGCTCGTGAATCTGGTTTGAGTATTGAACCAGAGAGTGTGAAAGTGGAATCACTTGTACCAGAAGAGTTGCGAGAACTGAGCCTAGACGCATTCTTTGACCAAGGTGATATTCTAAGTGAGATTCTACAAGAGCGTCTAACCAAGGCTCAGAAAAATGACCAAGTGTTGCGTTATGTCGCGCGTTTAGAGCGTAATGGCAAAGCAACGGTGGGTGTTGAAGCATTATCACGTGAACATGCACTGGCAAACTTACTACCGTGTGACAATATCTTTGCTATTGAGAGTAAGTGGTACAAAGACAATCCATTGGTTATTCGAGGTCCAGGTGCTGGTCGTGAAGTCACGGCTGGTGCGATTCAATCTGACCTTAATCGCCTAGCTGGTTTGTTTTAAATTTCACCGAAACAATTTTTGCGAACGACAACAAAACCTCGGACTATCTCCGGGGTTTTTTATTATTTAGATAATGCCATACTGAATTGGGAAGTTCGGCTAGGGATTGGTCATAAAGGAACTTGAACTATCCTCATTATGAACTTGAGAAAAATTCATAATCACAAGGTTGACATTAAATCGCATTCAATACATTCTGTAGACATATAGACGTCTAAACGTCGATTTGAGGAATTTTGATTTCGTGGTGGAGTTGCCACAGGGAGAGTAAGATGGGATACACGCATGCAGGGCACATCGATGCCTTAAACCAGAATATCGCTGAACTATCAGACAACATCAACGTCTCATTTGAGTTTTTTCCACCAAGCAGTGAGAAGATGGAAGAAACACTGTGGAACTCAGTGCATCGTCTTAAAACTCTTCAACCAAAATTCGTTTCTGTCACATACGGCGCAAACTCAGGCGAGCGTGACAGAACCCATTCGATCATTAAAGAAATCAAAGCGGCAACAGGTCTTGTGGCTGCACCTCACCTAACGTGTATCGACGCAACTCGTGATGAATTGATCGACATTGCTGACGATTACTGGAATAACGGTATCAAAAACATCGTAGCGCTACGTGGTGATATTCCACCGGGTGGTGGTGCGCCAGATATGTACGCATCGGATTTGGTAGAACTGCTTAAAGCGCGTCACGATTTCGATATCTCAGTAGCGGCATTCCCAGAAGTTCACCCTGAAGCGAAAAGTGCTCAATCGGATCTGCTGAATCTAAAGCGTAAAGTTGACGCAGGTGCAAACCGCGCGATTACTCAGTTCTTCTTTGATGTGGAGTCTTACCTGCGCTTCCGTGACCGTTGTGTAGCGGCTGGTATTGATGTCGAAATTGTGCCGGGTATCTTGCCAGTATCGAACTTCAAACAAGCATCTCGCTTTGCGGCGCAGAATAATGTGAAAGTACCAGGTTGGATGAGCAAGCAGTTTGAAGGTTTGGATGATGATCCCGTGACGCGTCAGCTGGTTGGTGCAAGCCAAGCAATTGATATGGTTCGTGTATTAAGCCGTGAAGGTGTGAAAGATTTTCACTTCTACACATTGAACCGTGCAGAGATGACTTATGCACTTTGCCACACTCTAGGTGTGCGTCCACAAGTTGCAGTAGGGGCTTAATGCCCCTTCCCCAGATAAACAAAAGGCTTGCCCATCGGCAAGCCTTTTTCGTTTCATTTAAAGTGACGAATTAGCCGATCACTTCAAGTTCTGTTAGTACTTCTTCTGCCCAGTTAATCCAAGCTTCACGTAGCATTAGGTTACGACGAAGTGTTAGACGCTCAAGACGTGCTTGCTTGTCTAGTGTTGATGGCGTTGCGTAGTACGCTGCTTCGATTTCTTTGTAGTGAGAAACGAGCTTACGAGACTCTTCTACAAGTTCAGAAAGCTGGTCACGGTACGGTGCTGCTGGCTGCACGGCACAAGCCATTAGCTTAGCAGAGAATTCGTCACGTACAGTTGGGTGTGCAGTTGGTTGATCGAACCACTCGCCCAATGCGCTACGACCTGCGTCAGTGATTGAGTAAACCTTACGATCTGGCTTGCCTTCTTGAGGTTCTAGTACGCAAGTAACCAGCTCTTTCTCAGCCATCTTGTTAAGTTCACGATAAACTTGTTGATGGCTTGCTTTCCAGAAGTAACCGATGCTAGCTGAGAATTCTTTAGTGATGTCGTAACCGGTAGCGTCGCGAGTGCTAAGTACAGTTAGAATTACGTGTGGTAATGACATGTCTTCAATCCAAATGGTCAATAAACTTGTAAACAAGCTAGCTACACTTTCATTTGCGTTCTTAATGACGCTTGAGTTTTTTATGTGTAGATAGCACCAACAATGTTGGTCCTGTCACCTTAAAGCCGTTTATCACCTAGAGTGATGGTGTTTCCACCGAGCTGGAGCCTATTTGATTGGACTTGTGAGCTTCCAGCAGGCAAGTAGTATATAAATAATAAGCATGAAGTGGAATAGTAGGACAAAATTACCCAAAAAAACTAATAAAATACTCAATAGTGTTTTTTGGTAGTGAAATATCTTGTTGTGTAGAGACTTTTTGTTTTCTATTTGGATTAATAATCTAGGCTGGTATTGTTCGAATAGTGGAAGTGATTAGTAAATAATAATAAAGGCTGAGATTTCGCTCAGCCTTTTAGTCAACTTTATGTAATCAGATTAACCTGTATTACGCATGCCTGCCGCAATACCTGCAATCGTCACCATCAATGCTTCTTCTAAATTGGCAGAAGCTTCTTCAGTTTGACGAGTTCGGTATAGCAACTCGGCTTGAAGCATGTTCAATGGCTCAACGTAGATGTTACGTAGGCGAATAGATTCTAGACCCCAAGGGTCGCTTTGCATTAGGTTCTCGTTGTTCTCTACGTTTAGTACCGACTTGATATCACGCTGGAGTTGCTCACGTAGTCGATCACCTAATGGTAGAAGTTGATTCTCCACTAGGCGTTGATCATAGTAGCGAGAGATTTCCATGTTGCACTTGGTGTACACCATCTCAAGCATGCCTAGACGAGTAGAGAAGAACGGCCATTCACGACACATCTCTTCCAGTAGCGCCTGATGACCTTTGTCTACAGAGTACTGAATAGCCTCACCTGCGCCTAACCATGCTGGCAGAACCAAGCGGTTTTGGCTCCAAGAGAAGATCCATGGAATCGCACGCAAGCTTTCTACGCCACCGTTTGGATTACGTTTCGCTGGTCGTGAACCAAGTGGCAGTTTACCTAGCTCAAGCTCCGGTGTTGCTTGGCGGAAGTAAGGCACGAAATCTGGCTCGCCACGAACGACACTACGGTATGCTTCGCAGCTTACTTCTGACAAGACGTCCATTAGGTCACGCCACTCTTGCTTAGGCTCTGGTGGCGGCAGTAGGTTTGCTTCAAGGATTGCACTCGCGTACAGGTTGAAGCTATTAACTGCAACATCAGGTAGACCCAACTTAAAGCGGATCATCTCACCTTGCTCTGTTACGCGCAGGCCGCCTTTCAGACTCTTAGGTGGCTGAGATAGTAGTGCAGCATGTGCTGGCGCACCACCACGACCAATTGTACCGCCACGACCGTGGAATAGTGTGAGTTCTACACCTTCTTCTTCTGCAACCTTAACCAGTGAGTCCATCGCATGGTATTGCGCCCAACCTGCTGACATTACGCCTGCGTCTTTTGCAGAGTCAGAGTAGCCGATCATCACCATTTGGTGGTTTTGGATAAAGCCGCGGTATAGGTCGATACCCATTAGCTGTTTGATTACCGCTTCCGCGTTGTTCAAATCGTCTAGGGTTTCGAACAGAGGACACACGTCAATGCGGTAAGGGCAACCTGCTTCTTGAAGTAGTAGGTGTACGGCAAGTACGTCAGAAGCGGTACGCGCCATTGAGATAACGTAAGCACCGAATGCTTCGCGAGGTTGTGCTGCAACAATCTTACAGGTATCCAAAACCTCTTTAACTGGTTCCGATGGTTCCCAGTCACGAGGCAGAAGAGGGCGCTTAGATGCGAGTTCGTTAGTTAGGAAAGCTACCTTATCTTGCTCGCTCCACTGTTCGTAGTCTCCAATACCTAGGTAACGAGTCAGTTCAGATAGAACGTCGGCATGACGCGTACTTTCTTGACGGATATCGAGACGAACTAGGTGGATACCGAATGCTTTAACACGGCGTAGAGTATCCAGCAGTGAGCCGTTAGCAATCACGCCCATGCCACATTCGTTTAGTGATTGGTAACACGCGTAAAGTGGTTCCCAAAGCTGCTCTACTTTTTGTAGCGGCGCTTTGACTGCCAGTTTCTGACCGTGAACTTTTGCGTCGAGAATGTCTTTTGTTTCGTTCAGTAGCGAACGTAGCTGTTTAAGGATCGCACGGTATGGTTCGTGTTGATCTTCACCCGCAAGCTCTCGAACTTTGTCGTTACACACTGTCATTGACAGTTCGCTGATCAGTTCGTTGATGTCGTTGAGGTATAGGTCTGCCGCTTTCCAGCGAGACAGAAGCAGTACTTCACGAGTTACGCTGTGAGTTACAAATGGGTTACCGTCGCGGTCACCACCCATCCAAGATGAGAAGTGCACAGGGCGAGCATCAATCGGTAGACCTTCGCCAAGGTATGATTTTAGACGGTCGTTCATTTCACGTAAGAAGTCAGGTACGGCTTCCCATAGTGAGTTTTCTACTACAGCAAAGCCCCATTTGGCTTCATCAAGCGGTGTCGGGCGCTGTTGACGAATAACGTCAGAGTGCCAGCTTTGAACGATAAGCTGCTCAAGACGGCGTTCAGTTTTCTTACGCTCTTTGAAAGAGAGGTCGCTCAGCTCTAGCTTAGATAGACACTCGTTGATCTTTACAAGCTTGTTGATCATAGTGCGACGAGTGATTTCGGTTGGGTGCGCAGTCAGAACTAACTCAATGTTCAGATCGCGAACCGCTTGTGCCGTGTCTAGCTTACTCACATCATTTTGCACTAGTTTTGAGAACAGCGAATTAATTGCGTCAGGTTCGCAGATATGCTCTTCACAATGGCGTGAAATGGTGTGGTATTGCTCAGCAATATTGGTCAGGTTTAGAAATTGGTTGAACGCGCGGGTCACTGGCGTCAATTGCTCATCTGGTAAGCTTTTAATTTCTTCTATTAAGCTTTCTCTGTCAGCGTTATTTCCAGCTTGAGCCGATTTGGATAATTTACGAATGGTTTCCACTTTCTCGAAGATTTCTTCGCCATGAGCATCACGAATCGTGTTACCCAGAAGGTGGCCCAACATGCGCACATTGCTTTTAAGTGCGGCGTATTTCTCGTTCATTGTCATCCTGCCTCGTAAAAAAACTACATCCATTGTCCTTGTTAAGACTCCAATCTAGCGAAAATAACCAGTTCTAGTCAAATAAAGCAGAGTAAGTTTGCAATTATTCCGCTGCTGACCTGATTTAGAGCAAAATTAGGTCAGCTTATGCCACTCGAAGTGAAAATTAATTACAAAATTGCCGCTTAAAGAAGGATATAGCGTGCTAGAAGAATAGTGGCGAAGATAACAAAATGCAGCTCAATCGAGCTGCATTGTGAGGAAAGTACAGAATGCGACTAACAACAATATTTCACCATCGCACGTGATAACACGTCGATGGTTGGGTCGATAAAGTCGAAAGAGAGGAACTCATCTGGTTGATGAGCTTGATCAATTGAACCGGGACCTAGAACTAAGGTTGGACACAGTTGCTGCAGAAATGGCGCTTCAGTACAGTAGTTGACGGTTTCTGAGCTGGTTTGACAGATCTCTTCAACACCACCAATAAATGGGTGATCGTGTTGACATTCGTAACCCGGAATTGGCTCGTGCAAGGGAATAATTTCTAATCGCCCTGGCCATTTCGCCTCGACTTCTTTCAATGCTCCGCGCAGCATGTTCTCTAAACCATCAAGGCTAATACCAGGAAGAGGACGAACGTCATAATGCAGTTCACAGCAACCGCAAATACGGTTTGCGCTGTCACCACCATGGATATGACCAAGGTTTAGGGTAGGGCTTGGAATAGCAAAACCCGGATGGTGATACTCTTTAACCAATTTGTCGCGCAGTTGCATCATGGCAAACATGACTTCATGCATTATTTCAATTGCGTTGACGCCGAGCGCAGGATCAGACGAATGACCGGACTTGCCTGTTACGCGAATGGCATTTGCCACATGCCCTTTATGACCTCGAATTGGTACGAGGCTGGTGGGTTCGCCAATGATGCAGTAATCCGGCTTAAAAGGCGCATTCTCAGTGAAATGACGGGCACCTAGCATGGTGGTTTCTTCATCACAGGTCGCCAATACATAAAGCGGCTTGGTTTGCTTACTCCAGTCGATTTTCTTTACCGCTTCATAAATAAAGGCAAAGAAGCCTTTCATATCAGCAGTACCCAAACCGTAAAAGCGGTTGTCTTTCTCGGTCAGCTTATGTGGGTCAAAACTCCAACGTCCTTCATCAAATGGCACTGTGTCGCTGTGACCTGCGAGAAGTAGACCGCCTTCACCTTCCCCCATACGTGCAATCATATTGTGTTTGCCTGGCTCCACTTCGATCACTTCAACACTGAAGCCAAGATCTTTAAACCAAGAAGCTAGCTTCTCGATCACTTTGGCATTGCCTTGATCCCAACTTGGATCGGTTGAGCTGATCGAAGAGGTCCTGATCAGTCCTTCATAGACCTCTAGAAAACTTGGTAATTGCATGGATTCTTCAATTCTCCTATTGACAGACAGAGCACAAAAATGTAAAACACATATTAAATCATATTTAATGAATAAAAAATCAAAATAAAGCAAAAATTAAATATGAATAGTCATTTTGAGCCTTAAGTATATGGATGTCATGTAATGCTAAAAACCACGATTATCGGAGCCAGCGGCTACACCGGCGCAGAGTTGGCTTTAATGGTCAACAAACACCCTGAACTCACGCTATCAGGTTTATACGTTTCCGCCAATAGCGTAGATGCAGGAAAGAATATTGCTCAATTGCACGGCAAGCTAGCGGGTGTGATTGATATGCCAGTTTCACCACTGACTGACCCTGAGCAAGTTGCTCAAGTGTCTGATGTGGTCTTTCTGGCAACGGCACATGAAGTGAGCCATGACTTAGCTCCTATCTTCTTAGAGGCGGGATGTCAGGTATTCGATTTATCTGGTGCATTTCGTGTGAAAAGCGAAGGCTTCTACGACACCTTTTATGGCTTCGAACATCAATATAACAACTGGCTAGATAAAGCAGCATACGGCTTAGCAGAGTGGAACCAAGAATCAATAAAAACCACTCCTTTGATTGCAGTGGCTGGTTGCTACCCAACCGCTGCACAGCTTGCAATCAAACCTTTATTAGAACACGCATTACTGGATACCAACCAATGGCCTGTGATTAACGCAACCAGTGGTGTATCAGGTGCAGGGCGTAAAGCTTCCATGGTTAACAGCTTCTGCGAAGTGAGCTTGCAACCTTACGGTGTCTTTAACCATCGTCATCAACCAGAGATTGCTCAGCATTTAGGTTGCGATGTGATTTTTACTCCACACCTAGGCAACTTCAAACGCGGCATTCTTGCCACTATCACGATGAAATTGGCACAAGGTGTGACGGAAGCACAAGTGGTACAAGCGTTTGAACAAGCTTACCAAGGCAAGCCAGCGGTTCGCCTTAAAGGTGACGGTATTCCACGTATTCAGGATGTCGAAAATACGCCTTTTTGTGATATCGGCTGGAAGGTACAAGGCGAACACATCATTGTGATTTCGGCGATCGACAACCTACTTAAAGGTGCATCGAGTCAAGCGATGCAATGTCTCAATATTCATTACGGTTACCCAGAACTGACAGCGTTGCTGTAGTCGTTGAAAGAGGGAAATGCGATGACGCAAACCAATCAAGCTCCTTTAGTCATTAAGCTCGGTGGTGCAGCCCTATCTTGCACTCAAACCTTAAGCCAACTGTTTGGTGCCATTGCGGCTTACCAAAAGTCGGCACAGCGACAAATCGCCATCGTTCATGGCGGTGGCTACCTAGTTGATGAATTGATGGCAAAGCTTCAGCTTGAAACCGTAAAGAAAAACGGTCTTCGCGTAACGCCTTATGAGCAAATTCCTGTGATTGCAGGTGCGCTTGCGGGTACAGCAAACAAATTGCTTCAAGGTCAAGCGATTGCGGATGGTCTAAACGCTGTAGGTCTTAGTCTCGCTGATGGTGGGCTATGTCATGTTGAAGAGCTGGCCCCAGAGCTAGGCGCAGTAGGTAAAGCATCACCGGGTGATTCAACCCTATTACAAGCGGTGCTAAACGCAGACGCATTGCCGATCATCAGCTCAATTGGTCTGACTGAAAAAGGTCAGATGATGAATGTGAATGCTGACCAAGCCGCTGTTGCAGTTGCCGGTGCGTTAGATGCGGAGTTAGTACTTCTGTCTGATGTTAGCGGTGTACTCGATGGCAAAGGTCACCTGATCAAAACGCTATCCGAGCAAGAAGCCGATGCATTGATCAAAGGGCAAGTGATCACCGACGGTATGATCGTCAAAGTTAAAGCCGCTTTGGAGGCTGCCAATGATCTTGGTCGTCCTATCGAAGTTGCGACATGGCGTTACCCAGAGAAACTGACCCAGCTATTCGCGGGTGAAAGTATCGGAACGCAGTTTCTGCCGCAATAGAGCAGAAGCAAACCAGTTAAAGAATTGAACATTAGGAAGTGGTTGGCACTGACCGCCGAGAGCAGCGCCAGTTAAGTTTGGAGAAAAAACATGAGCAAAGTGAACGTAAATAAAGTGGTAGTCGCATACTCAGGCGGTCTAGATACTTCAGTAATCATCCCGTGGCTAAAAGAGAACTACGACTGTGAAGTAGTAGCTTTCGTTGCCGATGTTGGTCAAGGTGCAGAGGAGCTAGAAGGTATTGAAGCGAAAGCAAAAGCTTCTGGTGCTTCTGAATGTTACATCGCTGATCTGAAAGAAGAAATGGTAGCGGATTACATTTACCCTACGCTAAAAACCGGTGCTTACTACGAAGGTAAATACTTACTAGGTACATCAATGGCGCGTCCAATCATTGCCAAAGCGCAGGTTGAAGTTGCACGTAAAGTGGGCGCAGACGCTCTGTGCCATGGTTGTACAGGTAAAGGTAATGACCAAGTACGTTTTGAAGGTGCATTTGCAGCGTTAGCACCAGATCTGCATGTTATTGCGCCTTGGCGTGAATGGGATCTAGTGAGCCGTGAAGAGTGCTTAGATTACCTAGCAGAGCGTAACATTCCTTGTTCAGCATCTCTTACTAAGATTTACTCGCGTGATGCGAACGCATGGCACATTTCTACTGAAGGTGGCGTTCTAGAAGATACATGGAACGCGCCAAATGAAGATTGCTGGGCTTGGACTGTAGACCCAGAGCAAGCACCGAATGAAGCAGAAACTGTGACGCTGAAAGTAGCGAAAGGTGAAGTTGTTGAGGTAGACGGTGAAGCGATGACACCATATAACGCGTTGGTTTACCTAAACGAAAAAGGTGCGAAGCACGGTGTTGGTCGTATCGATATTGTCGAAAACCGTCTAGTGGGAATGAAGTCTCGTGGTTGTTACGAAACTCCGGGGGGCACCATCATGATGGAAGCACTGCGTGCGGTAGAGCAACTGGTGCTGGATAAAGCGTCATTTGAATTCCGCGAGGAGCTTGGTCTGAAAGCATCACACCTTGTTTATGATGGTCGTTGGTTCACGCCGCTGTGCAAGTCTATTCTTGCGGCTTCTGAAGAGCTCGCGCAAGACGTGAATGGCGAAGTGGTTGTGAAGCTTTACAAAGGTCACGCAACGGTAACGCAAAAACGTTCGGATAACAGCTTATACTCTGAAGAGTTTGCTACTTTTGGTGAAGATGAAGTTTATGACCAAAGCCATGCTGAAGGCTTTATCCGTCTTTACTCACTATCAAGCCGTATCCGTGCGCTGAACAGCCAGAAAAAATAAGCCAATTTAACGCCTTATAAGATAAGAGACCTGCCACTATTGGCAGGTCTTTTTGGTTTTTGCTGACCTTATTGGCATAAAGATAAAATAGCCATGAATAAATATGTAAAAATATTGAATTTCTACTTTATTTTTATCTACGATTATCGTAACGTTGAGGCATAAGAAAAAGTGAGCAAATGACCACCGATTTGGTCAACACTTAATGAATAACACGTTAGCGTAAGCAATAGTCATCAGGAGAGACGCAATGGCATTATGGGGCGGAAGATTTACCCAAGCGGCAGATACCAGATTTAAAGACTTCAACGATTCGTTGCGTTTCGATTACCGATTGGCCGAGCAAGACATCGTAGGCTCAATTGCGTGGTCTAAAGCATTGTTGTCTGTTGACGTGTTATCTGCAGATGAACAACAAAAGCTTGAGCTAGCACTAAATGAACTCAAGCTTGAAGTGATGGAAGACCCACATCAAATCTTACGTTCAGACGCTGAAGATATCCACTCTTGGGTCGAGCAGCAACTGATCAACAAAGTTGGTGACCTAGGTAAAAAGCTACACACGGGACGTTCTCGTAACGACCAAGTAGCAACCGATCTCAAGCTTTGGTGTCGCCAGCAAGGTCAACAACTGTTGATTGCACTTGATCGCCTACAGACTCAAATGGTTGGCGTTGCTAAGCAGCATCAAGGTACTGTTCTTCCTGGTTATACGCACTTACAACGTGCTCAGCCTGTGACGTTTGCTCACTGGTGCTTGGCTTATGTTGAAATGTTTGAGCGTGATTACTCACGTCTGAACGATGCGCTAAAGCGTTTGGATACGTGTCCACTCGGCTCGGGTGCGCTTGCGGGGACCGCTTACCCTATCGACCGTGAAGAGCTGGCTCACAACCTTGGTTTCCACCGTGCGACACGTAACTCGCTAGACTCGGTTTCTGACCGTGACCATGTGATGGAACTGATGTCTGTGGCATCTATTTCAATGTTGCACCTATCTCGCTTGGCAGAAGACATGATCTTCTACAACTCGGGTGAGTCCAACTTTATTGAACTAGCCGATACCGTGACTTCAGGTTCTTCGTTGATGCCGCAAAAGAAAAACCCAGATGCATTAGAGCTTATTCGTGGTAAGACAGGTCGTGTATACGGCGCGCTTGCTGGCATGATGATGACGGTGAAAGCGCTGCCACTGGCTTACAACAAAGACATGCAAGAAGACAAAGAAGGTCTGTTCGATGCGCTTGATACATGGAATGACTGTATGGAAATGGCAGCATTGTGTTTCGATGGCATTAAAGTTAATGGCGAGCGTACGTTAGAAGCGGCGAAGCAAGGTTACGCAAACTCAACTGAGCTGGCGGATTACCTAGTGGCGAAAGGCATCCCATTCCGTGAAGCGCACCATATCGTCGGTGTTGCTGTGGTTGGTGCAATTGCCAAAGGCTGTGCGTTAGAAGAGTTGTCGATTGAAGAATTGAAATCTTTCTCTGAAGTGATTGAGGCGGATGTGTATGACATCTTGACCATCGATTCATGCCTTGAGAAACGTTGTGCGCTTGGTGGCGTGTCGCCGCAGCAAGTGGCTTATGCTGTCGACCAAGCAGACAAGCGTCTATCTCAACGTGACACTTCAGCAGTCAAAGTACGTCCAGCACGTCTGACGGATATTGAGACACTGGAAGGCATGGTGGCGTACTGGGCAAATATGGGTGAGAATCTACCACGCTCACGTAATGAGTTGGTACGTGACATTGGTTCTTTCGCGGTTGCCGAGCACCACGGAGAAGTCACTGGTTGTGCGTCTTTGTATGTCTATGACTCAGGCTTAGCAGAGATTCGCTCTTTAGGTATTGAAGCGGGTTGGCAAGGTCAAGGGCAGGGCAGTGCGATTGTGAACTATCTGGTTGAGAAGGCGCGCCAGATGGCTATTAAGAAAGTCTTTGTGCTGACACGTACGCCAGAGTTCTTTATGAAGCAAAGCTTCTTGCCAACGTCGAAGTCATTGCTGCCAGAGAAAGTACTGAAAGATTGCGATCAGTGCCCACGTCAGCATGCATGTGATGAAGTTGCACTGGAGATCAACTTGTTCGAACAATTGATCCAGAAAAGTAACGTAGCCTAGGTTAATGATTCTATTAGTATTTAAGAAAATACTAAAAAAATCAGAAAAAAATTTGGAACCTTTGAGAGGAAGCCCGGTCTATTAAAGTACCACTGCTTTTTCTTAGAAGAATCTAAGAGAGCCCCAAGACCGGTATTGGTTTTGGGGCTTTTTTCTATCTGTCATCTGGATGATGATCATCTTTATTTTGTTTTCTATGGCGGCGCTGCCACGGCAGAATAACGAAGCGCATCCAGAGGTGTAAAAACAGCAGACCATTAAACGCAAAGCCCGCAAAGATCAGTGCGATCGACTCGATGCTTTGTGGATCATCTTTAAATGCAAACCACCATACGATCCAACATAAGACAGAGAGCACGGTAAGTTGATCCATGCATCGCTGGCAACGCCCGATTTTTTTCCAAAACCAATGCTCTTGGCAACTTCGACAAGTCATTGTTCTACCCAAACTATCTATTTGCTTCTGATTATAACCTCAACTCCTGCTTGGTAGTGTTTTTGCTTGGTTTCTTAGTCTCGCTTATCAAACCAAAAATGAAAAATTAGCTTGGTCAAAATTGTGTAGCACGTAATTGATGTATGGTGCGCTGTCAGCCTGACAATAGGAAAAATAATAATGTCGACAGAACTTAAAGTAGCACTTGGTTTAGCGGGTAGCTTTTTCACGATTGGATTAACAGCCATTGTGTTGGTGAGTCGCTATGCAATGATGACTGCATAACCACAGCTCTATTGATTCTTGAATTGATAAAGCTGAAAGAAGAAAGCCTCGTCTATGACGAGGCTTTTTGTTTATCGATGTTAAGGAAAATGAGGGCAGGATTAGCAACCAGGACCACAGTCTAGGCAGTGCTTGATTGTCTCTGGACCTAAGTGAAGTTTTGCATTCAAATCTCGCAGTGCGGTGCGAACGCCTTCTTCAATTACTGGGTGGTAAAACGGCATATCCAACATTGCTGAAACTGTCATTTTATTTTGATGTGCCCAAGCGAGCAGGTGGGCTAAGTGCTCGGCGTTTGGTCCCATCATTTCTGCGCCCAAGAAGCGTCCGGTGCCTTGTTCTCCGTACACATGCAATATGCCTTTATTGCGTAGCATCACTCGTGAGCGACCTTGGCTTTCAAACGAGACCTCTCCGGTTGCGAAACAGCCGCAGGTACCTAAACGTGCTTCCAATTGCTTAAAGGTTTCACCAACCATGGCAATTTGTGGATCAGAGAATACAGCAGAAATAGGCGAGCGGCGCAAACCTGCACGAATATCAGGAAAGCGGCCAGCGTTATCACCGGCAATACGACCTTGGTCTGCCGCTTCATGAAGCAGTGGAATTTGGTTACTTGCATCACCTGCGATGAAGATGCTCTCTACCGAAGTTTGCAATGTATAGTGATCCGCCGTTGGTACGCCGCGCTCATCTAATGCAACACTGGTGTTTTCAATCGCGAGCTTATCCACATTCGGGCGACGACCTGTTGCTGCCAATACGTAATCGACAATAAAGGTTTCTAGTTCACCATCGTGGTTGATGAACTGAATTTCGACCTTATCTTCACCGTTATTTTTTGGCGAAGCAATACGTTTCATGCTTTCGATTTTTACATCGGCATCAAGGTAAAACTCTTCTTTGAATGCTTTATCGGCGTACGCCATCACTTCAGGGTCCGTCAATGGTCCTACTTGACCTCCAAGACCAAATAGCTTCACATTCACTCCTAAACGATGCAGCGCTTGACCCAATTCAAGACCAATGACACCTGGACCAAATACTGCAACGGATTCTGGCAAGTCATCCCAATCGAATACATCATCGTTAATGACTAGGCGATCGCCGAGCTCATTCCATACCGCTGGGTATGCTGGACGTGAGCCTGTTGCGATCACAATGCGTTTTGCAGTGATCTGAGTGTGGTCATTAACGACTAGCGTATTGTCATCAATAAACTTGGCATAGCCTGAAACTTTATCTTCAGCAGGGATCTCATCGACGCCTTCCAACACAAAGCCAACAAAGCGGTCACGTTCACGCTTTACTCGATCCATTACTTCACTACCGTTAATGTAAATCTCGCCTTGTGGGTGCACGCCGAAACCTGGTGCTTTCTCGATTTGATGTACGCTTTCTGCTGCAGCGATCAAAAGTTTTGAGGGCATACAACCTACACGAGCACATGTTGTGCCGTAAGGACCACCTTCGATCATCACAACACTGTCTGTGTGTGCTTTTGCTGCGCGGTATGCACCAAGACCTGCTGTACCACCACCAATGATTGCTACGTCAACATTTAACTGTTTCATAATGGATTCTCGTTTTGTCCAAACTGAGTTGAGGTGACTAAGTTTAGAAGAGTGAATTTGAGTTCATTAATCTTGATAGTCCGAAGAAGAGTAGTGATCAAGACTAAGCATAGGAAGTGATTGAGGGGGTAGTCTCCCGGGCGAGGGATGCTCCGGGAGACTGAGGGCTGAGTTCTGGACAGCTAAATTGCCAACCCAAGCCCATTAGGCAAATTATTAACCTAGGTAAGCTTCTAGTTCTTCGCTACCACCGATGTGTTTACCACCGATGAACACTTGAGGAACCGTCGTACGACCCGAAATTGCACGTAGACTGACTGTTGTTGCGTCTTTACCCAAAATCACTTCTTCATATTGAAGACCGTGGTCAATCAGATTTTGTTTCGCTTTCATGCAGAAAGGGCAACCTGGTTTAGTGAACACAGTGATCGATTCTTGAGTTTTGTACTCAGGTGCTACGTAGTTCATCATTGTGTCTGCATCAGAAACTTTGAACGGGTCGCCTGGTTCGTTTGGTTCAATAAACATTTTCTCAACCACACCGTTTTTCACTAGCATGCTGTAACGCCATGAACGCTTGCCGAAGCCGATGTCGTTTTTGTCTACTAGCATACCCATGCCATCTGTGAACTCACCGTTACCATCTGGGATGAAAGTGATGTTTTCAGCTTCTTGGTCAGCTTTCCATGCATTCATTACAAACGTGTCGTTTACTGATACACATAGAATCTCATCCACACCATGCTCTTTAAATACTGAGAATAACTCGTTGTAACGAGGTAGGTGGCTTGACGAACAGGTTGGAGTAAACGCACCTGGCAAGCTGAATACGATAACCGTTCTGTCTTTAAACAGTTCATCCGTGGTTACGTTCACCCATGCGTCACCTTTACGAACAGGAAAAGTAACTTGTGGTACAGCTTGACCTTCTTTTGATGCAAACATGATGATTTCCTTTTTAAATTTATGAAATAATTCGTTTTCGAGCTTAGCGTTATTTGTCGCTCAGTTTCGTTTTGTTGAGCTCATTATTGAAAAAAAACTTTGATAGCTCTAATCGTTTAATGCTATGGTTTTGATAGATTATTTCTATCGCCAAACAAGAAGCGAATCGTACGTATGAATATCCGAGATTTTGAGTACTTGGTGGCGCTTGCGGAGCACAAGCATTTTCGAAAAGCAGCAGAAGCCTGTTTTGTTAGCCAACCAACTTTAAGTGGCCAGATTCGAAAACTGGAAGACGAACTTGGTACAGCCTTACTAGAAAGGAGCAGCCGTCGAGTGCTGTTTACTGATTCTGGTTTGCAATTGGTGGAGCAAGCAAAACGCATCTTAAGTGAAGTGAAAACTTTCAAAGATATGGCGAGCGGTCAAAGCGGTGCGATGACCGGTCCAATGCACATTGGCTTTATTCCAACCGTTGGTCCTTACCTATTGCCAAAAATAGTCCCTCGACTGAAAGAAGAGTTTCCTGAGTTAGAACTGTTTTTACATGAGGCTCAAACCCACCAATTGGTACGTCAGTTGGAAGAAGGTAAGCTTGATTGTCTTGTACTAGCGTCAGTTGATGAAACAGCTCCGTTTAAAGAGATTGAAGTCTATAACGAGCCGTTGAGTGTTGCTGTACCTTGCGATCACGAATGGGCTGGTTTAGACCATATAGACATGTTGGATCTTAATGGTCGAACCGTTTTGGCGCTAGGAGATGGTCACTGCCTACGCGACCAAGCACTTGGTTTTTGCTTTGCTGCAGGAGCAAAAGATGACGAGCGCTTTAAAGCCACTAGTCTAGAAACATTACGTAATATGGTTGCGGCGGGCGCAGGTATCACGTTATTACCACAGTTATCTGTACCGCATGAGAAGAAGAAGGATGGTGTCTGTTATGTCCCTGCGATTAATCCAACACCTTCGCGCAGCATTGTTTTAGTTTATCGTCCGGGCTCTCCACTGCGTGCTCGTTTCGAAACCTTGGCTGCAACGATTAAAGGGGTACTAGAGGCTCAGGAAGACTCTATTGCCGCTTAAGCGCAAGTTAATATAAGAAAAGGGAGCCCAATGGCTCCCTTTTTTGTTTTATCTGATGAGTGGTTGTTAGAACAACTCTTCTGAGCCGCTACCACCACCTGAATAGATACTGTCTTCTAAACTGTTACCGACGTACTCAGTTGGCTCAGTTCCTTTCTCAAAATATTCGAACATGGATGAACCATCGACTTTATGAGTCAGAAGGCCGCTATCACGATCAATACGAACACGGACGATATCTTCTGGGATGTTTTTCGCTTTTTGAGGCGTACCTTCAAGTGCGACGCGCATGAAATCAATCCAAGCTGGCTCAGCTGTCTTCGCCCCCGATTCCGCACCAGAAATCTGTCCTTTACCAAGGTTGCTGTTCACAGTCGTTCGACCTAGAGTGCGAGAGTGATCGTCAAAGCCAACCCATGCAATAGCGACAATGCCCGGGCCGTAACCGTTATACCATGTATCTTTTGAATCGTTGGTTGTACCGGTTTTACCGCCAATATCGCGGCGTTCGAGTTTCTGAGCGCGCCAACCTGTACCGTTCCAACCGGTACCATCACGCCAGCTACCGCCGCCCCAAATGTTGCTGTACATCATCTCACGCATTAAGAATGCGTTTTGTGCTGAGATAACTTGCTTCGCATATTGTGGTGTATTGTCTTCTAATGCGTTGTCTGATGTTGGCTCATCCATTGCGATATCTTGCTCGCCAAACTCTGCGGCAAACTTATCTTCAACTGGCGCTTCTTGCTCCATTTGAGGGCAATCATGCTGACAGATAACTTTTGGATTGGCTTTAAATAGCACTTCACCGAAAGAGTCTTCAACGTGGTCAATGTAGAATGGTTCAACATAGTAACCACCGTTGGCAAAGACCGAGTAACCTTGTGCTACTTTCATCGGCGTTAAGCTACCCGCACCAAGCGCAATAGTCTCTGAACGCGGCACTTCATTGATATCAAAACCAAAGCGAGTCAGGTATTCGCGAGTCGCATCTAAGCCTACTTCACGCAAAGTGCGCACCGCCATTACGTTTTTCGATTGTGCTAAACCGATACGTAGACGAGTAGGACCAATGTATGTCGGTGGTGAGTTCTTCGGACGCCATGCCGAACCAGAACCTGCATCCCATTTGTTGATTGGAGCATCGTTAACTAATGATGCCAGCGTTAGACCTTTATTGATCGCAGCAGAGTAGATGAAAGGCTTAATACTTGAACCTACCTGACGGACCGACATGGTCGCACGGTTAAATTTGCTATGGACGAAGTTAAAACCACCAACGAGAGAAAGTACCGCACCATTTTCTGGGTTCATTGCGACAAACGCGGTGTTTGCATTTGGCACTTGGCTCAACTTCCAATTGTTGATGGTGTTGCCATCTTTGTCAGTTGTGCTGACTTCGCGAACCCAAACTTGCTGGCCGACTTCTAGGATCTCTTGCGCTGATTTTGGTGCTGCGCCTTGGCGTTCATCAGTCAGGAACTTACGAGCCCAGCTCATGCCTGTCCAAGCGAGAGTTTGTTCGTCGTTGTTTTTCACCCAAACTTGTGCCGTTTTACCGTCTACTTTGGTCACAACCGCTGGATAAAGTTGACCATATGTTGGCTGCTTCTTCAGATGCTTCTCAATCTGCTCTGTATCCCAAGCAGGTTCGCCTTGTTTCCACAGTACTTTCTCTGCTCCGCGATAGCCGTGACGTTCATCGTAAGCAAGGATATTGTTGATGGATGCTTTGTTTGCTGCGTCTTGAAGCTTTGAATCTACCGTCATGTAAATGTTCAAACCAGACGTATACGCTTTGTCTGCACCGTATTCTTTTACTGCCCAAGAACGTGCTAGTTCTGCGACGTATGGGGCAGACAGTTCGATTTCAGCGCTATGGTAGCGTGCCACAATTGGCTCTGCGCGTGCTTCATCGTATTGCGCTTGAGTGATGTATTTCTCATCCAGCATACGCATCAACACCACATTACGACGCTTTGTCGCTCGCTCTAGTGAGTAAAGTGGGTTCATGGTTGATGGCGCTTTTGGCATACCTGCTAACGTAGCAATCTCGCTGAGAGTCAGTTCATTCAAACTCTTACCGAAATAAACCTGAGCGGCTGCACCAAAACCGTAAGAGCGGTAGCCAAGGAAAATCTTGTTAACGTATAGCTCCATGATCTCTTGTTTTGTCAACAACTGCTCAATGTGAATCGCAATGAAGATCTCTTTCACTTTACGCATGATTTTCTTCTCATTAGATAAGAAGAAGTTACGCGCTAGCTGTTGAGTGATGGTACTCGCACCTTGTTTTGCAGAACCAGATAACGCCACCACAACAGCAGCACGAGTAATACCGATTGGATCGATACCAGGGTGCTCATAAAAGCGGCTATCTTCGGTCGCAATCAGCGCGTGAATCAAATCTTGCGGAATTTCGTCGTAGGTAACAGGAATTCGGCGCTTCTCGCCAAACTGTGCGATCAGTTTCCCATCTTGACTAAAAACCTGCATAGGTGTTTGTAATTCAACATCTTTTAGGGTTGCAACATCTGGCAATTCAGGCTTCACGTACTGATAGAAGCCAAAAATTGTGGTGACTCCAAGAATTATGCAAATCAATGTTAAAAATAATAAACGCTTTATGAACTTCACCGGAGAATCCCTGATTGGTTGAGGCTGTGTAACGGCAAACCCTTGTACTCTTAGGTCAAAAATTTAGCACATAAGAGGTATTAACTCCTATTTGGGTGCTAATAACAACCTTTGCACGAAGAAAATTCTCTGTGCGCTAACTACATAAGCACGCAGGAATTTCGGAGCGAGAGTAGAGATGGATAAGCTATTAGTTACGGGCATAGATATTGGCCATAACAGCCTCAAAGCCGTGGTACTTAAACCCAATGGCAACAGTTACGCCTTATTGGGTTACAAAGAAATAATACTTAAGGAAGGTATTGTCGCTGAAAATAACACCATAAATCATCAAGAAATTGTAAAGACCCTTAAAGAGATAAGAAAAGAGCTGCCATTTTGGGCTCGACGGGTTGCAATTTCTGTTCCTGATAATGCCGTGATCAGCAAGAAGCTGCAAATTGAGCAGAACTTGGAGGAGAGTGAGAAAGAGTTTGCCGTGGTGCAAGCTTTCTCGCATCAATCCCCATTTCCTGTTGAAGAGCTCAGTCTTGATTTTGTAAAGCTTGATGCCGATGAGCAGATGCGTGGAACAGACAGTTATCAAGTATTCGCGACTCGCAAAGATGTCGTTGAAACTCGCGTCGATGCTCTGCAAAAGTCAGGCTTGAAAACCGTGCTGGTGGACGTGCATTCACAAAGTTTAGGGCATATATGGAAACTGGCTGTCGAGCGCTTCCCTGAAAAGAGCAAGTATTGCTTGTTGGATATCAGTGCATTGAGCAGCTCTTTCACCATGTTTACAGAGCAGAGTGAATTGTTCCACAAGGAATTTCCTTACGGCACGCGCACTTCAAATGATCTATTTCAGCAAGACCCTCTTGCTGAAGACACACAGGTTGCTACCGAGCAGTTTAATCGACAAATCGTTGATCGTGTAAAGCGCCAGATTCAGCTCTATACCTCGATTAATGGAAGTCAAGACATCAAAGGCATTTGGTTGTCTGGTGAAGGTGCAGCTACGCCAATGTTAGCAGAAGAACTTTCAAGTCAGTTGGCATTGGAGTGTGAGTTGCTTAATCCGCTCGGTCTATTCGAGATGAAAGTATCGAAACGCAAACGCCGTGCAGCAGATTGGCAGCATTTTACTGCGGCTGCGGGCTTAGCGGTTAGAGGTATTCAATGGCTAGGAGGCAAACATGCTGTATCACATTAACCTCCTTGCATGGCGTGAGAATCAACGTGAAGAACACCGCCGCCGCTTTCTCAGTTTGATCGTCTTGGGGGTGATTGTTGCGTTGGGCGTGCAATGGGGCATTGGTAAGTTCTATCAATATCAGCAGGATCAACAACAGCAGCGCCTTGATTATTTGGCGCACTATATCTCCCAGCTTGATAAACGAATCGAAGCGATGAAGATTGCTGAACAAGAGCACAGCAAGATCTTGGAGAGGTTAAAGATCGTTGAAGGTTTGCAAAATGGGCGTAATAAAACCACGGAGTTCATGAACCTGATGCCGTCGGTGATCCCTGAAGGAGTCTACGTCGATAAGATCAAAATGAATGATTATGAAATTGAAATCTCGGGTATCTCTGATAGTACACCTCGCTTGGCCACCATGCTCGACAACATGGAGCGTTCAGCCAAGCTGCTAGATGTCGACATGCATTCTATCGTTCATGGTAAAGCGCGTTTTGGGAAAGAGTTTCAGACTTTCAAAGTTTCCTTCATGTTCAAAGACGCCTCGGTGAAAGGAGGTAACCAACATGGTTAATTGGCAAGATCTAGAAATGGATGAGATCGCTGAGTGGCCATTGGTGCCTCAGATAGTAGTGATCTTGTTGTTAGTTGTGCTGATTCAAGGCCTTGGTTATTGGTTTTATTTAAAGCCAGAGCAAGAACAGCTGAATAACCTTATTCAAGAAGAACAAACCTTAAAAGTTGCGTTACGGATCAAAGCGAACAAAGTCGCTGCTTTGCCTCAATTGCAATCGCAACTTGATGAGCTTACTACTCGATACGAATTGCTACTGCAACAACTGCCTGCACAGAAAGAGCTGGCAACCATGTTGGCTTCGGTGAATGAACTCGGAATTGATAATAAGTTGACGTTCACCCGAATCGACTGGGGTGATAAGCAATCAGAACACTTCCTTTATCGTTTACCGCTCGACATTGAGTTGACAGGGGATTTTCATGATATCGGTCGTTTCTCCCAAGCGATTGCGACGTTGCCACGCATCATCACTTTTAAAGACGTGACTTGGCAGCGTGTCAGCCAAGAGAGTGAAACTCTGCACTTTCGTGTGAAAGCAAACACTTACCAGTTCAAACCAGAGGTGAAGAAAGATGAGAAGTAAATCTTTGCTGATGGTGTGTATTGCTGGCGTTTTGACTGCCTGCCAAGCCAATGATGAATCACTGACGGAATTTATTCGTGACGTGGAGAACCAAGCTCGCCGTGATGTCACCAAACTGCAGCCTGTTGAAGAGTATGTTGTCGTTAATTACGAACCCGAAATATTGCGTGCACCTTTCGAATTACCAAAAGAGGCAACGATTGCGACTCAACCTGTTGCAAGAAAAGACTGCTGGCAACCTCCTTCAAGAAAGCGAACTGGCAAATTGGAAAGGTTTCCTCTTGCGCAACTGCGCTTGAAGGGTGTGATGGGTATCGGCAGCAGTGTTTCTGGGTTGGTTCAGGCTCCGAATGGCACTGTTTACAAAGTAAAACCAGGTCAATACCTCGGACGCAACAATGGCAAGGTTACCCATGTATCCCACAACTATTTATTGATTAATGAAACCTTGCCAGACGGTTTGGGCTGTTGGCAAAAACGCAAAGTTAAGTTGGCTTTGAGATAGGCATAGCTGCATTTATTTTTGATATTGAGTAATGATGAAAATGAGACAAGGATTAACACTGACACCAAGGAAGCTAACAGGGCTCTTCTCTTTATGGTTGTTTCTACTTTTAGCCCCTTTAGTCGCAGCGGAAGAAGTAAAGTCTAACTCGCTTAAGAGCATCGACTTCCGTACTAATAAAGATAAAGACGCGGTTATCGTCGTAGAGCTTGCATCGCCAGCTGCTATTGTTGATATCAAGCGTGTGCAAGAAGGTTTAAGTATCGACTTGCTCAATACGTCAGTTAAAGACGATCAGCTTTATCTACTTGATGTAAAAGACTTCTCTACAGTGGTAGAGAGTGTTGAGGTTTTCCGCGATACCTCTACGACGCGTTTGGTCGCTTACATTGATGAAGATTATACCCATGACTATCGCCTCACAGGACGTTACCTTGAGGTGAAGGTTGGTAAGCTCAAAGCCAACGAAAAAGCACCAGACAAAAGTATTCTGGAAAAAGAAGGCAAGTTGATTTCGATTAACTTCCAAGATATTCCGGTGCGAAATGTGCTGCAGCTTATTGCTGATTACAACCAGTTTAACCTTGTGGTTTCAGACTCAGTTGAAGGGAACCTGACCTTGCGTTTGGACGGTGTACCTTGGCAACAAGTGCTGGATATCATCCTTCAAGTCAAAGGCTTGGATAAGCGTGTAGATGGTAACGTTATTTTGGTTGCTCCGAAGGATGAGCTCGATCTGCGCGAGAAGCAACAACTAGAAAAACAAAAGCTTGAACAAGAAATGGGTGAGCTTTCGTCTGAAATTATCAAAGTGAATTTTGCGAAAGCATCGGATATTGCAGAGATGATTAACGGTGAAGGTAACATTAGTATGCTTTCTGATCGTGGCAGCATGACGATTGATGAGCGTACTAACTCATTATTGATCCGTGAGTTGCCGGAGAATATTCAAGTAATTCGTGAAATCATTGAATCATTAGATATTCCAGTAAAACAAGTTCAGATTGAAGCACGTATCGTGACTATCAATGAAGGTAACATGGATGAACTTGGCGTTCGCTGGGGCTTCACATCGATTAATGGTAGTCATACGGTTGGTGGATCGATCGAGAACAACCTTGCAACTATTGGTCTCTACGATGGCGGCGGTGGCGACGGCGATGGTGAAGACGGTGGCGGCAGTGTTGGTATTGATGACTTCCTTAACGTTAACCTTGCTGCAACCAGCCCGAATGCAACCAGTATTGCTTTCCAAGTTGCGAAACTAGGGTCTGATACTTTGTTGGATTTGGAGTTGTCTGCGTTGCAACAAGAGTCAAAAGCAGAAATCATTTCTAGTCCGCGTTTAATTACTACCAATAAGAAGCCAGCTTATATTGAACAAGGTACTGAAATTCCTTACCTAGAATCCTCTTCCAGCGGTGCGACATCCGTAACGTTCAAAAAAGCGGTGCTGAGCTTAAAAGTGACACCGCAGATCACGCCTGATAACCGTTTGGTGCTGGATTTGAGTGTTACGCAAGATAGACCGGGTCAAGTGGTAAAAACTGGTACCGGTGAGGCAGTTGCGATTGATACTCAGCGTATTGGCACTCAAGTATTGGTGAATAATGGTGAGACGGTTGTGCTTGGTGGTATTTTCCAACACAGCATTACAAACTCCGTCGATAAGGTACCTTTATTAGGTGATTTACCGCTGTTAGGGGCACTTTTCCGTCGAAGTTACGAAAATGTCGGTAAAAGTGAGTTGCTGATTTTTGTTACGCCTAAAGTGGTGATTCAGTAAGACTCAGCGAGTAAAAAATCGATTAGATCAAAAATAAAGTTGCATTAGTGGCACCATGCTTGGATAATTTCGGGTCTTATCACGAATTATCTGTGAGGAATTGGTGCCACAAGCCTTGTAGAACAGCAGTTTGGCTGTGTGTTTCTTGTGGCGATCTTATTGAATTAACGTTGTAAATTATCGCTAAATATGGCTGAGAAACGTAATATTTTCCTTGTTGGCCCAATGGGTGCCGGCAAAAGTACAATTGGTAGACATCTAGCACAGCAACTGCATATGGAGTTCGTAGACTCTGATACAGTGATCGAAGAACGCACTGGTGCAGACATTGCTTGGGTTTTTGATGTAGAAGGCGAAGAAGGCTTCCGTAAGCGCGAAGAAGCGGTACTTGAAGACCTAACTCAAGAGCAAGGCATCGTGCTAGCAACAGGCGGTGGTTCTGTTAAGAGCAAAGAAAACCGTAACCGTCTTTCAGCACGTGGTGTTGTTGTTTACCTAGAAACAACTATTGAAAAGCAACTTGCGCGTACAAACCGCGACAAGAAGCGTCCTCTACTTCAAACTGAAAACCCTCGTGAAGTGTTGGAAAGTTTGGCAGGCGAACGTAACCCTCTATACGAAGAAGTAGCGGATTACACAGTTCGTACTGACGATCAGAGTGCAAAAGTGGTAGCCAACCAGATCGTAAAAATGCTAGAAGAGAGATAAGCATTTATCTTTTTCAAATTGGAGCACACCGATGGAACGGATTACGGTCAATCTAGCAGAGCGTAGCTACCCAATCTCAATTGGCGCCGGGTTATTTGAAGACCCGGCGTACCTTTCTCAAATTCTTTCAAGCAAAAACGCAAACCAGAAAGTGGTTGTGATCAGTAATGTTACGGTCGCGCCTCTGTATGCGGATAAAATTCTTAGCCAACTAAAACAGCTCGGTTGTGATGCATCCCTGCTTGAATTGCCAGATGGCGAACAATACAAAAGCTTAGACGTATTTAATCAAGTCATGAACTTCCTGCTAGAGGGAAGTTATGCTCGTGATGTGGTGATTATTGCGTTAGGTGGTGGTGTTATTGGCGACTTGGTAGGTTTTGCTTCGGCGTGTTACCAACGTGGTGTTGATTTCATTCAAATCCCAACCACATTATTGTCTCAAGTGGATTCATCAGTTGGTGGTAAAACCGCAGTTAACCATCCGCTGGGCAAAAACATGATTGGTGCCTTCTACCAACCTAAAGCCGTTATCATCGATACTAACTGCCTATCGACACTGCCAGAACGCGAGTTTGCAGCGGGTATTGCAGAAGTGATCAAATACGGCATCATTTACGATGCTGCGTTTTTCGATTGGCTAGAAGAGAATCTAGAACGATTGTATGCACTTGACGAAGAGGCGCTAACTTACGCTATTGCACGTTGTTGTGAAATCAAAGCGGAAGTGGTTGCTCAAGATGAGAAAGAGTCGGGCATTCGAGCGCTGTTGAACCTGGGTCATACCTTTGGCCATGCCATTGAAGCTGAACTTGGTTATGGTAACTGGCTACACGGTGAAGCGGTATCTTCGGGTACGATTATGGCGGCGAAAACATCTCATTTGCGTGGATTAATTTCGCAAGAGCAGCTTGATCGCATCATTTCCATTATGCGCCGAGCAAAACTGCCAGTGCATACGCCAGATAGCATGACTTTTGATGACTTCATGACGCACATGATGCGCGACAAAAAAGTATTGTCTGGTCAATTACGCTTAGTTTTACCTACGGGTATTGGTAGTGCCGAAGTCATTGCTGATACGCCGCAAGACATAATCAAACAAGCTATCGACTTCGGTCGAGACATTTAACCTTGTAATGGCGCCTTGGGGCGTCATTCTTGTAGTTTATTAAGGTTATTTAGATGAGTTTCGCTCACGTTCTTGAATTGGATTCACAAACCGAGTTATTAGACCGATTAGGCTTATTAACTAACTTTGCGTCTAATCTGATCGCTGTTAATGGTCAAGCCGGGTACGGAAAATCTTGGTTGGCACAGCGATACCTTGAGCTCGGTGCCAGTAACAAAAATCAATGTTTGTTACTTTGTCATTCAAATCAAGATGATGTGCAGCGTCGCATGCTTATCTTGAGTCAGATCGTCTCGGATGCGTTGTTCAATCAGCAAGATACTTTGCTCGATAGCTTGGAGAGAATCTTAGGTGATGACACGTGCGATATTGCCATCGTGGTCGATGATGCGCATTTGTTGAGTGAAAGCCTAGTTTCAGAGCTATGGATGCTAGTGCTTGCTGCGCAAGCCAATCCAAATTGGAAAATCAACGTCTTACTGTTCACGCAAACTGGGCGTTTAGAGTCAGTATTGTCGCGTATTAGCTACGGACAAGAGTACAAGCCAGTTGAACTCGATATTGATATGCTGTCAGAAGTTGAAGCTCGTCGCTTTTTTGAGTCGCTAGTGATTCGATATGTCGATGATGACTCTGAAAAACGCGTTCGAGATGCATTCAAGAAAGTTGACCCGGTACCGGGTGACATCATGGCTTTAGGAGAGATGAAAGTGGAAAAAAGGATCATTATCCGCTCAATTGTCGGTTCGCCCCTTAACATTGCACTCGTTGTGCTGGTATTACTTTTGTTGGCGGCTGGTGGATATTGGTGGATGTATAATCAACCAAGCCCTGATGATAAAGCGCAGCAAATCACTGGAGTCATTGAGCAAACTGCCATTCCAACTCTAAACGAGCCAGAGGCTCAAATCAGTCGTGCAGATTCATCGATGGATGATGGCTCAGAGCCTTCGGATGATACTAACCTGACAGACGCTACGGATGATTCAGATGCTCTTCCTCCAGCGGTAACGAGTGAAGTAGCGAGTGTCGGCAGCGAAGATAAGCAGCAACGCGTTGTGATTGAGTCGGATGTCGTTGACGCACTTCTAGAAGGTAAGCCTGAAGCAGCCGATACCACTAACATTGAAACGGTTGTCGAAGAATCTATCCCTCAAGCGAAAAGCGCATCAAATTCCTCATTGATCAATGTGGTTCAAACCGGTCAGCAGCCTGAAGCGGAGAAAGCGACGTCTGGAAAACCGATAGTGAAGTTCTCTTTTGCTCGAGAAGAGCTGAAAGCACTATCGCCTCGTGCTTACACTTTACAGTTGGGGGCAATGACGGCGATGGAGGATGTACAAGCGTTCCTTGATAAGTACGACTTAAATGGTCAGGTGAGAATTTATCCAACCGTTCGTAGCGGAACAGAGTGGTACATTATCACTTACCAAGATTACCCTACGATTCAGCTGGCGCGAGACGCTGTTGAAAGCTTGCCAGATGCACTTAAATCGGTGAGTCCATGGGCAAAATCACTGGGTCAAGTACATCGAGAAATTGATCGCGTGAAATAATCCTGAGCTTCGTTGAAAAATATGTTACATTCCGCAGCCTTAATTTTTGGTCGATAGATAGAGCAGTAGATGAAAAAGCAACGAGCCTTTCTTAAGTGGGCAGGAGGCAAATACGGTCTGGTTGAAGACATCCAACGTCATTTACCACCGGCTCGAAAGCTAGTTGAACCTTTTGTTGGTGCTGGCTCGGTTTTTCTAAATACCGACTATGACCACTATCTACTGGCGGATATTAACCCCGACCTGATTAATCTCTATAACTTACTAAAAGAGCGTCCTGAAGAGTACATCTCAGAAGCGAAGCGCTGGTTTGTTGCAGAGAACAATCGCAAAGAAGCGTACTTGAATATTCGCGCCGAGTTTAATAAAACAGATGACGTGATGTACCGCTCGTTGGCGTTCCTATACATGAACCGCTTTGGCTTTAATGGCTTATGTCGTTATAACAAAAAAGGCGGCTTTAATGTCCCGTTTGGTTCTTACAAAAAGCCTTATTTCCCAGAAGCGGAGCTAGAATTCTTTGCTGAAAAAGCAAAGAAAGCGACGTTCGTATGTGAAGGTTACCCAGAAACGTTCAGTCGAGCGCGTAAAGGCAGTGTGGTTTATTGCGATCCACCGTACGCACCGTTGTCGAACACGGCGAACTTTACCTCTTATGCTGGCAACGGCTTTACGCTGGATGATCAAGCTGCATTGGCTGATATTGCAGAGAAAGCCGCAACTGAACGTGGTATCCCTGTTCTGATCTCAAACCATGACACGACATTAACGCGTCGCCTTTATCATGGTGCGGAGCTTAATGTCGTAAAAGTGAAGCGAACCATCAGTCGTAATGGCAGTGGCCGTAATAAAGTTGACGAGTTGCTGGCGCTATTTCGTGCACCTGACGCGGACAAATCTGACTCTTAATTCTCACACTATTGCATTGAAATAGTGGATCTCCCCACTGGCTTCGGTAGAATTGCGCGCAAATTGTTTGCTGTTTGCTCGCCACTACTGAGGTCAGGTATGAAAGATTTTCTAATTGCTCCATCCATTTTATCGGCTGATTTTGCTCGTCTCGGTGAAGACGTAGAGAAAGTTCTCGCAGCGGGTGCGGATGTGGTACACTTCGACGTTATGGATAACCACTATGTACCAAACCTGACTTTTGGTGCTCCAGTGTGTAAAGCGCTACGTGATTACGGCATCACAGCTCCAATTGATGTACACCTAATGGTGAAGCCAGTCGATCGCATCATTCCTGATTTCGCGAAAGCAGGTGCATCAATGATTACTTTCCACGTTGAGGCATCTGAGCACGTAGACCGTACGCTTCAACTAATCAAAGAGCACGGCTGTAAAGCTGGCGTGGTTCTAAACCCTGCAACCCCACTTGCTCACCTTGAGTTCATTATGGATAAAGTTGACTTGATCCTACTGATGTCAGTTAACCCAGGTTTTGGTGGTCAATCATTCATTCCTCACACATTAGATAAACTGCGCGCAGTGCGTAAGATGATTGATGAGTCTGGTCGTGATATTCGCCTAGAAATCGATGGTGGTGTGAAGGTGGACAACATTCGTGAAATCGCAGAAGCGGGCGCAGATATGTTTGTTGCAGGCTCTGCGATTTTCAGTGAGCCAGATTACAAGCAAGTGATCGATAAAATGCGCGCTGAGCTTGCAGAAGCAAAATAAGCGCGGATAAACACGCTCTTAAACTAGCGCGTTAACGCTATGATTTGAAAGGCTGCCACCGTACCGGCAGCCTTTGTTGTTTCTAGCGCGAACCGAGAAAAAATATCCATCGCGGTGTGCAAATAATCACTTGCCTATTTTGCGTCCTTTCTGTACTATTCGTGCTCCTTAAAACTCAGTCAATTTTCTTTAGTTCCTTGCTTCCTCTGGACGACTGAGCCATTTGTGGAAGCTGAATAATCCGTAAGGAGCAACCAATGCGTCATTACGAAATCGTATTCATGGTGCACCCAGATCAAAGCGAGCAAGTTGCTGGCATGATCGAGCGTTACACTGGTTCAATCACTGAAGCTGGCGGTAAAATCCACCGTCTAGAAGACTGGGGTCGTCGTCAACTGGCTTACCCAATCAACAAGCTTCACAAAGCTCACTACGTTCTAATGAACGTTGAAGCTGACCAAGCTGTAATCGATGAGCTAGAAACTGCTTTCCGTTTCAACGATGCAGTTCTACGTAACATGATCATGCGTACTAAAGCGGCTATCACTGAGCAATCTATCATGCTTAAGCAGAAAGAAGAGCGTGCTCCTCGTCGCGAAGAGCGTGCTGAAGCTAAGCCAGAAGCAGCTGCTGAGTAATTTTTCTTTTGACCATCCGGATGGTGCTACTTGGCTTCATTGCCAAATTGCCCATTCGTAATTAAGCCTATTGATAATAAGACACTGTTGGTTTCGGATAGAGTTTTACTCTGCAGATTTAGACAGGTAGTCGTCACTGGGCTTAGGTCACAAGTATTCACTCAGATTTAGTACAAGGCAGTAGCATTAAGATAAGTGAGCTTATCACTTGTCACTCCAATCGAAAGATTTAGGAAGTTAGTGTTATCGCCGACAACATTACTCAAATTTAAGATCAGGAGATAGCCCATGGCTCGTTTCTTCCGTCGTCGTAAATTCTGCCGTTTCACTGCAGAAGGCGTACAAGAGATTGATTACAAAGACGTAGCAACTCTTAAAAACTACATCACTGAAGCTGGTAAAATCGTTCCTAGCCGTATCACTGGTACAAGCGCTAAATACCAACGTCAACTAGCTCGCGCTATCAAGCGTTCACGCTACCTAGCTCTACTACCGTACACTGATAAGCATCAGTAATCGGTCGTTTTATTAAGAAAGAGGATTAAGCAATGCAAGTTATTCTACTTGATAAAATCGGTAACCTAGGTGGTCTTGGCGACACAGTAAACGTTAAATCTGGCTACGCACGTAACTTCCTTATCCCTCAAGGTAAAGCAGTTATGGCGACTAAAGGCAACGTTGAAATGTTCGAAGCTCGTCGCGCTGAACTAGAAGCTAAAGTTGCTGAGCAACTAGCTGCTGCTGAAGCACGTGCTGAGAAAGTTAACGCTCTAGAAGCAGTTGTTCTTGCTTCTAAAGCTGGTGACGAAGGCAAACTATTCGGTTCTATCGGTACTCGTGACATCGCTGAAGCTATCACAGCTGCAGGCGTTGAAGTTGCTAAGAGCGAAGTTCGCCTTCCTGAAGGTGCTCTACGTAACACTGGTGAGTTCGAGATCAGCGTTCAACTTCACTCTGAAGTTTTCGCTACAATCAACCTACAAGTTGTTGCTGCTGAGTAATTCAGTACCAAGCGAAATAGTAAAAAGCACCTCCTCGGAGGTGCTTTTTTTATGTCTGAATATGATGAAAAGCGGGAGTTAGAAGGCAAACAAAAGGTTGACGGAAAAAACACTATCCGCCTTGCTCAAGCCCTCTGGCACTTTATCGTGATATTGGCGAGAGTGCGCTAATTTTAGAGCAATGTCTTCGGTAATGTCATTGGTAACACTAAGATCACTGTCGACACGCGTGTTACTTCTACCACTCACTAACGTGATATCTGCAGAAAGGCTCAAGTTATCAAGTGCATGCCACGTGGTATTGATGTTACCACGCAAGATCCCTTCTTGAACGATGTCTGGAAAGACGATGTCATCATCATCAATCTCATCTAAATTTGGCTCTTGGTAGCGAAAACCAGGACCAATTTCTGCCTCAAGGGTGAAGTTTTCAGTATAAGCGAACTGGTAACCCAGACCGCCAGAAAGAGTGTAGTCTTTAAAGTAAGCACTGTAGCGTGAATCAACCCCTTTAAAACTGCCATACAAGTATGTCTTTGGACCTAACTTGTAGTCGGTTTGTGCGCTATAGGTCGAAGAGCGTTTGTCTTCTTCGCCATCTTTGTAAAGGTTGTAGTACTTCCATTCGCCATTAGAACGGTGGCGACCAGAAGTGTATTCAGCACTCAGACGAGCATTCAGGGAACGAGAGTCCGTGTTACCTGTGTGAGCTTGATAGCCGAACTCGACCTCAGTTTTTAGAGGATCGGGCACTTCAATTTCTTGCTCTGGCTTTACTGATTCTTCAGCGTACGATGCTCCCGTGCAAAGTAAGCTAAAGCCAAGTAACCAGTATCGGGACACAAAAACCTCGAACGTAAATAAAAAGGAGGGGCATGATACTGATACAGATGTTTTATTGGGTCAATGATAGGTTAATTTTTATTAGACCTAAGCGGTAGAACCTTGTTAGACACCTTTATGAAGGCGTTAAACTTTACAAACAATATGCTTCAGTACGGATTGATGAGATTCTATCGTAATCGAACAAATTCGCACTATAAAAAGCCACTTTTTAGTTCTTCACTTGTGGAATTCTTAACAAGTAATTGTCTCATGAGGGAAGCATCTTAGCTAAGTTTAAGGTTATAATCTTGGGTCATTAGTAGTTATCGAGCAAAGTCATGGCGGAAAACAGAAATCGCAAACCTTCAGACAGTCAGGTCGAAGCACTCAAGGTGCCACCTCACTCGCTAGAAGCTGAGCAATCAGTAATTGGCGGTCTATTACTAGACAATGAACGTTGGGACACCGTAGCCGAACGTGTTGTAAGTAGTGATTTCTATAGTCGTCCCCATCGCCTGATTTTTGAAGGGGTTAAAACCATTCTTGAAGATGGTAAGCCTCTCGACTTGATCACGTTATCTGAACACCTAGAGCGTCACGAACAATTGGAAGACGTGGGTGGTTTTGCCTACCTTGCTGATCTTGCCAAAAACACCCCAAGTGCGGCGAACATTAACGCGTATGCTGATATTGTCGCGGAGCGCGCGATTGTACGCGGTTTGATTGGTGTCGCGAACGAAATCGCTGATGCTGGTTACGATCCTCAAGGTCGAAGCTCAGAAGACTTAATTGATATGGCGGAGAGTAAAGTTTTCGCCATTGCAGAATCACGCACTAGCGAGAATGAAGGTCCACAAAACGTGGATAACATTCTGGAGAAAACACTAGAGCGAATTGAGATTCTGTATAAAACCCCGCAAGACGGTGTGACGGGGGTAACGACCGGCTTTAATGACCTCAACAAGAAAACGGCAGGTCTACAAGGTTCGGATTTGGTTATCGTGGCGGCGCGTCCATCGATGGGTAAAACTACCTTTGCGATGAACTTGTGTGAAAACGCGGCGATGAGCCAAGACAAACCTGTACTTATCTTCTCGTTAGAGATGCCTGCTGAACAGCTGATGATGCGTATGTTGGCGTCCTTATCTCGTGTTGACCAAACGAAGATTCGTACTGGTCAGCTAGATGATGAAGATTGGGCGCGAATTTCTTCTACCATGGGCATTCTTATGGACAAGAAGAACATGTACATTGATGACAGTTCGGGTCTAACGCCAACCGAAGTGCGATCTCGTGCTCGTCGTATCGCTCGTGAGCATGGTGGTTTGTCCATGATCATGGTCGACTACCTTCAGCTAATGCGTGTGCCTGCTCTTTCGGATAACCGTACCTTGGAAATCGCGGAAATCTCGCGCTCACTTAAAGCGTTGGCGAAAGAGTTGAATGTGCCTGTCGTTGCGCTATCTCAGCTAAACCGTTCCCTAGAGCAACGCGCAGATAAACGTCCGGTTAACTCAGACTTGCGTGAATCGGGCTCTATCGAGCAGGATGCCGACTTGATCATGTTCATTTACCGTGACGAGGTTTACCATCCTGACAGTCCATACAAAGGCACGGCAGAAATCATTATTGGTAAGCAACGTAACGGTCCTATCGGTTCGGTTCGCTTAACATTCCAAGGTCAACACTCGCGCTTTGATAACTACGCGGGTCCAGCATTTGATATTGATGATGAGTAATGCAATGAGCTACATGAAAGCCGCGATGGCATGCATTGACTTGTCAGCACTGCAGCACAACTTACAGCGAGTAAAAGAACAAGCACCAGACAGCAAAGTGATGGCCGTGGTGAAGGCGAATGGCTACGGTCATGGTCTTCGTCATGTAGCTAAACACGCTACTCATGCGGATGCTTTTGGTGTTGCTCGTATCGAAGAAGCCCTTCAGTTACGCGCTTGTGGCGTAGTAAAGCCGATTCTTTTACTTGAAGGTTTTTATTCGCCAGGTGATTTGCCTGTATTGGTGACGAATAACATTCAAACGGTCGTCCACTGTGAAGAGCAGTTGACGGCGTTGGAGCAAGCAGAGCTTGAAACGCCAGTTGTCGTTTGGCTCAAAATCGATAGTGGCATGCACCGACTTGGTGTGCGTCCAGAACAGTACGATGAATTCATCACACGCCTTAAAGAGTGTCCAAACGTGGCGAAACCGCTACGTTACATGAGTCATTTTGGCTGTGCCGATGAGCTAGGTAATAGTATTACGACAGAGCAGATCGACTTATTTATGTCGCTTACCGCAGGCTGTCAAGGAGAGCGCTCTTTAGCGGCATCGGCAGGTCTGCTTGCATGGCCGCAGAGTCAACTTGATTGGGTTCGTCCTGGAATCATCATGTACGGCGTGTCTCCATTTGATGATAAAACGGCACAAGACATGGGCTATAAACCCGTCATGACACTGAAATCGCACTTAATCGCGGTACGTGAAGTGAAGAAAGGTGAAAGTGTCGGCTATGGTGGCATGTGGACCAGTGAGCGAGATACTAAAGTCGGTGTCATTGCTGTTGGGTACGGAGATGGTTATCCACGAACAGCACCGAATGGTACGCCAGTTCTTGTTAACGGACGCAAAGTACCAATTGCAGGTCGCGTTTCTATGGATATGCTGACGGTCGATTTAGGTCCAGACGCGACTGATAAAGTAAGCGACGAAGCTATTTTGTGGGGTATGGATTTACCAGTAGAAGAAGTGGCGAGTCACATCGGCACTATCGCTTATGAATTGGTGACTAAACTGACTTCTCGCGTCGAAATGGAATATTCGAAGTAACCCATGAAGAAAAGATTATTCTCAGTGCTGGCATTCTCTGCCAGCCTTTTTTTATCCCCACAGATAGTCGCGAAAGAGAAAGACTCAGCATTTGTTCCGTTCTATTTCAGTACGGATACTATGGGTAGCACGATCGGTTTAGCTGGTGTGGCAAAAGGTGTTGGTCAACCTCAAGCTGCATTGTTTGGTATGGGGCTGTATTCTGAGAAAGATAGCTATGTCGGTTTTCTTTCTGCCTTCAACTACGCTTTGTCATCAAATCTTTTGTTTAGCACGCAAATGTATCAAGCGCGCTTTAACGACAACCCATATTACTTAGACAATCAAGGTTCAAACAACTCTTCAACGGAAGACAAAACGATAACCAATGGGGATGAAGAGAACTATAAACTCGAGTTCAAGTACTTGCTTCCTTGGGGTAACGTTCGTGAACATGGGTTACTTGGTGCATTCCAACCTATTCGCGATGTAACTTTTGCTTCTCCGGTCGATTCTGGTGTCAGCTCAATTATCTTCACGCCGTTTTATTCTTCTCGTGAGTTAGACATCTACAACGATAAGAAAGAAGAAGCGACGGGGTTTAGCCTGACATTTGACTGGGACAACCGCGACAGTGTGCGTAATACCACGCGAGGCTCCCATACCTCGTTTGATTTAACCACAGGAGCAGACAGCTTACAGTCGGAAGACTTATGGTTAAAGTGGGAGTTCCAAAACAGTCAGTACTATTCCCTAGGTCCGTTAGGTGATTGGTTTGATCAGCAAGTTCTGGCATTCGATTTCTATACTGCAGATACACCGACATGGAATCAGTGCGATGGCGCAGTATGTAGTCGTCCTCCAGAGCAGGAGCAAGTTCGCTTGGGTGGCTTGTATCGCTTGCGTGGTTATACGGCGGGTCGTTACCATGGACGCAGCGCGATTCACTATTCTGCGGAATACCGCGTATTGCCAGACTGGCAGCCGCTTGATGATATTCCTCTGATCAACTATTACGACTTACCTTGGTGGCAATGGGTAGCGTTTGTTGAAGTGGGGCGAGTCGCGGACGATTATGACCTCAAGACATTACATGAAGACATGAAATGGAACGTCGGTGGCGCAGTACGCTTCCAAGTGGAAGGGATTGTTGTTCGTGCAGAGATGGCAAAAGGTGCCGATGAAGGTACTTTCCGAGTCATGATAAACCAACCGTTTTAACTCGATATAAAACAAAGGCTAACCCTGAGGTTAGCCTTTGTTGTCTCTAAGCTATTCGCCGTTGATGGTAGCGATAATGCGTCGGCTGCCACCGTAGTCTCGATGCTCGCCTAAGTAAATGCCCTGCCATGTTCCCAACGCTAATTGACCTCTTTGAATAGGAATTGTCACACTACTACCAAGCAAAGACGCTTTTATATGAGCTGGCATGTCATCATCACCTTCATAAGTGTGTTGGTAGTAAGGGGCACGCTCAGGCACAAACTTATTGAAGTGGGCTTCCATGTCCATGCGTACTGTTGGATCGGCATTTTCATTTAAAGTCAAACTGGCAGACGTATGCTGAATGAATAAATGTAACAAACCTACTGAAAGCGATTGGATTTGTGGTAATTGTTGTTCAATTTCATCAGTGACCAGATGAAAGCCTCGGCTACGTGCTTTTAATTGCAGAGTTTTTTGTGCCCACATATGCGTTCCTTTGGAAAAATTTGGTTTGGCGTCTATCCTAATCCAATTAGAGCCTGTCATTAGTAAATGATATGATTCCCAACGTCATAAATGAATTGTTTAAATTCGAAACAGGGAACGTGACCTAACTCAATGTGAGTGTAAGGGCACTCAGTCATAATTGGCGACTGAAAAAAAATTACAAAGACTTGTTTTGTGGCAATTCGCCCAAACATCTCATTTATATTCTATTTGCTAAATCGGGGATTCCGCAGTTTTCGCTAGACTGTAAGGAATGGAACCTACTGTAACATCGGGATAAAGACCATGTTGAAAAATATCAATCCAACGCAAACACAAGCTTGGAAAGCGCTAACTGCGCATTTCGAATCTGCACAAGATATGGATCTGAAAGAGCTATTTGCTCAAGACGCTGCGCGTTTCGACAAATACTCAGCACGCTTCGGCTCAGACATCCTAGTCGATTACTCAAAGAACCTAATCAACGAGGAAACTCTGAAGCACCTGTTCGCTCTTGCTAACGAGACTGAGCTTAAGTCAGCAATTGAAGCGATGTTCAGTGGTGAAGCGATCAACAAAACAGAAGATCGCGCTGTTCTTCACACTGCACTGCGTAACCGTTCGAACAAACCTGTAATGGTTGGCGGCGAAGACGTAATGCCAGCGGTAAACGCGGTTCTAGAAAAAATTAAATCCTTCACTGAGCGTGTAATCGGCGGTGAGTGGAAAGGTTACACAGGTAAAGCAATCACAGATATCGTAAACATCGGTATCGGCGGCTCAGACCTTGGTCCTTACATGGTGACAGAAGCATTGGCACCATACAAAAACCACCTGAACCTACACTTCGTTTCTAACGTTGATGGTACTCACATCGTTGAGACTTTGAAGAAAGTAGACCCAGAGACAACACTATTCTTGATCGCGTCTAAGACGTTCACGACTCAAGAAACCATGACAAACGCGCACTCTGCTCGTGATTGGTTCCTAGAAACTGCTGGCGATCAAGCACACGTTGCTAAGCACTTCGCAGCGCTATCTACTAATGCTCCTGCGGTATCTGAGTTTGGTATCGACACAGACAACATGTTTGAGTTCTGGGACTGGGTTGGTGGTCGTTACTCACTATGGTCTGCAATTGGCCTTTCAATTGCATTAGCTGTAGGTTACGACAACTTCATCGAGCTTCTAGATGGTGCTCACGAGATGGATAACCACTTCGTGTCGACAGATCTAGAAAGCAACATCCCTGTGATTCTTGCTCTGATCGGTATTTGGTACAACAACTTCCACGGCGCTGAGTCTGAAGCAATCCTACCTTACGATCAGTACATGCACCGTTTCGCGGCGTACTTCCAGCAAGGTAACATGGAATCTAACGGTAAGTACGTTGACCGTGAAGGTAACGCAGTGACTTACCAAACTGGTCCTATCATCTGGGGTGAACCAGGAACTAACGGTCAGCACGCGTTCTACCAGCTGATTCACCAAGGCACTAAGCTGATCCCATGTGACTTCATTGCACCAGCAATCAGCCACAACCCAGCAAGCGATCACCACCAAAAACTGATGTCTAACTTCTTTGCACAAACAGAAGCATTGGCATTTGGTAAGTCAGCAGAAACAGTAAAAGCAGAATTTGCGAAAGCAGGTAAGAGCGAAGAAGAAATGGCGTCTCTAGTACCGTTCAAAGTATTTGAAGGTAACCGCCCAACGAACTCTATCCTAGTTAAGCAAATCACACCTCGCACGCTAGGTAACCTGATCGCAATGTACGAGCACAAAATCTTCGTTCAAGGCGTTATCTGGAACATCTTCAGCTTCGACCAATGGGGTGTTGAGCTAGGCAAACAACTAGCGAACCAAATCCTACCTGAGCTAGCTGATGAGTCTGAAATCAACTCACACGATAGCTCGACAAACGGTCTAATCAATGCATTTAAAGCGTTGAAAGCTTAATGTTTGAATAGAAAAAGAAAAGGTCAGCAAATGCTGACCTTTTTTATTGCCTGGGGCAGAAACAAAATAGGTTGGTACGGACCAACCTATTTTTTCTCTATTATTCGAAACAAATCTCGATGAAGGCATTTCCCCACTGTGAAGAGAAAGGCATGATGATGATTGAGCCTTCACACTTGTGGCGAATGGTGTGACCTCGACCAGATACTACAACTGGTGTTGCCATATCAAAGTCAAACCCACTTTCCGCTAGAATGCGTTTCGCACCGCCTGTCACCATATTAGTGATCTCACCAACCATATCCGTCACTTCTTCGTTCAGTCCATTTGGACGTTCACCAAGCATGTTCTGCATGATTTCCAGTGCTAACGCTTCATCAAAGGTAATCGACATTGAGCCACGAGTTTGTGGACCAACCATACCGATAAGACCAGAAACGTCACCTCGTGCGATCTCATCTTTCTTGATTCGCGGTTTTTGTGGCTTCAGTTCAAGCGAAGCCATAGTTTTTAGAACATTCATTAAAGAAGCTAAAAACGGGTTTACAAATTCAGCGCGCATAACGTTCTTCTATCTTTCTTATTTCGTCTCCGAGGAACATGCCTGGCATTCGCCATGGGTTTCGATAACTTGATTCGTCAGTTTGAATCCATGTTTCTCGGCGTTATTGGCTAATAAGGATATCAGCGTCTCGTCTTCAAGTTCAACGACATCGCCACATTTATCGCAAATTAGCAGTTGGAAAAAGTGCTGTTGAGTGTTGAACGAACAGCAAGTGATAAAGCTGTTGTTAGATTCCACTCGATGAATAAAGCCTTGTTCTAGAAGAAAATCTAATGCTCGGTATACCGTCGGTGGTTTCGCTTGTGGTTCACTCTCTTTCAGTTGCTCCAATAGCTCATACGCACTAGAGGCGCGGCGATTAGAACAAATGAGCTCAAAAACGCGTCGGCGTTGAGGCGTCAACCTTACTCCGCGCTCAGCGCAGATATGTTCAATTTGTTCAAGGATTGTTGGGTCCAAATCTTTCACCATAACTATCGGACGTGCTTTATGATAAACCATTTCTATACGAAGTTCGTTTAGAAAGGCTTCATTTTACCTACTATCAGAACGAAAATCATGAATTAAAGCAAGCCAGTGTATATCAGAGAGAGTAACCGATATCACAGAACGAGATCCCAATGCCGAAATATGTCTATTGGTAAGTAAGCTCACAACACTCGCATCCACTGCACAGTGGGTATACAATACCCGACTTCATTTTTTGAGCGCACCGTCGCGCTCTATCTTGGCAACGTAAAAACGGGTGTTTATATCATGACTCATTCTTGCAGGCTCTCTGTAGCACCAATGTTGGATTGGACGGATCGTCATTGTCGCTACTTCCATCGCTTAATGACCAAAGAAACCCTGCTGTACACCGAAATGGTGACCACAGGCGCGATCATTCATGGAAAAGGGGATTTCCTGGCTTATAACGAGGAAGAGCATCCGTTAGCCCTTCAGCTTGGTGGCTCAAACCCAACAGATTTGGCAACGTGTGCCAAGCTTGCGCAAGAGCGTGGCTACGATGAGATTAACCTAAACGTTGGTTGTCCATCGGATCGCGTTCAAAATGGTCGATTTGGTGCATGCCTAATGGCAGAGCCGCAGTTGGTCGCAGACTGCGTAGCCGCGATGAAAGATGTGGTAGACGTGCCTGTTACTGTGAAAACACGTATCGGCATCGATGACCAAGATTCTTATGAATTCCTAACGGATTTCGTGTCTATTGTTTCTGAGAAGGGCGGCTGTGAGCAGTTCACTATCCACGCACGTAAAGCATGGTTAAGTGGTCTAAGCCCGAAAGAGAACCGTGAGATCCCACCATTGGATTACCCACGCGCTTACCAATTGAAGAAGGACTTCTCACACCTAACGATTGCGATTAACGGTGGCGTGAAATCTTTAGAAGAAGCGAAAGAGCATCTACAACACCTAGATGGTGTGATGATTGGTCGTGAGGCTTACCAAAGCCCTTACTTGCTAGCATCTGTTGACCAAGAGCTGTTTGGTTCAAATGCACCAGTGAAAAAGCGCAGCGAAATCGTTGAAGAGATGTTCCCGTATATTGAAGCTCAATTGGCAAAAGGTGCTTACCTTGGCCATATCTCGCGTCATATGTTGGGTCTGTTCCAAAACATGCCTGGTGCTCGTCAATGGCGTCGTCACATCAGTGAAAACGCGCACAAACCGGGTTCAGGTCTAGAAGTGCTGCAAGATGCACTGGCGAAGATTCCAAAAGAATTGAACGTGTAAATTTCACCAGTGGTTGGTGAAAATTACCAACTGATAAATAACAAAGCCAGAGTGCAGAAATGCCTCTGGCTTTATTTTTACTTATAGATCATGGTATTAGATATATATTTATAAGTTGGTATGGAACCTGCTCTAGTAAAACTAAAACAAAGGAGAAGTGATTATGTTGGAGCTGATCTTTATTTTAGTTTTCACAGCAACCCTATTAGTAACCGGTATTACTATGGTAACGGTATTTGCCGCAACAGGTATCGCATTGGTTGTGATGTTCTTATTGGGTATGGTAGGCGCTGTACTAAAACTATTGCCTTGGTTGATAGTCATTGCACTAGGTATATGGTTTTTTAAAAACTTCGTTGCCCAGCCTCGTTATAAGTAACGGATAGTAGAGATTTAGTTGATGGTGGGCTGTGAGAGTATGTTAGTATTTCTCACATGCCCCTTAATGTTGAAATCAGCTATCTCGGAGTAAAAATTACATGACATATAAAGCGACCATCGCTTTAGCGACACTATCGTTGGCTGCGTCTTACCCTTGTTTCGCAGAACAAGAGTCTTCTTTCACTACGACGGTTGGTGGGGAAGTTTGGGTAGCGGATACCAAAGTGAATGAAGTAAGAAGAGATAGCGACACAACGGGGGCTTTCTACGCTGCGATTGAGCATGACGTGAAATACGTACCGAATGCGCGCCTTCGTTACTCAAGTGTTGATGCGGATTACATGGGTTTTGAGAAGCTCGACCTTACTCTTTACTACCAAATTCTTGAACACGACCTGATGCACTTCGATGCGGGTCTTACTTTTAGTAACTTGAGTGATACAAAATACGTAGACGCAGGCACTAATGCTCGTACGGAAGATTTTGATGAGCTGATTTGGGCTTGGTATGGCTACGCAGAAATCACTGTGCCAAATACAAACTTTGATGTAATTGGTGAGATGAACTTTGGTGATAACAAAGGTATCAAGAGTACTGATCTAATGGCTGGTGTTCAGTATCGAATTCCTTTTCAAGAGTCTCAACTCACTTTCCGTGGTGGTTACCGTGTGATTGATTTAGAGTCAGAGGAGTTTTTATCGAGCCTAGGTAAAGAGTTTATCTTTGCAGACGGCTTCTTCGTTGGTGCTCAATACTCTTTCTAACTACATAACATCAAATCCTTTAAAACGTCGCTTTATAAGCGGCGTTTTTTTATATCACTTCATTATATTAAATCGAATTTCTCGCCCAAGTTTCACTCTTCTACCATGCTTATCTAGGAGCAATGTATAAAAGTTGGAGCAGGGATTGCGATGACAATAAACGAATTACGACATCTATTTCGTGACAACCAGCTAGTCGAAGCCATTATAGAGCCTTCAATTCAAGAGGGAGGATGGGTTGTCGAGTTTCGCCATGCCCGTGGTGGGTTTGTTTGCCTCACAGACAGTCATGGGGAAGAGTGCCTATATGATGATCTTGATACGGCATCAAAATCGGCGTTGGCGGTTGGCTTTCAACAAGTTCGTATTGAGGATCGTTGAGCACTAAGCTCAGCGTTCTTACTTCCAAAAAGTTATAAAACATTCTCTTCTATTCTTTCTTGTTATTAGAGAGAGTGGTTAATCTATCGTCACGCAATGAATAGGGATGTCGTGACAATGTCTTTTCAACAGAATGAATATTCTCACAAGAAAGTGTCGGAAGATAATAATGGGCAGGGTGCTAATCCACCAATCGCAAGCCCACTAAATGACCAGCAATTTAACTCACTCCAGCAAACTGTCTCAGAGTTGTCTTCACAGCAACTTGCATGGGTCAGCGGTTACTTCTGGGGACTCGCTCAAAACCAACCAAGTGCGGCGGCTGCAACGCCAATCGCACAGGCTGCTGCTTCTGTTGCTGCAAAACCAGCAGGCAAACTGAGCATCATTTTTGCTTCTCAAACCGGTAATGCGAAAGGCGTTGCTGAAGCACTAGAGCAAGAAGCCAAAGCAGAAGGCATTGCTGTAGAGCTGTTTGATGCCAGCGATTACAAAGGCAAGAACTTAGCAAAAGAGACTCACGTGATCATCGTGGCGTCGACCAATGGTGAAGGCGAAGCGCCAGATAATGCCATTGAACTGCATGAGTTCCTTCAATCTAAGAAAGCACCAAAATTACCAAACCTGCAATACGCCGTGATTGCGCTGGGTGATTCTAGTTACGAGTTCTTCTGCCAAACGGGCAAAGACTTCGATACTTACTTGTCTAAGTTAGGCGCAACTGCCTTCATCGATCGCATTGATTGCGATGTGGATTATGAAGCGCCGGCGGCAGAATGGCGTAAGCAAGCGCTTGAACAAGTAAAAGAAGCCCTTTCTTCAGGTAATGAAGCTGAAGTGGTTCAACTACCTGTTGGTCAAGCCGCTCCAGGACATTCTGCTTATAACAAGCAAAATCCATATACCGCAACGTTACTAACAAGCCAAAAAATCACAGGTCGTGATTCGGGTAAAGATGTTCGCCACGTAGAGATTGACCTTGAAGAATCAGGTTTAACTTATCAAGCCGGCGATGCTCTGGGTGTGTGGTTCGATAATAGTTCAGAGTTAGCCAACGCTATCTTAGCTAAGGCTGGTCTATCCGGTGTAGAAAGTGTTGAAGTCGATGGCGAAAGCCTTTCTATTCATAGTGCATTGGTTAGCAAGTACGAAATCACCGCATCAAACCCTCAGTTTGTCACTAAATTCGCAGAGCTATCTGGTAGCAAGAAACTACAAAAGCTAGTGGAAGATAAAGACAAGCTTCGTGAGTACGCTGCAAATACCCAAGTTGTAGATGTACTTGCAGAGAAGAAGACCAAGTTAAGTGCAGAAGAATTAGTTGGTTTACTTCGTCGATTGACACCTCGTCTATATTCTATCGCTTCGAGTCAAACGGAAGTCGATGAAGAAGTTCACCTTACCGTAGGCTTGGTTGAATACGACAAAGGTGATGAAAAGCGCTATGGCGGAGCATCGAGTTTCCTTGCTCAACGTCTAGAAGAAGGCGGCGAAGTGAAAGTGTTCGTTGAGCACAACAATAACTTCAAACTGCCACAAGATGACAACACACCAATCATCATGGTTGGTCCTGGTACCGGTATTGCGCCTTTCCGTAGCTTTATTCAAGAGCGTGATAACCGTGACGCTGAAGGCAAGAACTGGTTGTTCTTTGGTGACCGTACCTTTACTCAAGATTTCCTTTACCAAGTTGAATGGCAGAAGTACCTCAAGTCAGGTTTGCTGACTCGCCTTGATGTTGCGTTTAGTCGTGACCAAGCGGAGAAGGTTTATGTTCAACATCGCATCTTAGAAAACGCTGAACAAGTGTGGCAATGGATTCAAGATGGAGCCTACATCTATGTATGTGGTGATGCCACTCGTATGGCAAAAGATGTTCACGATGCGCTGGTATTTGTAGCCGAGCAACAAGGCAAGCTATCTCGTGAAGAAGCCGAAGCATTTATCAACGATCTACGTAAAGCGAAACGTTACCAAAGGGATGTGTACTAATGAGCGCGAATCAACAATCAAACAGCCAAGAAGTATTAGGTGAGGTGCTTGGTCCACTCTCGGATAATGAGCGCCTTAAAAGAGAAAGTAATTTACTGCGTGGAACGATTGAACAAGATCTGCAAGACCGTATTACTGGCGGCTTTACTGCAGACAACTTCCAATTGATTCGTTTTCATGGAATGTACCAGCAAGATGACCGTGATATCCGTAACGAGCGTGCTAAACAAAAGTTGGAGCCGCTGCATAACGTCATGCTTCGTGCTCGTATGCCGGGTGGCATCATTACACCAAAGCAATGGCTAGCGATCGACAAGTTTGCAACCGAGCACTCTTTATATGGAAGTATTCGTCTTACTACTCGTCAAACGTTCCAGTTCCATGGCGTGTTAAAACCAAATATCAAGTTGATGCACCAAACGCTAAACAGCATTGGTATTGATTCGATTGCAACTGCGGGCGACGTTAACCGTAACGTGTTGTGTACCACTAACCCAGTGGAGTCGGAGCTACACCAAGAAGCTTACGAATGGGCGAAGAAGATCAGTGAGCATCTACTACCGAAGACACGTGCTTATGCAGAGATTTGGTTGGACGGTGAAAAAGTAGAAAGCACGGAAGAAGACGAACCGATTCTAGGTAAGAACTACTTACCACGTAAGTTTAAAACCACAGTGGTTATCCCACCGCAAAATGACGTAGACGTACACGCTAACGATCTTAACTTCGTAGCGATTGCAGATAACGGCAAGCTAGTTGGTTTTAACGTGCTTGTTGGTGGTGGTCTAGCGATGACACATGGCGATACATCGACTTATCCACGTAGAGCGGATGACTTTGGTTTTATTCCATTAGAGAAGACGCTTGATGTTGCTGCTGCTGTAGTAACAACTCAACGTGATTGGGGTAACCGTTCTAACCGTAAGAATGCAAAAACCAAATACACATTAGATCGTGTCGGTAGTGATGTGTTTAAAGCGGAAGTAGAAAAACGTGCCGGTGTTAAGTTTGAGCAAAGCCGTCCTTACGAATTCACGGAACGTGGTGACCGTATCGGATGGGTTGAAGGTATCGATGGTAAGCATCACCTAGCACTCTTCATTGAAAATGGTCGTCTATTAGATTTCCCAGGTAAACCACTTAAAACGGGTGTTGCTGAAATTGCCAAAATCCATAAAGGCGATTTTCGTATGACTGCAAACCAAAACCTGATTGTTGCTGGTGTACCAAAAAGCCAAAAAACGAAGATCGAGAAGATTGCTCGTGAACATGGTTTGATGGATGACGGCGTAAGTGAACAACGTAAGAACTCGATGGCGTGTGTGGCGTTTCCAACGTGTCCATTAGCCATGGCAGAAGCAGAGCGCTTCCTTCCTCAATTTGTAACCGATGTAGAAGATATTCTAGAAAAGCATGGTCTGCCTGAAGAAGACAATATCATTCTTCGTGTAACAGGGTGTCCAAATGGTTGTGGGCGAGCAATGCTGGCAGAAATCGGCTTAGTTGGTAAAGCGCCAGGTCGATACAACTTACATCTAGGTGGTAACCGAGGCGGTACTCGTGTACCGAAGATGTATAAAGAGAACATTACGGATAAGCAAATCTTAGAAGAGATTGATCTGCTGGTGGCTCGTTGGGCTGCAGAACGTGAAGAAGGCGAGGCATTTGGCGATTTCACGATTCGAGCTGGCATTATCCAAGAAGTATTCGTATCAAAGAGGGACTTCCATGTTTGATTCTGTAGCGTCCAAACCGGAGCTAACAGAGTTACTGACATTAACTAAGACGGAGCAAATCCTCCGTCTTGCTCAAATCAATGTCGAGCTCGAACAGCTTTCGGCACAAGATAGAGTAAAGTGGGCATTGGAGAATTTGGAAGGGGAGTTCGCTGTCTCGTCCAGTTTCGGTATCCAAGCCGCAGTGATGCTCCATCTTGTGACACAACAAAAACCGGATATTCCAATTATCCTAACGGACACCGGCTATCTATTTGCAGAGACATATCAATTCATCGATCAGTTGAAAGCGCAACTGAACCTTAACCTTAAAGTGTATCAAGCTAAAGAAAGTGCGAATTGGCAAGAAGCACGTTATGGAAAACTTTGGGAACAGGGTATAGAGGGAATTGAAAAGTACAACAAGATAAACAAAGTCGAGCCAATGCGACGAGCTCTGCGTGAGCAAAATGTCGGTACTTGGTTTTCAGGACTGCGTCGAGAGCAAAGTCAATCTCGTGCTGGTCTTCCAATCTTGTCGATCCAAAATGGCGTATTTAAATTCTTACCTGTGATTGACTGGACGAATAAAGATGTGCACTACTACCTAGAAGAGCATGGTTTGAGTTATCACCCTCTATGGGATCAAGGTTACCTTTCTGTCGGTGACACTCATACTACTAGAAAGTGGGAACCGGGCATGTCGGAAGAAGAAACTCGTTTCTTTGGTTTAAAGCGTGAATGTGGATTGCATGAAGACGATGGTAGTGAGCAGGATGGCTCAGGTATTTAGATGCTAATCTGGCAAAAGGCGTGTTTAGGGTAAATAAAGAAAGCTGCTGTAAAGCAGCTTTCTTTATATATAGTGAAAGAAAAAGGAGCATAAAAAGGATAACTCTGTGGATAAGTTGTATGCAGTCTTGGGGTAAAGTTGGATAAATAAGGCTTTGATCGAAAAGTCGTCGTTTAACTATTATTTTTGCAATTTTTGCAAAATAACGCTTGCCAATGTGAGCGCGATCTCTATAATGCCTCCTTGTCGACAGGGCAGAGCTCACAAGGGTTCGAAGCTAAGTCGGCAAGGTCAGAAAGAAAAGCGAAATAATTAATTGCCTTTACTTTTAAAAAGTAAAATAAATAGCAAAAAGTGTTTGACACAGAAAATTATCTAGCTAGAATGACCGCCTCTTCCGAAGTGATGTAAGTCACAAAGAAGAGT
>NZ_JAPPTO010000035.1:0-39463 GCF_027587135.1 Vibrio sp. MM46
GCTGTTGCAAAATGTGCAATAGTTGCCTGAGAGGTGAAAAACTTCAGTTGTTGCAAAATTAGCAACAACTGTCACCGCCCCATTATTGGTTTAACCTAACAAATTTGCGACTTCAATCAGTCGCAATTTATCCAAATACAGCTAATGTCACTTTGGTAATAGTTATACAGTGAGAATGAAATTTTAATTGGATTGGTAAGTCGCTTAGGGATAATAGTACGATAAATGCAATGAGTTTTCTATAAATGAGTATTGCAGAATATGAAATAAACCAATAGTCTAATTAGTGAGCGATGGCGGTGTCATCGCGCACTAGGCGAAGTTTTGAGTATCTCAGGGTTTTGCCAATACACAATTTTTTTGAGGTTCTGTAGGGAACTTAAGAGGAAATACTAAATGACTATTCTAGCTCCAGAGGAAGTGCTACCTCGCGCCAATTGTACTATCGTGCGCCATGAATCATACGGTTCTACTAGTACAAATCAAACTGAGATCGTACGCTCTATCAAGGCAAACTTTGATAACGACTCTCATGTCCAAGCCTTTACAATTGCTGTTCATGCCAACCCTGAGGGTTCGCCACAAGAGCAAGAACTGGCTTACCTCATTGAATACAGTGATGGGCATATAGAGTTGTTTGATAAACACTCGATGTCGATCAATCGTTCTCCGAGAGAAAGCGAAGTTCTCTCGATGATCCGAACGCTTGTTTACTTGGGTTTTGGCGATCGCCTGTTTTACTGCACGAAACGTCTATATACGCAGGTTTTTCAACAACCCCCGCTCTTAACTGTAACTGTGATTAAGGCGAAGGGTGTTAAGTCACTGCTCCCTCATTGGCATGAGTTTACGTCGGTGAATAATGAAGCTTATAAAACTTACTCTAAGTCTATTTATAAAGCAAAGGAGTGGGACAAAATAGCTGAGTTGACGCAAATCTCAATCAACGAGGCTCAAGCTCTCAGCTCAATTGATTTCGTTCACAATCTTCGTTCTGATGATGAGGTTATCGCTGGATATGTCGGGCGTAGCTTTAAGAAGTGGATCTTTGTTTGTCGTCGTGGACGAAAGGCTTACTTGACCTTTTGTGACGAGCGTACAATTCATTTGGCTTACCACTCCATTGTCGGCAAGTACAATATGAAAGCTTATGGTGATTTCATAAAAGAAAGTGTTGAAGAGAGCAACGCTCAGCGCTTAATTAGTGTTAATCAAGGGCAGTTCATCACTGATTTTAATGAACACCATCATAAGTGGTTATTTGGGCGCGTAATAGATAACTTGGTGGTGATTTAAAATTGTTTAGAACGAAGGAGGATATTATCCTCCTTTTTTCATTAATACCTACCAAGTTTCGGGCTCGTTCCGGGACAAAAGCGCCATAGAACATCCACTCTAAAACATATGTGCCCCAAAACTGGTTAGAGCAAATGCTCTATTTGAATATCCCCCTCTCAATTTAGAGTATGAATAAATGAATGTTCATGCAATTCACTTAATTTGGGGACTAACTTAAATAGAGCTTGTTTACTAGAGAGGTTGCTATGTAACCAACTAATTAGAAGCCGTGCACAATGCGCTACCTATATCATTGTCCATTCCTCAATTTTCTCATATTCTCTCACCATTAATTTTGATGAATAAAACCAACATGAGATAACACTCTGAATGGTAGACCAAATTTTAACCTTGAAAGAGGTGGCTGCTTACCTAAAGTTGGCCGAAAAAACAGCATATAGATTAGCGAGTGAAGGAAAGCTTCCTGGTTTCAAAGTTGGCGGCTCTTGGCGCTTCAAACGTGAAGACCTTGAAGCGTGGATAGAAGAACAAAAAAGCTAAGACTGACTAATCTCAAAAATACCGAATTACTTCAATGGGCGACTATCTTTTCAAAGTCGCCCAACAGTAGAAATGAATTGAGCAGAACATGAATAAACAACAACTAGCAGCAAAAATCTGGGAATCAGCAAACCAGATGCGTTCAAAAATCGAAGCCAATGAATACAAAGACTACATCTTAGGCTTCATTTTCTACAAATATCTGAGCGATACCCAAGTAAGCTTCCTTATCGAGCAAGGGATGACACAGGATGACATCAAAGCATTGGTCGAAGATGACACAGAAACAGTAGATTATATTCGAAGAGAGAAAGGGTACTTCATTGCTTATGACAACCTATTCTCGACTTGGGTGGATTCAAGCACAGAGTTTGATGAGTCTAATGTTCGCGATGCACTGTCAGCCTTTAACCGTTTGATCAACAAAAAACACAAAAAACTGTTTGAAGGTATATTCACCACGTTAGAAACGGGGCTGAGCAAACTGGGGGAAACCTCTGGTAAGCGAACCAAAGCAATCAGCGACTTACTTCACCTCATTAAAGCCATCCCGATGACGGGTAATCTTGGCTATGATGTGCTGGGTTACATCTATGAATATCTGATTGAAAAGTTTGCCGCCAATGCGGGCAAAAAAGCGGGCGAGTTCTATACGCCGCATGAAGTCTCGCTATTGATGTCTGAAATCACCGCGCATGAGCTCAAACATAAAGATGAGATTGAGATTTACGATCCAACCAGTGGTTCGGGCTCATTGTTGATTAACATTGGTAGCTCAGTGGCCAAATACGCTAAGAGCAAAGATGACATCAAGTATTACGCTCAAGAGCTCAAGCAAAGCACCTACAACTTAACTCGTATGAATCTGATCATGCGTGGTATTTTGCCAGATAACATCACCACCCGTAACGGTGATACGCTAGAAGATGACTGGCCATACTTTGATGAAAGCAATCCACAAGAGTCTTACCAACCTCTGTATGTGGATGCAGTGGTCTCTAACCCGCCGTATTCACAAAAGTGGGACCCAGAAAACAAAGAAAACGATCCGCGTTACGCACGCTTTGGCCTAGCACCAAAAACTAAAGCCGACTTTGCGTTTCTGTTGCATGACTTATACCACCTAAAACCCGATGGCATTATGACCATTGTACTGCCACACGGTGTCCTTTTCCGTGGGGGTGAAGAGGGCGAGATCCGTAAACAACTGATCGAGAACAACCACATTGATGCCATCATCGGCTTACCAGCCAACATCTTCTTTGGTACGGGTATCCCAACTGTAATTTTAGTGCTCAAGCAGAAGCGTGAAAACAATGACGTATTGATTGTGGATGCCTCAAAACACTATGTGAAAGAAGGCAAAAACAACAAGCTGCAAGACTCAGATATCAAGCGCATCACCGATGCTGTGATTCATCGCCAAGATAATGACAAGTTCTCGAAAGTGGTGAGCAAGAAAACCATTCAAGAAAATGAGTACAATCTCAATATTCCGCGCTATGTGGACTCATCACCCGCTGCGGAAACGTGGGATCTTCACGCGACCATGTTAGGCGGTATTCCAAATCGTGAAATAGCCGCCCTAAAAGAGTACTGGGATGCCTTGGCAGAGCTTCATGATGCGCTGTTTAGCGCGAAATCATCCGATTACAGTGAGTTAGCGGTTGAGAAGAGCCAAGTGCAAACCACCATTGCACAGCATCCACAACTGCTTGCGTTTATTGACGCATATAACCAAGCATTTGATGGCTTTGATGACTACCTAAAAACCACCTTAATTGAGGGGTGGGAAAGCGTAAACCGCAACCGACAACAAGCGCAATTGAGCGTTGAACTGTTTGCGCGTATACAGCCGATTACTTTGGTGGATAAATATCAGGCTTACCAGCTGCTTAGTGATCAGTGGCAGATTATTAGTGCCGACCTTGAAATGATGCAAACCGAAGGGTTTAAGGCAACGACGCAGGTTGACCCGAATATGATCATCAAGAAAGTCAAAGGCAAAGAGACCGAGGTGCAAGACGGCTGGAAGGGCCACATTTTGCCGTTTGATTTGGTACAAAAAACGCACTTAAACAATGAACTGCTGGCCTTAGCCAAACAAGAGGCTCGCTTAGCAGAGATCTCCTCACTGTTTGAGGAGATTTTAGAGTCACTCTCTGATGAGGAAAAAGAAGCGGAAACCGTAAAAGAGTCGGGTGATGGTTTTGCCAACGCGCAAGTCAGCAAAGAAGCCAAGGCATTAGCGAAAGAAGCGAAAACAAACGGTTCATTTGATGAAGAGAGCTATGAAGCGAAAATCATCAAGGTTGCCGCGCTGATTGAAGAAGAGAAAAAACTCAAGAAATCCTACAAAGAAGCGGAAACCGCACTGCACCTAAAAACCAAAAAAACAATTGAAGAGCTAACTGATAGCGAAGTGAATTATCTCCTAGCACTCAAGTGGGTAACACCACTATGGAATGAGCTGACCGCTATGCCAGGTGCTGTGGTTAACCGCTTAACCAATAAAGTGCAGTGCCTTGCCGACAAGTACGCCGTGACCTATTCCCAAGTGGCGAGTGAGATTCAAACTTCAGAAAATGAGCTCGCAGAGATGATGGGTAAATTAACAGGCAATGAGTTTGATATGCAGGGCTTAGCGGAACTGACTAAGTTGCTGAAGGGCGAGTAACATGAGTATGACTAAAAACGTACCTGACATTCGCTTTGATGGCTTTAGCGGTGAATGGGATGTAGTACCTTTCTCTGAGTCGTTTTCTTTTTTGTCTAGCAATACTCTTTCTAGAGCAGAGCTTAATTATGAAGGTGGCAAGGCAAGAAATATTCACTATGGGGATATTTTGGTTAAGCTTGGTGACGTGATAGATGCGCAAGGGACTGATATTCCATATATCAGCTCAGATGAGCTAGTCTCTAAAATGTCTGCCACTAAGTTGCAAGATGGAGATGTCTTATTTGCAGATGCAGCAGAAGATGAAAGTGTCGGTAAGTGTATTGAAGTAACTAATGTCGGTGAAGAAACGGTCTTCTCTGGCCTGCACACTATCGCCACTAGACCAAATCAGTTCTTTGCTACTAATTACTTGGGGTATTACCTAAATTCAGGCTCATTTCATCATCAGCTACTGCCTTTAATGCAAGGTACCAAAGTTCTTTCTATTTCTAAAAAATCAATAAGTAAAGTAGATGTAAAGTATCCAAGCGATAGCCTAGAACAGGGGGATATCGGCAATTACTTCCGAAAACTTGACAGCCTAATAAACCAACACCAACAAAAGCACGATAAGCTCAGTAACCTGAAAAAAGCAATGTTGGAAAAGATGTTTCCAAAGGTAGGTGAAAGTGTGCCGGAAATTCGTTTTGATGGGTTTAGTGGGGAATGGACGGTCAAAAACTTCAGTGAAGAAATTGAAATGTTTAGTGGCTTAACTTACTCACCTAACGATGTCCAAAAGGCTGGGGTTCTAGTTATTCGATCATCTAATGTGAAAAATGGACAGCTCGTTCAAGCAGACAACGTATATGTTGACCCTGAAGTGGTTAATTGTAGCAATGTAATAAAAGGAGACATTGTAGTTGTTGTCCGTAATGGCTCTAGATCATTAATTGGCAAGCATGCACTTGTCACTTCAGATATGGAGAATACGGTTATTGGTGCCTTTATGACTGGTATTAGAAGTGCGCAACCTGAATTTATAAATGCTTTATTGGATACAAATATGTTTAAAGCAGAAGTTGAGAAAAATCTAGGTGCGACAATTAACCAGATTACAAACAGTGCTTTTAAGAGTATGAGCTTTAGGTTTCCAACGAATGATGAAAAAAGACAAATAGGCAGTTATTTCCAAAAGCTAGATAGCCTTATCAACCAGCACAACCAACAAATCACCAAACTTAAAAATATCAAGCAGGCATGCTTAGATAAAATGTTCGTGTAACAAGGATAGCCGATGACCATTTTTAAAAGAGAAGCGGATTTTGAACAAGCCTTTATCGAGGTACTAATTGATAAAGGTTGGGAACGCGAGGTTCTTAAAAACAAAACCGAAGCCGACTTGCTACAAAACTGGGCAAACATTTTATTTGAGAACAACCGCCAGCGTGATCGTCTCAACGATGTGCCGCTCACCAGCGGTGAGATGCAACAGATCATTGAGCAAATCAAAGAGCTTAAAACCCCGTTTAAACTCAATGGGTTTATTAACGGTAAAACCGTTGCGATTAAGCGCGACAACGAGAATGATCCAGAACATTTGGGCAAAGAAGTCAGCTTAAAGATCTACGACAGACAAGAGATAGCAGCAGGGCAAAGTCGTTATCAAATCGTGCAGCAACCTAAGTTTGAGCGTGGCAGCCCACTGCGTAATGATCGCCGTGGTGACATTATGTTGCTGATCAACGGTATGCCTGTGTTCCACATTGAGTTAAAACGCAGTGGCATTCCAGTTAGCCAAGCGGTGAACCAAATTGAGAAGTATTCCAAGGAGGGGATCTTTAGCGGCTTGTTTTCACTGGTGCAAGTGTTTGTAGCCATGCAGCCAGAAGAGTCGAAGTATTTCACCAATCCAGGTGCCGATGGCAAGTTCAACCCTGATTACCAATTTAACTGGGGCAATGTGAACAATGATCCGGTCAATCACTGGAAAGAGGTGGCATCGAAACTGCTTTCGATTCCGATGGCACATCAGTTGATCGGCTTTTACACTGTTGCAGATAATACCGATGGGGTACTCAAAGTGATGCGTAGTTATCAATACTACGCCGCTAATGCTATCTCAGATAAGGTTGCGAAAACCAAATGGCGGCAGATTACTTCGAATGCTGATCGGCTTGGTGGTTATGTTTGGCATACCACGGGCTCGGGCAAAACCATGACCAGCTTTAAGTCTGCTCAGTTAATTGCCCAATCTCGTGATGCCGACAAAGTGGTGTTCTTGATGGATCGCATCGAGCTTGGTTCGCAGTCGCTCAAAGAGTACCGCAACTTTGCAGATGACAGAGAAGAGGTGCAAGCCACAGAAAACACCGATGTATTGGTCACTAAGCTAAAAAGCTCAGACCCCAAAGAGACATTGATTGTTAGCTCTATTCAAAAAATGAGCAACATCTTTGAAGCGGTTGACGATCAAGGCACTGCTACCAACTCAGCTGATATTGATCTCATCCGAGAGAAGCGAATCGTATTTATTGTTGATGAGGCACACCGTTCAACGTTTGGTAACATGCTCACCGTCATCAAGAGTACTTTCCCTAAGGCGCTGTTTTTTGGCTTCACCGGTACACCGATTCAAGGTGAAAATGAGATAAAGGGTACAACCACCCCCGATATTTTTGGCGATGAGCTGCACCGCTATAGCCTTGCCGATGGTATCCGCGATAAAAATGTGTTGGGTTTTGACCCATACAAAATACGCACCTTCAAAGAGCGGGAACTCAGGCAAGCGGTCGCTTTGCAGCAGGCAAAAGCGCAAACAGTGGCTGAGGCAATGGCAGATCCCAAAAAGAAGAAAAAATTTAACCACTTTATGAACGATGTGCCGTTGGCTGGGGTACGGTTGCCTGATGGTAGTTATGAAAAAGGCATTGAAGACTACGTACCGAAAACTCAATATGAAACGGATACGCATCAAGAGCAAGTTGTCGCAGATATCATTGAGCAGTGGGAAGTATTAAGCCAAGCGAATAAATTTCATGCCATTTTAGCAACCAGCAGTATTGCAGAAGCGATCGATTACTATCGTCGATTTAAAGCCGACAAACCTGAGCTCAAAGTGTCGGCGCTGTTTGACCCTAACATCAACAATGAAGGGGAAAATAGTGTGGATGGCTGCGCAGAACGCGGTCCAACCTTTAAGGCGGACGGCCTTGAAGAGATCATGGCGGATTACAACGCGAAGTTTGGTCAAGACTTCGACTTCGGCCGCCACGCCAAGTTCAAGCAAGATATGGCGGCGCGGATGTCGCACAAAAAGCCGTATGAAGGCATCCATAAAGAGCCAGAGAAGCAGCTTGATTTGATGATAGTGGTTGACCAGATGTTGACGGGTTTTGACTCTAAATGGGTGAATACGCTCTATTTAGACAAGGTGATCAAATACCAGAACATCATCCAAGCTTTCTCACGCACCAACCGTTTGTTTGGACCAGATAAGCCGCATGGCACTATTCGTTATTATCGCTACCCAGACACGATGGAACGCCATATTGATGAGGCAGTGAAGCTCTATTCTGGAGATAAGCCTTTAGGCCTGTTCGCGGACAAGTTAGACAGCAACATTGAGGCGATGAATGAAATCTTTGCTGAAATCCAAACCGTATTTAACAATGCGGGCGTGCAAGATTTTGAGCATCTGCCAGAAGATGACGAAGCCTGCGCGAAATTTGCAGCACTTTATCGCGATTTCAACAAACACCTTGAAGCCGCGAAAATTCAAGGTCTAGATTGGACAGATGATTCACTAGAGTGTGGTGAGCAAGTGTATCTTGGTTTGGCTCTACGGTACCGAGAACTGGCAAGCCAAAGTGAGCGCGATCCCAGCGGCTCAAAATCAGATATTCCATTCGATATCGTGGGCTATTTGACTGAAATTGATACGGGTCGAATCGATTCGGACTACATGAATAGTCGATTCGAGCGTTATTTACGAGTTTTGAGCAGTGGTGTTAGCGCAGAGGAGACAGAGAGGACGCTTAATGAGCTGCATCAGTCGTTCTCATCCCTCACACAAGAAGAGCAACGATATGCCAAGTTGTTTTTGAATGACTTGCAGCGCGGTGACGCTCGCCTTAGTGAAGGCAATAGCTTTAGAGATTACATTAATCGCTATCAAAACCAAGCAGAGCGTGCCCGCATCGATGGTATTGTGAATGCGCTAGGGTTAGACAAAGACTTATTGTTGCAACTCACCAATGGGGTAATCAACGAAGAAAATCTTAATCGTTTTGGGCGTTTTGATACTCTAAAATCCACTGTAAACAGAGATAAAGCGAAAGCGTTCTTTGAGCAGTTGGAAGGAAGAACGATTCCACCATTTAAAATGAATATGCTCATCGATAAGCACCTAAGAGCGTTTATCTTTGAACAGTCGGAAGTGTTTAATGTGGATGAGCCAGCTAACTTTGATGCTCAATAGCCATTGAGTCTAGATATCACTGAGGTTTTCGTAGCTGATTGTATTGAAGACTGCCCACAAAATACACTCTATGTTATAGATAAGTGAAGAACTCGTTAATTCCTGCGCTCGCGGGCATTTTATGAATACCTTGCTGGATCACAGCATCCAGCACCTCAATTACAAACTGCTGCTTTGCTCTTTGTAGTTACCTGATCTGTTCTATAGTAAGCATCAAAGTGTTCGGTTTTATTGAAAAATATTCACCTTTCAATAGCGGTTGATTTTTTATGCTTATTGGTTGATTTTTTTTATGAAATGATGCCTTCTTGTGATTTCATTATTTTGAGCCTCTATTCTAACGAACAATTGTCCAAAGACGTACTGGGACTGCCAAGGGCACCCTCAATCACACATTGATAAGCCCACGCATGGGCTAATATACAAAGATTCTATTTGTTTAATGCTTTACAACTATCAACTACCGCCAGCAAAACCTAGTTGGCGCCAAGCTTCATAGGTAACAACTGCAACAGAATTAGAGAGGTTCATACTTCTTGCATCGGGTAGCATTGGGATACGTATGCGCTGCTCTTCTGGAATGGCATTGCGTACATCATCTGGAAGGCCTGAGGTCTCGGCACCAAATAAAAGAACATCACCTTCTTGGTAACTCGGCTCATCATGAGGTCGTGATCCCTTTGTGGTTAAAGCAAAAATCCTACGCTCCCCCATAGCAGAAAGAAATGAATCGTAGTCTGAGTGAACAGTTACTCTTGCAAGATCTCGATAGTCTAATGCCGCACGACGCAATTTTTTTTCCTCTAAATCAAAACCCAGCGGCTCTATGAGGTGTAAATGACAACCATTATTAGATGCCAATCTAATGATGTTGCCTGCGTTTGCTGCAATCTTGGGTGTGAACAGTGCGATATGGAACATTTTGCTAAGATTTGTTTTGGTAATGATGTCTCTAAAATATACCGAGATTTAGTGATTATTTCACAAATTTTTTTACATCAGTTTTTTACACACTCACTAGTAGACTAGGCTTATTGAAACGTAATGAAATAGCACATTCACTCACTCACGTGTAAAAAATCACCCGTTTTTTTGGTGCTTATAACTATTGACATTATTCGCCTGTGTGCTAACTGTGGTGCGAATCTGCACCTGATTGAGCCACTGGGTTTCGATCTAGAAGAGAAGAAAGTCCGCCGCGCAGGTTTGGATTACCACGATTTGGCTCGCGTGACGCGTCATAAAAATTATCAAGCATTCTTGGAATACTTAGAGAAAGAGAAACAAGGCAACTACCGCCTGTTTGCATGTACGACCAAGACCACAGGTCATCACGTCGATGCAAAATACCAAGAAGGCGATGTTTTGATGTTTGGTCCGGAAACGCGTGGTCTGCCAGCAGACGTGATCGATAGCCTGCCAATGGAGCAACGTATCCGTATTCCAATGATGCCGGACGCACGCAGCCTAAACCTATCTAATGCCGTAGCTATCATTGCGTTTGAAGCGTGGCGCCAGATGGGCTTTGAAGGCGCGTTGTAAGCACAGCAAATGACAGATACTAAAAAGGGCGCTGAATGCGCCCTTTTGCTTTTTTTACTTACCGATTGAATCAGTTGAGCTTGTTACGATCATTGTCGTCTTTACGCTCGTATTCACCTTCGAAGGTGTTGCCGTTATCCGATTGAGAATCAAATGGGTCACGACGGAATGGGTCTTGCTCAAATGGACCTTGGCTTGAGAAGCCACCTTGAAAGCCGCCACCATTTACCGTCTTCACCACCATCTTGCTCATTAAGTATTTCGCAATCGCCGCTCGTGGGGCTGGCAATAATACCAACATACCCAATGCGTCGGTCATGAAACCTGGGGTTAACAACAGCACACCGGCAACCGCCAGCATCACACCTTCAAAAATCTGTTGAGCTGGAAGCTCACCTTGCTCTAAGCGACCTTGCACCGACATTAGCGTCTGGATGCCTTGGCTACGTACCAAAGACGCACCAACAAATGCAGTAATCAACACCAAAGCAATCGTAGGCCAGAGACCTAAGAAGCCTCCCACCTGAATAAATAGGCCGATTTCGATGATCGGGACGAAAATAAACGCCAATAATAAGATAGGAAACACATGCCCTCCTTTGTTGAATTCAGTGTAATGGCAAAAGCCTACTAAGCTCAAACGAATCGTTGTAAAAAAGCGTGTTCACCCTGGGGAGAATGCATTGTGCAAAAAACGCCCTTTGAACAAAGGTGCATATACAAAAATTGATCGTTGAAAAGTGCTATTTTCGGACTCTTAAAATCCATGTTTGTCGAGGAAAAACATCTACCCATAAAGGGTTATTAATATCCCGTTCATACTTTGCAAATTATTGACGCATTAAAAGCGAAAAAGGTGATCCACTTACTATTTTTATGCGCTAGGTGCAGTATGATGTGCCACATAAGTCAGGACGGTTTTTCCAGCCAAAAACTCTGATGAATGGATTCTTGATTGCAGAAATGGCTAATAAATAACTTAAATATCAGAATTATTATCTAAGGATCCTGTTATGGCTACACTATCTGATGCTCCAAAGACAGCAAACCAAGCCACTCGTATTGAAGAAGATCTATTAGGCCAACGTCATGTCCCTGCCGATGCTTACTACGGCATCCACACACTTCGCGCTATCGAAAACTTCAACATTTCAAGCACTACCATCTCTGACGTACCTGAATTTGTACGTGGCATGGTAATGACTAAGAAAGCCGCTGCACTAGCAAACAAAGAGCTAGGTGCGATTCCAAAAGACGTTGCTAACTACATTCTAGAAGCGTGTGATTTGATCCTTGAAACAGGTAAGTGCATGGATCAGTTCCCTTCAGACGTATTCCAAGGTGGCGCAGGCACGTCAGTTAACATGAACACAAACGAAGTTATCGCGAACGTTGCACTTGAACTGATGGGCAAGGAAAAAGGCCAATATGAGTTCATCAACCCGAACGATCACGTTAACAAGAGCCAATCAACAAACTGTGCGTACCCAACGGGCTTCCGTATCGCGGTTTACAACAGTGTTCATCAGTTGATGGAAGCGATCGAATACCTAAAAGGCGCATTCGAGCTTAAAGCACAAGAATTCAAAGATGTGTTGAAGATGGGTCGTACTCAGCTTCAAGACGCGGTTCCTATGACTGTAGGTCAAGAGTTCCACGCATGGGCAGTAACACTAAACGAAGAAATTCGTGCCCTAGATTACACATCCAAACTACTACTAGAAATCAACCTAGGGGCAACGGCAATCGGTACTGGTCTAAACGCACCAACTGGTTACCAAGCACTAGCAGTGAAACACCTAGCGGAAGTCACTGGCGTTGAAGTGGTTGCAGCAGAAGACCTAATCGAAGCAACCTCTGACTGTGGTGCCTACGTGATGACGCACGGTGCGCTGAAACGTCTAGCAGTGAAACTATCGAAGATCTGTAACGACCTTCGTCTACTTTCTTCTGGTCCACGTGCAGGTCTTAACGAACTGAACCTACCAGAAATGCAAGCAGGCTCTTCAATCATGCCAGCTAAAGTAAACCCAGTTATCCCAGAAGTAGTAAACCAAGTTTGCTTCAAAGTTCTAGGTAACGACAACACGGTTTCTTTCGCAGCAGAAGGTGGCCAGCTACAGCTTAACGTAATGGAACCAGTTATCGCACAAAGCGTGTTCGAGTCTATCTCTCTACTACACAACGCGTGTGTGAACCTACGTGACAAATGTATCGATAGCATCACTGTGAACAAAGAAGTTTGTGAGAACTACGTTTACAACTCTATCGGTATCGTAACTTACCTAAACCCATACATCGGTCACCACGAGGGCGATATTGTGGGTAAGATCTGTGCTGAAACAGGTAAGAGCGTACGTGATGTGGTTCTAGAACGCGGTTTATTAACTGCAGAAGAGCTAGATGACATCTTATCGGTTGAAAACTTCATGCATCCGACTTATAAAGCGAAACGCTACGAGTAATCGTATATGTAAAGGGGTCCCTAACGGGGCCCTTTTTTAGGCTCTGATACGGTTAACCACATTTTTTATGCGCTTTTTATTGCCGTAAGCCGATCAGGTTCTGATTTTCTGAACACTTACTCCTGTTCCTGAGTGCTCAAAAAATCAGAATCATTAAAAAACTAAAAGAGGTATCAATATGGTAATGGTCGAACTCTTCGTGGTTCTGCTCTTCATCTATTTGGGGGCAAGAATCGGTGGTATCGGCATTGGTTTTGCCGGTGGTGCTGGGGTAATTGCATTGTCTTTAATCCTAGGCGTACCGACAAGCCAAGCTTACATCCCTGTCGACGTAATCCTGATCATCATGTCTGTAATTACCGCTATCGCAGCAATGCAAGTGGCGGGTGGTTTGGACTGGATGGTTCAAGTTGCAGAAGACTTTTTGCGTAAACATCCCGAACGCATCACTTTTTACGCGCCTATCGTGACATTCCTAATGACACTGATGGCGGGTACAGGTCATACCGCTTTCTCTACTCTACCTGTAATTGCAGAAGTAGCAAAAGGTCAAGGCGTTCGCCCTTCTCGTCCACTGTCTATCGCGGTAGTTGCATCGCAAATCGCTATCACAGCATCGCCAATCTCAGCGGCAGTTGTAGCGTTCGCAGCAATGCTTCACCCATTCGGCGTTGACTACTTGACGCTACTAGCGATCTGTATCCCAACAACGTTCATCGCTTGTATGATCGGTGCATTCGTTGCGAACTTCATGGGTAGCGAACTTAAAGACGATCCTGAATACCAAGACCGTCTAGAGAAAGGTCTGATTAAGCTAAACACTGAATCTAAGCGCGAAATCCTGCCAACAGCGAAGAAAGCGACATTTATCTTCCTAGGTGCTATCGCATTCGTAGTGTGTTACGCAGCAGCAATCTCTGGCTCTGTTGGCCTTATCGAGAACCCTGCTCTAGGTCGTAACGAAGCTATCATGACGGTAATGCTTGCAGCTGCGGCAGCTATCGTAATGAGCTGTAAAATCGACGCAGGCAAAATCCCAGCAGCAGCAACATTCCGCTCTGGTATGACAGCGTGTGTGTGTGTTCTTGGCGTAGCATGGCTAGGTTCTACGTTCGTTAACGCGCACGTTGACGGCATCAAAGAAGTGGCTGGTGCGCTACTAGCAGACTACCCATGGATGCTAGCACTTGTTCTATTCTTTGCTTCAATGCTGCTTTACTCGCAAGGTGCAACTACCGTTGCGCTTATGCCAGCAGCACTAGCAATCGGTGTGGCACCACTTACCGCAGTTGCGTCTTTCGCAGCAGTAAGTGCATTATTCGTACTACCAACCTATCCAACGCTGCTTGCGGCAGTTGAGATGGACGACACGGGTTCAACTCGTATCGGTAAATACGTATTCAACCACCCATTCTTTGTACCTGGTGTGGTAACCATCGCTTCTGCGGTAGCACTTGGCTTCGCATTCGGTGGTCTGCTGATCTAGTAGAAACAGAGTCTTACTCGGGGAGCTTCGGCTCCCTTTTTTATTGCCTGTCGCATTGGAGAGCGCTTAACAAATCTTCACTTCCATGAAACTTATTGGCTAGTCAGCAGGTCTGATTGAGTTACACTAACGGCAATTATCTAAGATGAATTGAACCTTTTATGCGTGCATTACTCTCCGTCTTACTCTTAGGGCTTATTACCTTCTCTGCGCCTTCTTTTGCTTTGTTTGGCAATGATCAGTTAAACAACAGTCAAAGCAACGCTTTTGGCAGCAGCAACGATACCTTTGTACCTGTCGATCAGGCTTTCCCATTCAACTACTACCAGCAAGACGGCAAATTAATGTTGGATTGGCAGGTACGTGATGGTTACTACCTGTATCAAGAACGCTTGTCGGTAGCGGGCGAGAAGGTGTCGTTAGACGAACTGCAAATGGAAGACGGTACGCCGCATGAAGATGAATTCTTTGGTGATGTGCATATCTACACTCAACCTCTCTTCGTCACCGTACCAATGCATGATTGGCAAGACGGTGCGCGCGTGGTAGTGCAATACCAAGGCTGTGCGAAAGCAGGCTTCTGTTACCCACCAGAAACTCGCGTGATTCCTATCAACGCGTTTACTTCGTCGAGCTCAGATTCAACAGCGGCGACGACAACACCAAAAGCAGAGCAAGCACCAACAGCAACGCCACCAGCGGCGCAATCATCTAGTTCTAGCGACACACCATCGACGCCAGTAACACAGCAAGATAGCCTTGCCGCAAACCTAGCTGATAACTGGTGGACGCCACTTCTGTTCTTGGCGCTTGGTGTGGGCTTAGCATTTACGCCATGTGTTCTGCCGATGTACCCAATTCTGACCAGCATCGTGCTTGGCAGTGGCAAATTGAGCCAACGCCGCGCGCTAGGTTTGTCGTTTGTCTACGTGCAAGGCATGGCGCTGACTTATACCCTACTGGGCCTTGTGGTGGCGTCTGCGGGCATGCAATTCCAAGCAGCGATGCAACACCCTTATGTGTTGATTGGTTTGAGTGTGCTGTTCGTGACGCTCGCCCTGTCTATGTTTGGCGTTTATAACCTGCAACTGCCAAGTGGGGTACAAACTTGGTTAAACAACCTCAGCAACAAACAACAAGGTGGTAGCAGCGCAGGTGTATTCGCCATGGGTGCGATTTCTGGTCTGGTGTGCTCCCCATGCACCACGGCTCCTCTGTCTGGTGCGCTACTTTACGTTGCACAAAGTGGTGACTTACTGACAGGTGGTATCGCGCTCTATGCACTAGCAATGGGTATGGGTATTCCACTCATTCTTGTTGCAGTATTCGGCAACAAACTTCTGCCAAAAGCAGGAGGTTGGATGGATCGCGTTAAGACTCTGTTCGGCTTCATTCTACTGGCTGCTCCTATCTTCCTACTTGAGCGCATCTTGCCAGAAATGTGGGCTACGGCATTGTGGTCAGCACTGGGTATCGCGGCTTTTGGTTGGCTATACCACATCAAAAACAGCCTAGAATTTGGCGGCTGGAAGCAAAGCGCAGTAGGCATCATTTCTGTGCTTGGTTTGTTTGCTTCTGCTCAACCAGCATTGAACTATTGGTTTGGCGGCAACACCACTACACAAACTCAGCAAGCAACAGTGAGTTTTACTCGTATTGCTAACGTGGCTGAGCTTGAGGCTGCACTTGCTCAGGCGAAACAAGTAGGTAAACCAGTGATGCTGGATTTCTACGCCGACTGGTGCGTAGCATGTAAAGAGTTCGAGAAGTACACCTTCCATGACCCAAGCGTCGAAGCCAAACTACAAGACTTCGTTCTTCTGCAAGCGGACGTAACTAAGAACCAAGTGCAAGACATCGAGCTGCTTAAACATATGAATGTACTGGGTTTACCAACGATTGAATTCTGGGATGCCAATGGCGAACATGTTTCAAACGCTCGTTTGACGGGCTTTATGCAAGCCGAGCCTTTCCTAGAGCACATCAACCGATTCTGATGATGAATCATTCAAACGCCAGTGATTATTCACTGGCGTTTTTTGTTGTCTCAATAAAACTGAGAAAGTTGCGTTTATATGCAATTTTTCTAATAAAAGTCGATTTAGTTCAGACTTTTAGCGGATAAATATTGTCCACATTCTTAAAGGTGGACAATAATTCCATTAACGAAATAGTCAAAAGTGTTTAACGTCATGGATTCGACCTACACCATTATCATCGCTGATGATCACCCGCTGTTCCGCAATGCCTTGTTCCAATCGGTACACATGGCTGTGAGTGGTGCTAACCTTCTCGAAGCGGATACGCTGGATGCTCTACTCGCGTTGCTGGAAAAAGAAGAAGAGCCAGATTTGGTGTTGTTAGATCTCAAGATGCCAGGCGCAAATGGCATGTCGGGGTTGATTCACCTTCGTGCTGAATACCCAGATATCCCAGTGGTGGTGGTATCTGCCAGCGAAGAAGCAAGCGTGGTCACTCAAGTGAAAAGCCACGGTGCGTTCGGCTTTATTCCAAAATCGAGCGACATGCGTGAGCTAGTCAATGCCCTTAACCAAGTCCTTAATGGCGACCCATACTTCCCAGAAGGCTTGATCACCAATAACGCAGCTTGTAATGACTTGGCAGAAAAAATTGCCGCACTTACCCCTCAGCAATACAAAGTGTTGGGCATGCTTTCCGATGGCTTACTCAACAAACAAATCGCTTACGAGCTCAATGTCTCAGAGGCCACCATCAAAGCCCACATGACCGCAATTTTCCGCAAACTGGGCGTGAAGAACCGAACTCAAGCCGTCATCCTACTGCAGCAAATGGAACCCGAGCAGTAATGTGTTAGTAAATATATCTAATTCACATTTATATGACGCAAAAAGAACAACAAACGTTAAAATAAAAAGGCTGCACCACGCAGCCTTTTTCATCCCTCTGTTAAACCGCTAACTCTGGGAGGTCATACTTTGCTAAGTATTCTCGTCACTCAGTTCGTCGTACTCTGGGCCGTCATCGACCCGATTGGTTCAGTACCCGTTTATCTATCACAAACTCAGCACCTTACGGCAAAACAGCGTCGTCTCGTCGCGTTGAAAGCCATTGCTATTTCAATGGGTGTGCTGCTGTTCTTTCTTATTGCCGGTCAGTTGTTGCTGGAAGCAATGCAAATCCCATTACCCGCGTTCCAAGCCGCTGGTGGTTTAGTGCTATTGCTGTTTGCATTGTCGATGATCTTTGGTGAGAGCAAGCCAGAACAAGAGCAAAAACTGGGTGAAGAAGTCAGCCACTCCGATCTCGCTGACTTAGCTGTTTACCCTCTTGCGATTCCTTCGATTGCGTCGCCGGGTGCCATGATGGCCATAGTGATGCTCACCGATAACAACCGCTACTCTTTCGTCGACCAAGCAATGACCGCAGGCGTCATGATTGCGGTACTTCTGGTTACCCTATTCTTGTTACTGGGTGCAAACACGATTCAAAAAGTGATTGGTAACGTAGGCGCAGCCATCATCAGCCGCGTAATGGGGCTTATCCTTGCTGCTGTTGCACTGAATAATTTGCTGCTTGGTATAAAAGATTTCTATGTTAATTGATAAAACTCTTAGACCTTTGGCTAATTTAACATCAAATTAACATCACACTTTTATTCCCACTTCTTCTCAAACGCCCTAAAAATGGGCGTTTTTGCTTTTTAGCATCCCGACTAAAGTTGAAAAGAGTTCTTGCCAGTGCCTTGCTAATGTACATGTTGAAACATTTTTTTAACAACAATACCAATCGTAAGGAGACGGCAATGGCATTTGAAAGCGAAGAAAGAGCCAAAGCCTACTGGGACAAGAACGTGAAGCTCATGATTACCCTGATGGTCATCTGGTTCGTAGTGTCTTTCGGCTGCGGCATTTTATTTGTCGACGTACTTAATCAATTTCAATTAGGTGGATACAAACTCGGGTTCTGGTTTGCTCAACAAGGCTCCATCTATGCCTTCCTAGGTATTATTTTCTACTACGCGTGGAAAATGCGCCAAATCGACCGTGAATTCGGCGTAGATGAGTAAGGAGTAACTCAGATGGATTTGAAAACTATTACCTATCTGGTGGTTGGCGCGACGTTCGTCCTCTACATCGGTATTGCGATTTGGGCTCGTGCGGGCTCAACTAAAGAATTCTATGTAGCAGGCGGCGGTGTAAACCCTATCGCTAACGGCATGGCAACCGCAGCAGACTGGATGTCAGCAGCATCGTTCATCTCAATGGCAGGCTTGATTGCCTTCATGGGGTACGGCGGTTCAGTCTTCCTGATGGGCTGGACAGGCGGTTACGTACTGCTTGCACTTCTGCTTGCGCCATACCTACGTAAGTTCGGTAAGTTTACTGTGCCAGAATTCGTAGGTGAGCGTTTCTACTCTAACGCAGCGCGTATCGTAGCAGTTGTGTGTCTTATCATCGCATCAGTGACTTACGTTATCGGTCAGATGAAAGGTGTGGGCGTGGCGTTCGGTCGTTTCCTAGAAGTGGATTACTCAACAGGTCTACTGATCGGTATGTGTATCGTATTCATGTACGCCGTAATGGGCGGCATGAAAGGCATTACCTACACGCAGATTGCTCAATATTGCGTACTCATTCTTGCTTACACTATTCCTGCAATCTTTATCTCTCTGCAACTAACAGGTAACCCACTACCACAGATCGGTCTAGGTAGTACCATCCAAGGCACCGATGTCTATCTACTCGATCGGCTCGACCAAGTGGTCACCGAACTCGGCTTCAGTGAATACACCACTCAAGTTCGTGGCGACACGCTAAACATGTTCGTGTACACCATGTCACTGATGATCGGTACGGCGGGTCTGCCACACGTAATCATCCGTTTCTTTACCGTGCCTAAGGTTCGTGATGCACGTACATCAGCAGGTTGGGCACTAGTTTTCATCGCTATCCTTTACACAACAGCACCTGCAGTATCAGCAATGGCACGTCTAAACTTAATGGATACCGTTAACCCAGCTCCGGGTCAGCACCTTGCTTATGATGAGCGTCCTGACTGGTTCAAGAACTGGGAGAAAACAGGTCTACTAGGCTTTGATGATAAGAACGGCGACGGTCTGATCGAGTACACGTCAAACCCAGCAACCAATGAGCTGAAAGTTGACCGTGACATCATGGTACTAGCAAACCCAGAGATTGCTAAGCTACCTAACTGGGTTATCGCACTTGTCGCAGCAGGTGGTCTGGCGGCAGCACTATCGACAGCTGCAGGTCTACTACTGGCGATTTCGTCCGCAATATCTCATGACTTAATCAAAGGTGTGATAAATCCGAACATATCCGAGAAGAAAGAGCTGCTCGCGAGCCGAATCTCCATGGCAGTCGCCATCGCAGTCGCCGGTTACTTAGGCTTGAATCCGCCAGGGTTTGCAGCCGGTACGGTAGCGCTCGCCTTCGGTCTGGCGGCATCCTCCATCTTCCCTGCGTTGATGATGGGTATCTTCAGTAAGAGCATCAACAAAGAAGGCGCAATCGCGGGTATGATTGCGGGTATCAGTATCACGCTATTCTACGTATTCCAGCACAAAGGCATCCTATTTGTTGCTGACTGGACTTACCTACAAAGCTGGGGTCAGAACTGGTTCCTAGGCATCGAACCAAACGCATTTGGTGCAATTGGTGCTGTGTTCAACTTCATCGTGGCATTCGCTGTATCGAAAGTAACGGCAGAAACACCACAAGAAGTAAAAGACCTAGTCGAGCACGTACGTGTACCAGCAGGCGCTGGCGGTGCGGTAGACCACTAAAATATAACGCAAACCACAAAAGCCCCGCTTGGGGCTTTTTTATTCACTTAACTTATTCTAATAATTAGAGATTCCCTGAACCGTAGCAAGGAAGCATACCAATGCCATTGATTGTATGTTCAGGGGTTACGCGGAAAAAATCGCTTAGAACAAGGCAAAGATTGCTGCAAGCTAGTTGCTCTAACTTCAAAATCTTTAACGAAGTTATTAGCGATTTTAGCCAGTAAAAATGAACAGATAATTGATGGGATTAGTATTTTATGTTCAAAAACAAGCACTTTATTATCGCTCTGTTGATCGCCCCGATTCTGTCTTTAATCGCTTATTTCGGTACAGACATGGCTCTTAGTGAGAAACCTCATGCCGCTAAAGAAGGGGAAAGCTACAAACTGGCCAGCAAGTCGAATTGCCGTTATACCAGTGGCTTATGTGATATGGAGAACGGCGACTTTAAAGTGAAGTTTCGCTCAGAAAAGCTGACTCAAGATAGCCTAGAGTTGTCTTTACATGCGGCTTATCCACTGGAAGGGGTGAAGGTTTCGGTCGTGGATAGCCAAGAGCAAAACGCACAGCCAATTGACATGACGCCAGCGGATCAAGCCGGACAAAACTGGACCATCACTTTGCCTAAGCCTGCATCAGCCGAGAGTTGGTTACGTGTTGCGATTCAATCTGAAGGCACGCTCTACTACGGTGAAACGCAAACAGCGTTTGTGAAATACGAAACCCTGTTTACGGACAAATAACTTACTTGCTCCATAAGGCTTGAAGACGCATTTGAGCCAACCTTATCTCGCGAAAGAATACCGAGCTTAATTGTAGGGATTGAGCTCTCCCACTTCAGCCGATACTGAGTCCGAGTATCGGCTTTTTTTGTTGTGTTATTTCCTCAAAAAAGCTGTGGTTGCTAATCGACAATTAATTGATAATAATTATCATTATCTTAAGTATCGAGGTAACTATGGACAGCAGCCAAGCCATCTACAACGCCTTTTTTAAAGCGCAAGACCGATTCCTTCATGTGTATGCGCCAAGCGGTTTCGAACCCGATGTGATCCATGATTACATCCATTGGGGTATGGTGCTGTCGTCCATCTACGATCACGATGCAGAGCACGAAAACCTGTTGCTGTGCGAGCTGTATTTGCGCCAAGTCTACTTCCATCTACTTGATGCCATTCAGGACCCTGCGCGCAGCCGCATCTTCCGCCGAGTCTGCCTCGATTCTATTCACACTCCGCTACTTTGTCTCAAACGTTACTACTACCAATTTGAGGATGGCGATGTGAAATTTCTCTCATTACAACAACAATTACGTCTGATACAGACGCCACTCGATTAAACAAAAGGAACCTACCATGACCACGGAATTCCGTATCGAAGCGGACAGCATGGGCGAAGTCAAAGTCCCAGCCAACGCTTTGTATCAAGCCCAAACTCAACGCGCTGTCGATAACTTTGCTTTCAGCAAACACACCATGCCGACAGGGTTTATTCAAGCACTCGCTCACATCAAACAAACCGCAGCGCTTACCAATGCTCAACTTGGCTTGCTAGAAGGTGATATTGCCAATGCCATCGCTGATGCCGCGCAAGCCATCATTGATGGTAAACACATCGCTCAATTCCCTATCGATGTATTCCAAACTGGCTCGGGCACGAGCTCAAACATGAATGCCAACGAAGTGATTGCAACATTGGCATCTGAGCATCTAGGCGGAACAGTCAATCCAAACGATCACGTCAATATGGGTCAAAGCAGTAACGACGTAGTGCCTACTGCGATTCAAGTCAGCTCTGCAATTGCAATTGAAAAACAGCTACTACCAGCACTGTCCCACCTAAGTGAAACACTAGAGACTAAGCAGCAAGCTCTGAAAGATGTGGTGAAAACAGGTCGTACGCACCTCATGGATGCGATGCCAATTACCTTCGCCCAAGAGCTTGGTGGTTGGCAGTTCCAAATCGAACACGCTAAACAAGCCATCGAACAAACACTGCCAGCAGTGAAAGCGTTAGCTCAAGGCGGAACAGCGGTGGGTACAGGGATCAACGCCGATCCACGCTTCGCCGATCTTTTTGCCGATAACCTAACGCAATCAACGCGCATCGAGTTTTCTTCAAGCAAAAACTTCTTCTTCAATCTCAGCAGTCAGGATGCGATCGTCGCCCTATCGGGACAGCTCAAAACAGCAGCAGTTGCGATCATGAAGATCGCAAACGATCTTCGCTGGATGAACTCAGGTCCACTAGCTGGCTTGGGTGAAATCGAACTGCAAGGCTTACAGCCGGGCTCTTCTATCATGCCGGGCAAAGTGAACCCTGTGATTCCAGAAGCAGCAGCCATGGCGTCGGCACAAGTGATTGGGAACGACGCGACCATTACCGTTGCAGGTCAATCGGGTAACTTCCAACTTAACGTGATGCTACCAGTGATAGCTCACAATGTATTAGAAAGCATTGAACTGCTTTCGAACAGCGCCGTTGCTTTGGCAGACAAAGCCATTGCGACGTTTGAAGTGCGCCAAGACAACCTTGATGTTGCACTGGCGAAGAACCCGATTCTGGTCACCGCACTTAACCCTGTGATTGGCTACCTAAAAGCAGCGGAAGTGGCGAAGAAAGCCTACAAACAAGGTCGCGCTATCATTGATGTAGCGGAAGAAGAAACGGACTTGGATCGCGCAACATTAGAAAGATTGCTCGATCCAGCCAAACTGACTCAAGGCGGCGTTGCAGAATAAGCCACCGACCGATCACCCCCTTAAAGCAAAAGACCTCCAATCGGAGGTCTTTTTTTCTAGGCGACTCGATTAAGTACCGAACGCAATTTCAAAGGTTTCACCGGTTTGGCGATAAAACTAAACCCATTGGCTTTAATGCCTTCCATCATGTCATCGGTTCGGTCGGCACTGATGATCACCCCCTCAAAGCGATTACCCAGACGCAAGCGGCATTGCTGCAACACTTCTAATCCTGTTCGACCATTGTCTAAACGATAATCGGAGAAAATCACATCCGGCAGCCAATCGTCTTCGATCGCTTTCAGACTCTCAACGATATCGGTCGCAATGCGAATATCACAGCCCCAGCGTGAGAGTAGATTCTCCATTCCAACTAGGATATCCGGCTCATTATCGACACACAGCACACGAATATGGCTCAAGTCAGATTGTGCACTCTTCACTGCTTTGACTGCCGGAATGTGCACCTTCTCTGCTTTATCTAAGGTAATCGAGAACACGCTGCCTTGACCAAACCAAGAACGCATCGAGATTTCATGCCCCAGCACTTGAGCAATACCTTTCGAAATAGCCAAGCCTAACCCTAAACCTTGGTCAGAACGAACTTGAGTACCGCGATTAAACTCTTCGAAGATCTCTTGTTGCTTCTCTTCTTCGATGCCCATGCCGTTGTCCCATACATCAATACGCACTCGCCCTTGTACGCGACGCACACCTAGCGCCACTTTGCCATTCGGGCTATATCGGAACGCATTGGTAAGGAAGTTCTGTACCACGCGGCGCAGCAATTTCGGGTCAGACTTCACCATCAAAGACGATGGGATCATGGTGAACTCAATGCCTTGTTGTTTCGCCAGCGCACTGAATTCCGCATTCAAGTTTGCCAACACATCATTAACCGCAAAGCCATGCACATTGACGTCCAACTTGCCCGATTCCAAACGCGAAATATCCAGCAAATCACCAATCAAATCTTCCGCCGCCCCTAACGCACTCTCGATGTGGGTCGACAACTTTTGGGTTTCACTGTCTTTGGCAACTTCCGACAATGAAGAAGCAAAAAGACGAGCGGCATTCAGCGGCTGCATCAAGTCATGGCTTACCGCGGCTAAGAAGCGCGACTTGGACTGTGACTCATGCTCAGAACGTTGGGTCGCTGCCACCAGCTGTTTGTTCAGTTGTTCCAATTCACGAGTACGAGCACGAACGCGTTCTTCTAGTGTCTCATTAGCGTCTTTCAGAGCTTGCTCCGCATCGCGGAACACGGTGATATCGGTAAAGCTCATAACGAAACCGCCACCGGGCATTGGGTTACCTTGCACTTCAATTACGCGACCATCTGGACGCACACGGGAAGAGGTATGTCGCGTGCCTTGCTCAAGGTGATAAACGCGGCGACGAACGTGGTCTTCAGGGTCACCCGGACCACATAAACCTTGCTCGGCATTGTGACGAATCACATCCGCAATCGGACGCCCGACCTGAATCAAACCCGGCGGGAAAACAAATAACTCCAGATAACGTTGGTTCCAGGCCACCAGCCTTAGTTGCTTGTCGACCACTGCGATGCCTTGACCAATGTGTTCAATCGCACCTTGCAGCAAACCACGACTGAAATCATATAGCTCTGAGGCTTCATCAACGATGGTCGCCACTTCTTCAAGTTGCATATTCCTGCCTTGCAAAGCAGAAGTAAGTACTAACTTAGCTGAAGAGGCACCAAACACACCTGCGAGTACACGTTCGGTGTGTCGAATTAAGGTAGAGGGAGCTTGTTGATTGGGAAGCAGCTCTTCGCGTTGCTGACTCCAATAGGTTTGGAAGGCGGATTTCACTCGCGTTCGCCCGACAAATCGTGACGCTAACATCTCCAGTTCACTGACCGTCACACGGCTCTGATACAAGCTGATGTTTTCACTTTCAGGCAACGGCGTACCAACGAATGACGCCGATTGTAAGCGTTCACTTATGCTTGGGCGTGTAGCTAGTGATACCGCAACAAAACACGCGGTATTCGCCACCACGCTGAGGATCATGCCCCAGTCAGAAACAGCAATACCAAAACCTGCCAATAAATCAGGCGGAGTGATCAGCCAAATCAGCAAGTTGTTGCTTGCGTCGCCTGCCAGCATGTCGGTTTGGCTCATCAAAGTAATCAACCAAATGGTGAAACCCACCAGCAAACCCACATACACGCCTTTCTTGTTGCCCTGACGCCAGTACATACCGCCAAGCAGAGACGGAGCGAACTGGGTAATCGCTGCAAACGAGAGAAAACCTATCGCAGAGAGTGAGTGGATACTATCTAAAGCCTGATAAAAGCCCCATGCACCAATCAACAGAAGCAGAATAAGCCCGCGACGTATACGTAATAGCAGCGTAGAGAAGTGATGATGATTGCGTTTTGATAACTTCATCCGGCGCAAAATCAGCGGCATCACCAAATCGTTAGATACCATGATCGCTAAGGCAATGGTCGAGACGATAACCATGCCACTTGCCGCGGAAGTACCACCTAAAAATGCCAGCAAGGCGATGTCATTCGCGCCCACCGCCATCGGCACGCTGATCACGTACGTATCGGCAGGGCTACCACTCAGTAGACTTTGCCCTACCCATGCGATTGGCAGAACGAAAATGCCCATCAGAATCAGATACAACGGGAACAACCAACGCGCGACGTGTAAGTCTTGTGCGCGTTCATTCTCGACCACCATGGTATGGAATTGACGTGGCAAACAGACAATCGCCAGCATGGTTAGAATGGTGTGAATCAGCAAGGTCGGAATGTTAGGTGACTCATAGGTTTCTGCAGCAATATCGGCAAGGTGGAAGCTCTCGGTATCCATCGCGAGCCAAACAATAAACACACCCACCACTAAAAACGCCACCAACTTGAGCACTGATTCAAACGCAATCGCCATCATCATGCCGCGGTGATGTTCGGTGTTATCGATATGACGCGTACCAAACAGCATGGTGAAGATCGCCATCGCCCCGACCACAAACCAAGACACACTGTAGTTTTGGTAACTGAGATCGGATGCTAAATCTGGTGCGATGATCTCCAATCCCATGGTGATGCCGCGCAATTGCAAAGCGATATACGGAAGAATGCCTGCCACCGCGATTAAGGTGACAACTACTGCCAAGCCTTGCGATTTGCCATAGCGGGCGGCAATAAAATCGGCAATGGAGGTGATGTGCTCGCGCTTGGCAATCAAGATCAGCCGAGCGAGGACGCGCCAGCCGATGGTAAACACGATGATCGGCGCGATATAGATGGGTAGGAAGGACCAAGGATTGTTGCTCGCCTGTCCGACCGTGCCGTAGAAGGTCCACGACGTACAGTACACCGCAATCGACAAACTGTAGATCCATGGTCGCCAACGCGCTAACCATCTCTTTTGTTTGTCACCGTACCAAGCGATTAAAAACAGGATTCCCAAATACGCCAAAGAAACGGGAATCACTAGCCATCCTTGCATCCGATATCCTTTCTTACTTTTCTTGCCTTTCTTGCTGTTTTTAAAGCAAGGAATAAAAAAACCTCTCCATAAGGGAGAGGTTTCATTTAACACTGCTTTCACAACAGAGACAAAGGTTAGTTTTTAATCTCTGTCACAGAAGCTTAATTCTGTGCTTCGGGTGCATTGGCTGAGAGATCAACCACATGACTTTCATCATTTTGAGGATCAACTTTGATAAACAGTGCAATAAAGCCCATCGCCGCCATCAACCAGAAGATATTCGCACCCCAGTGCTCGTAGCCCCAACCACTGATCACTGTCATCAACGCGATAAACGCACCCAGTGGGATTGCGTTATATAGTGCCTGCAATGCCACCATCTTGTTCTCTGCTGAGTTCTGGATGTATTGAATGGCAGCAATGTGCGCCATTGCAAACGTCACGCCGTGAAGCATTTGCACTACCACCAACGCCAAAATAGAGGTCGTAGACGCAGTCATTCCCCAACGTAGCATCACACCACCAGCCGCAACCACAAACAGAGTGCGCAAAGACCAGCCAGCGAATAGACGCTTACTCAGAGCAAACACAGCAACTTCAGCTGCCACGCCCAAGCTCCACAAGTAACCAATCACATCTTCTGAGTGACCAGCCGCTTTCCAGTGAATCGCACTAAAACCGTAGTACGCCGCATGGCTGCCTTGGATTAACGCCATCAGCACAAGGAACTTCACGACCGGTTTATCCGTCAGTAACGCTGAGAGTTTTGGACGCTCAGAATGTTGACCTTCGCGTGTCACTGGCATTGGATTGGTGTTACGCATTGCAAATAAAAGCGAGACAAACACACCGACCATCGCCGTGTACAAAATCATGTCAGAACCAAACTCTGCCACCAAGTAGCCCACCACAGTCGAGCCTGCAATAAATGCAACCGAGCCCCACAAACGGGTACGACCGTAATCGAGCATTTTCAAACGAGCGTAGTAGTTCGCCATCGCATCAGACAGAGGCACGACAGGACCACAACACAAGTTGAACAAGACAGTGGCAAGCGCCATTAACCAGAAGTTGCCGCCAGTGAAAAAGTGGAAACCAACAAATATAAGGGCAGCAAAACTCAACCAGCGCAATGCAGGCATTAGGTGTTCGACTTTATGCAAACGTGGGGTAAGCACCATGTTCGCCACACAACGCGTCGCTAAACCTAGACCCACTAACAGACCAATATCTGTTGGAGAAACGCCCTGCTCTTTAAACCACAACGACCAAAATGGCAGATACACGCCATACGCAAAAAAGAATCCGAGAAAGTACTGGGAAATCCAGCCATACGGAGAGGGTTTCAACATCACTGACATCCTAAAAAACGACAAAAACTAACGACTTCCGCCACGTAAACGTTTGGGACGCGGAATTATGGATCGCAATGCGTAATAGAAAAAGGGAAGAATCGGCAACTTACCGTTTCCTCAATGGCACAGGGTCTCGAAATGCAAAATTAGATTGTGACGATTTAGACCAAAGTCGTCTGGCTTCGGCAGGGAAATTTGTCAGACTTAGAATGTGTTCCCACCAAATTTAGGTGCTCTCATGCCTGACAAATTTAATATGCAATCTCCACCGTTCGATCGCCTGACTGACGCACAGCAAAATCGACTGCGCTCGTCTCTTGATGTGGCGTACTACCGAACGCGAGATGTCATCTTAGCTTGTGGGCAAGACAATCCTCACCTGCACGTGCTGATTAAAGGCGCAGTGGAAGAGCGCTCAAAAGATCAAGACGAAGTGTTTGCTCACTACGCCAACGACGACATGTTTGATGTGCGGTCTTTGTTTGAAGAAAGCGTGCGCCATCAGTATGTGGCACTGGAAGATACCCTCTCGTATTTGCTACCGAAAGAAGTGTTTCTTGAGCTGTATAACGAGAACGGACAGTTCGCTGCCTACTTCGATAACAACTTATCGAAACGCCAAGCCCTCATTGAAGCGGCTCAACAGCAGCAAAACCTCGCCGAATTCATTCTGACTAAAGTCGATAGCAGCATCTATCATCCACCGATGCTATTAGCACCTGATATGCCAATTAATCAGGTCACTAAAACACTTAAAGACAATGGCATTGATGCCGCTTTGGTTCAGCTTAACCAAGATGACCCACGCCTAGAGCAATATCCATCGGCGCATCCCTACGCGATAGTGACTCGAACCAATATGCTCCATGCCGTAATGCTTGACGACCATCCACTCGATACACCAGTGAGTAAGATTGCGACCTTCCCTGTTTATCACGTCGATGATGGCGACTTCTTGTTTAACGCCATGATCACCATGACGCGTAATCGCATGAAGCGTCTAATGGTGTGCGAAGGCAATCAAGCGGTCGGTATGCTAGATATGACGCAAATCCTCAGCGCGTTTTCCACTCACTCACACGTACTGACACTCAGCATAGCGCGAGCCAGCAGCGTGGAAGAGTTAGCCCTTGCTTCCAATCGACAGCGTCAGTTGGTGGATAGCTTACTGACCAACGGGATCCGTACTCGCTTCATCATGGAGCTGATATCTGCCGTAAACGAACAAATCATCGAAAAAGCGTTTGAGCTTGTGGTGCCACCAGCACTGCACGATCACTGCTGTCTTATTGTGCTTGGCTCAGAAGGTCGTGGAGAGCAAATCCTTAAAACGGATCAAGACAATGCACTGATCATCCAAGATGGGCTGGAATGGGAACATTGCACCGAAGTCATGCAAACCCTCACCCACACCTTGCAACAACTGGGTTATCCACTCTGCCCAGGCAAAGTCATGGTTAACAATCCGAAGTGGGTTCGAACGCAGCAAGACTGGATTAAAACGCTCGATGGTTGGATTGCTAAAGCGCAGCCTGAACAAATCATGGATTTAGCCATCTTCAGTGACGCTCATGCGGTCGCAGGCAATCGAGAGTTGCTCGCGCCTATCGCCGAGCACCTTAGAGACAGCATGAAAGATCGTATGTTGATTCTGTCCGATTTCACTCGCCCTGCTCTGCAGTTTTCCGTGCCTCTTACTCTGTTTGGTAACGTAAAAAGTGCCAAGGACGGGCTGGATATTAAGCGCGGCGGCATCTTCCCAATCGTGCATGGCATTCGCACTTTGGCATTGGAATACGCGATTGAAGAGAAGAACACCTTCGAGCGTATCGAAGCACTGAGAAACAAACGTATCTTAGAACCAGAAACCGCCGACAACCTCAATGAGGCGCTAAAGCTGTTCTTTAAGATTCGTTTGAACCAGCAATTGAGTAAGCAAGAAGCATTGAACAACATCGACATCAAACAGTTAGACAGGACAGAACGAGACTTGCTACGCCACAGCTTACATGTGGTGAAGAAGTTTAAGCAGTTCTTAGGCTTCCATTATCAAATCCGTGATTAGAGTCTTTTAGGCAAATAAGACGAGAGGTAACAGGGATGAATTGGCTACAAAGGAAATACTGGCATTACAAGCTGAAGGGCTCACCTTATCAGCCACTGTTTTGTTCGCCGCAAAAAGGCGAATTTGTCTCTCTCGATTGCGAAACCACCAGCTTGGACCCAAATCGAGCCGAGCTGGTCACCATCGCTGCGACCAAAATCATCGACAATCGCATCATCACCAGCAAACCATTCGAAGTTCGACTTCGCGCCCCGCAATCACTCGATTCAGGTTCAGTGAAAATTCATCATATCCGCCACCAAGATTTGGTTGATGGCATCAGCGAAAAAGAAGCGCTTATCAAGTTACTCGACTTTATCGGCAATCGTCCTTTAGTCGGCTACCACATTCGCTACGACAAAAAGATCCTCGACCTCGCCTGTCTGAGGCATTTAGGCTTTCCACTGCCCAACCCGCTCATCGAAGTGAGCCAGATTTATCACGACAAGCTCGAACGTCATTTGCCTAACGCCTACTTCGACTTAAGTCTTGATGCAATTTGTAAGCACCTCGAGCTACCGATTCAAGACAAACACGACGCCCTACAAGACGCAAAATCCGCTGCCTTGGTGTATGTGCGCCTAACCAAAGGCGATTTACCAAACCTGAGCGTGCCTTATACCCAATAGGTTCAATACGCAGCTTTCGATCCACCTCCCACATTCGCTTTAAATTCAGCAATATCGCGGCGCATTCCTCACTCTCATCCTAAAGTCTAATTGTGGAAATACGCGCTGTGACTGACAGTTATATGCACAGCAACGTTCTTGATGAATCACAGACTAAAGAACGGAAACAGCCCTACAAAAGACGAAGGTCGAGAATTAAAGGCACAAGGAGAGAAGCCATGAGCGAAGCCCACGTTTATCCGGTAAAAGAAAATATTAAAAACCATACGCATGCGGATAATGACACTTACCTAGCCATGTATCAGCAGTCGGTAAGCGACCCAGAAGGCTTCTGGAGCGAACACGGTAAAGTTGTCGATTGGATTAAGCCATTCACTCAAGTTAAAAACACCTCTTTCGATACTGGTCACGTCGACATTCGTTGGTTCGAAGACGGCACACTGAACGTATCAGCAAACTGTATTGACCGTCACCTTGCCGAGCGTGGCGATGAAGTCGCAATCATCTGGGAAGGCGATGATCCTGCTGACGACAAAACCCTCACATTCAATGAACTGCACAAAGAAGTGTGTAAGTTCTCTAACGCACTAAAAGAGCAAGGCGTACACAAAGGCGACGTGGTTTGTCTTTACATGCCAATGGTGCCAGAAGCGGCTATCGCAATGCTGGCATGTACGCGTATTGGTGCGGTTCATACTGTGGTATTTGGTGGTTTCTCGCCAGAAGCACTGTCCGGTCGTATCATCGACTCAGATGCGAAAATCGTTATCACCGCTGACGAAGGCGTTCGTGGTGGCCGCGCAGTACCACTGAAGAAAAACGTTGATGAAGCACTGACAAACCCAGAAGTAAAAACCATCGACAAAGTTGTCGTTCTAAAACGTACGGGTGGTGACATTGATTGGCACGAGCACCGTGACGTTTGGTGGCACGAAGCAACGGCTGTCGTTTCTGATGTGTGCCCACCAGAAGAGATGAAAGCGGAAGACCCTCTATTCATTCTTTACACTTCAGGCTCAACAGGTAAGCCAAAAGGCGTGCTGCACACTACAGGTGGTTACCTAGTGTACGCAACCATGACCTTCAAATACGTGTTCGATTACCAAGAAGGTGAAATGTTCTGGTGTACTGCGGATGTGGGTTGGATTACAGGTCACACTTACTTAATTTACGGTCCACTGGCGAACGGTGCGAAGACCATTCTTTTCGAAGGTGTACCAAACTACCCAAGCACGGCTCGCATGAGTGAAGTGGTTGATAAGCATCAAGTAAACATTCTGTACACTGCACCAACAGCGATTCGCGCCCTAATGGCGAAAGGTAACGAAGCGGTAGCCGGAACATCTCGTTCAAGCTTGCGTGTAATGGGCTCAGTAGGTGAACCTATCAACCCAGAAGCATGGGAGTGGTACTACAAGACCATTGGTAATGAAAACTCACCTATCGTTGATACTTGGTGGCAAACAGAAACAGGCGGCATCTTGATTGCGCCACTACCAGGTGCAACCGATCTTAAGCCAGGCTCAGCAACTCGCCCATTCTTCGGCGTACAACCAGCGCTAGTGGACAACATGGGTAACATCATTGAAGAGACCGCAGCAGAAGGTAACTTAGTGATCCTTGATTCATGGCCAGGTCAGATGCGTACTGTTTACGGCGACCATGAGCGCTTTGAGCAAACCTACTTCTCTACCTTCAAAGGCATGTACTTCACCAGTGATGGCGCACGTCGTGACGAAGACGGCTATTACTGGATCACAGGTCGTGTAGATGACGTACTGAACGTTTCAGGTCACCGTATGGGTACCGCAGAGATTGAGTCAGCACTGGTTGCACACGATAAAATTGCGGAAGCAGCGATTGTCGGTATCCCTCATGACATCAAAGGTCAGGCAATTTACGCATACGTCACGCTTAATGATGGTGAGTTCCCATCAGCTGAGCTGCACAAAGAGGTGAAAGACTGGGTACGTAAAGAGATTGGTCCAATCGCGACACCAGACGTGCTGCACTGGACAGACTCTCTACCAAAAACTCGCTCCGGTAAAATCATGCGCCGCATCCTACGTAAGATTGCAACGGGTGATACCAGCAACCTAGGTGATACTTCGACACTGGCAGATCCAAGTGTTGTAGACAAGCTAATTGCAGAGAAAGCAGAACTGGCATAACACCCAGCCCCTGTTTTAAACGCTAGCCCTAAAAGCCACCATTGCATATGGTGGCTTTTTTGTGCGTGGACGCAAAATAAACCACAGAAAGCACATGGCAATTATGTTGTTTTTGTTAACTTGGTTACAGAAACGGCGGGGGTTATTGGGAGATTAGACCAGTAAATTGCTGCTAATTGCTGTGAATTAGCTATAATCTTGGTCGATTTTTTAAAATTTGCTCGGTTTTAACAAAAAAATCGTGCTGAATTATCGTATATTTGGGAATATAAACGTTCCACTCACGATAAAGGAAGATAGCAACATAATGTCTGCAAAGTCACGGATTCTAGTTCTAAACGGACCAAATCTTAATCTATTAGGTCTGCGTGAACCGACACATTACGGTAACAACACCCTAGCACAGATTGTTGACGCATTGACTGAACAAGCTCACAACTCTGGGGTGGAACTTGAACACCTGCAATCGAATCGTGAGTACGAACTGATTGAAGCTATCCACGCTGCATATGACAAAGTGGACTTCATTATCATCAACCCAGCGGCTTTCACTCATACCAGTGTCGCGCTGCGTGATGCATTACTTGGCGTAGCCATCCCATTTATCGAAGTGCACCTATCGAACGTTCACGCTCGTGAGCCGTTCCGTCATCACTCTTATCTGTCTGATAAAGCAGAAGGAGTGATTTGTGGCTTAGGTGCACAAGGTTATGAATTCGCTCTGTCTGCAGCAATCGCGAAATTGCAGGCAAAGTAAACCAAACACTCTGCAGCCCTTTGGGGTTGTCTTAATCACAAGATAAAAGAGAAAGAAAAGATGGATATTCGTAAAATCAAGAAGCTAATCGAGTTAGTTGAAGAATCTGGCATTGCTGAGCTAGAAATCTCTGAAGGTGAAGAGTCAGTACGCATCAGTCGTAGTGGCCCTGCAGCTGCTCCAGCACCAGTTCATTACGCAGCAGCTCCAGTAGCAGCACCTGCACCAGTGGCAGCAGCTCCAGTAGCAGACGCACCAGCAATGGCAGCAGAAGCGCCAGCAGCAGTTCCTGCAGGTCACCAAGTTCTTTCTCCAATGGTTGGTACTTTCTACCGCTCACCAAGTCCAGACGCGAAATCATTCGTTGAAGTTGGTCAGAGCGTAAATGCTGGCGACACACTATGTATCGTTGAAGCAATGAAAATGATGAACCAAATCGAAGCGGACAAATCAGGTGTTGTAACTGCAATCCTAGTTGAAGACGGCCAACCAGTTGAATTCGACCAACCACTAGTTGTAATCGAATAAGCGGGGCTTGCCTTATGCTAGATAAAGTAGTCATCGCGAACCGAGGTGAAATTGCACTTCGTATCCTTCGCGCTTGTAAAGAATTAGGCATTAAGACTGTGGCAGTTCACTCAACAGCTGACCGCGATCTTAAGCACGTACTACTCGCAGACGAAACAGTATGTATCGGTCCTGCTCGTGGTATCGACAGCTACCTAAACATCCCTCGTATCATTTCTGCAGCAGAAGTGACGGGTGCAATTGCGATTCACCCGGGTTACGGCTTCCTATCTGAGAACGCAGACTTTGCTGAACAAGTAGAGCGTAGCGGTTTCATCTTCGTTGGTCCTAAAGCAGACACCATCCGTATGATGGGTGACAAAGTGTCCGCAATCAACGCAATGAAAAAAGCAGGCGTTCCTTGTGTACCAGGCTCTGACGGTCCACTAGATAACGACGAAGACAAAAACAAAGCTCACGCTAAGCGTATCGGCTACCCAGTAATCATCAAAGCCTCTGGTGGCGGCGGTGGTCGTGGTATGCGTGTTGTACGTTCTGAAGCAGAACTTGTTCAAGCTATCGCTATGACGCGTGCAGAAGCAAAAGCGGCGTTCAACAACGACATGGTTTACATGGAGAAATTCCTAGAAAACCCTCGTCACGTTGAAGTACAAGTGATTGCTGATGGTCAAGGCGGTGCTATCCACCTAGGTGAACGTGACTGTTCTATGCAGCGTCGTCACCAGAAGGTTGTTGAAGAAGCTCCAGCACCAGGTATCACAGAAGAGATGCGTAAATACATCGGTGAACGTTGTACACGTGCATGTCTAGAAATCGGTTACCGCGGCGCAGGTACGTTCGAATTCCTATACGAGAACGGTGAGTTCTACTTCATCGAAATGAACACTCGTATTCAGGTTGAGCACCCAGTAACAGAAATGGTTACCGGTGTTGACCTAATTAAAGAACAGCTACGCGTAGCAGCAGGTCAACCACTGTCATTCACTCAGGATGACATCAAGATCCGCGGCCATGCGATTGAGTGTCGTATCAACGCAGAAGACCCTGAGCGCTTCCTACCTTCACCAGGTAAGATTGAACGCTTCCACGCACCAGGCGGTATGGGTGTTCGTTGGGAATCTCACATTTACACAGGCTACACAGTACCACCTCATTACGATTCAATGATTGGTAAACTGATCACTTACGGTGAGAACCGTGATGTAGCGATTGCACGTATGAAGAACGCACTAGGCGAGATGATCATTGAAGGCATCAAGACTAACGTTACTCTACAAGAATCAATCATGAATGATGAGAACTTCCAGCACGGTGGTGCAAACATTCACTACCTAGAGAAGAAGCTAGGCCTACAATAAGCCTTCGCTAACCTCATAATAAATGCCCACATCTGTGGGCATTTTTGTTTTGTATAAAGTCTATACTCAAACAAATCGTAGAGTTCTGGTAAACTCTGCGCCACTTCATTCACTTTAAGAGCAAAAACAAATGCCTTGGATTCAAATCAAACTCAACGCGACCAATGAAAACGCTGAGCAAATCGGCGACATGCTAATGGAAGAGACTGGTGCGCTGTCTGTAACATTCCTAGACGCGCAGGATACGCCTGTATTCGAACCTCTGCCTGGCGAAACTCGCTTATGGGGCGATACTGACATTCTGGCACTGTACGATGCAGAAGCTGATACAAACTTCATCATCACTCAAATCAAAGCAAGCGGCATGCTTACTGACGATTTTGCTTACAAAGTAGAACAGCTAGAAGACAAAGACTGGGAACGCGAGTGGATGGAAAACTTCCACCCAATGAAGTTCGGCGAACGCCTATGGATTTGCCCAAGCTGGCGTGAAATTCCAGAGCCAGACGCAGTAAACGTAATGCTAGATCCGGGTCTTGCATTCGGTACAGGTACTCACCCAACTACGGCATTGTGTCTTGAGTGGCTAGAAGGTCTCGATCTATCAGGTAAGACGGTTATCGACTTCGGGTGTGGCTCAGGCATCTTAGCGATCGCAGCGATCAAACTAGGTGCAGAAAAAGTTATCGGGATCGACATTGATCCTCAAGCACTACAAGCATCTCGCGACAACGCTGAACGTAATGGCGTTGCCGATCAACTTGAAGTGTTCCTACCTCAAAACCAACCTGAAGGTCTAATTGCAGACGTTGTGGTTGCGAACATTCTTGCTGGTCCTCTACGTGAACTAGCACCAATAATTAAAGGTTTGGTGAAACCAAATGGTGACCTTGCGATGTCGGGTGTTTTAGACACTCAAGCAGAGGATGTAGCAAACCATTACCGTGACGAGCTTCACATTGACCCAATTGTAGAGCAAAGTGAATGGTGTCGTATCTCTGGTCGTAAGCAAGGCTAGACAAGGTTTTCAGGGCTAATTGTTTGAATTTCATACAAATTACAAAAACAATTTGTAAATGCTCAAATATTAGTCTTTTCACGCAGTAAAAAAATGCGTAAAATGCGCGCCCTTGCTGGTACAGAACTGTGATGACGTTTTGAAAATCGGAAACTATCAACTTAAGAACAATCTAATCGTAGCCCCTATGGCTGGTGTAACGGATAGACCGTTTCGCGAGTTGTGTCTTCGCTATGGTGCGGGAATGGCCGTCAGTGAAATGATGTCTGCTAACCCGAAACTATGGGGAACGTCAAAGTCGAAACAGCGCATGGTACATGAAGGCGAATCGGGCATTCGCTCTGTACAGATTGCCGGTTCCGATCCACAGCTTATGGCCGATGCGGCTCAATTCAGTGTTGAAAACGGTGCGCAAATCATCGACATCAACATGGGCTGCCCAGCAAAGAAAGTGAATAAGAAGCTGGCGGGTTCTGCACTGCTTCAATACCCAGACATCATCAAAGAGATTTTGACTGCGGTAGTGGACGCGGTAGACGTTCCTGTAACGTTAAAGACTCGTACTGGCTGGAACACAGAAAATAAAAACTGTGTTCACATCGCTAAATTAGCCGAAGACTGCGGCATACAGGCTCTTGCACTGCATGGCAGAACAAAAGCGTGTATGTACAAAGGTGAGGCCGAATATGACAGCATTAAAGCGGTTAAACACGCTATATCCATTCCGGTTATCGCAAACGGTGATATCGATAGCCCGGAGAAAGCGAAGTTTGTACTGGAGTACACCGGTGCAGACGCTTTAATGATTGGACGCCCTGCCCAAGGTCGTCCTTGGATTTTCCAGGAAATCCATCACTATTTGGAAAACGGCACCACAATGGATGAGCTTCCAAGTGAGGAAGTGAAAGCCATTATGCTTGGTCATGTTAACGCTCTGCATGATTTCTATGGAGAGTTTTTAGGTCCACGTATCGCGCGCAAGCACGTTGGGTGGTATCTAAAGGAACATGAACAAGCAAGTGAGTTTCGCCGTACCTTCAACGCTATCGACGCAGCTGAGCTGCAACTTGAGGCGTTAGAAGGTTATTTTGATAACGTTGCATCATAATTAAGAGAAGAGCTAGACCGAATATGTTCGAACAAAATCTGACTTCAGAAGCATTAACAGTAACTACAGTAACGTCACAAGACCAGATTACTCAAAAGCCTTTACGTGACTCTGTTAAAGCGTCTCTTAAAAACTACCTAGCTCAACTAAACGGCCAGGAAGTAACAGAACTATACGAATTAGTTCTAGCTGAAGTTGAACAGCCACTATTAGATACCATCATGCAGTACACTCGCGGTAACCAAACTCGCGCAGCAACTATGATGGGTATCAACCGCGGTACTCTTCGCAAAAAACTTAAAAAGTACGGCATGAACTAATAGGTTCATACAGTATTTTTGTAAAAAAGGCTTGGTCAGCAATGATTAAGCCTTTTTTATTTTTTGTTCCTCGCTATCCTGTATTCCATCCTCCCTTACCTTCTCTTACCAAGCCTTTGTACAAACATTAGTCAAACCTGATACATTGAACTGTGATCAGTATTGATTGTGAACTCAATATAAACAGATATAATCAAAGACTTACATTGGATAAAGGAACTAACCTCATGATTTACAAAGAAAGGGAAGATTGGCTTCACGCCATTCTGAATACTCTCCCTGATCATGTCTTTATCCTCAATGAAAACGGTCGCTATATTGAAAGCTTTGGTGGCACTTACCACTCAAAGAAATTCAATGCCGAAAGTTACACTAACCTCTCGTTAAACGATGTTTTGTCATCAAGTAAAGCTTCTGAATTAATAAGTTATATTGATGATGTAATTCGCTCTAATGAGCCAAAAGTCGTCAAATACAGCATCGCACTACAAGACCACCTACTAATGCCAATAGAAGAGCTAGAAGCGTTAGACAACCCAGAGGAAACCTGGTTTGAAGCGATCATCAAACCTGTTGAAAGCTTACAAGACGACGAAAGTTGGGTAATTTGGTCTGTTCGTGACGTAACGAAAACACACCTACTTGAAAAGCGCCTGAAAGAGCTCTCAGAGACTGATGAGCTAACTGGTGTAATGAATCGACGAGCATTCTTAACCAGCCTAGATAAAGCTCTGAACTCGCATTCTCGCCTATCTCAAACACTCTCCTGCGTCATGATCGATATTGACCACTTTAAAGAGATAAATGACCAAGTCGGTCACTTCTCCGGAGATCAGGTGATCAACCATGTAGCAAAGATATGCCAACGAGCAATCCGTGGCACTGACTTTATTGGTCGCTTAGGAGGAGAAGAGTTTGCAGTGATTTTAGTCAACACCAGCGCGATTCAAGCCTATGATGTAGCAGAAAGGATCAGAGGTGCGATTCAAAACGCCCCATGCCAAGTTGATGGTATCGAAATCAGCACAACCGTAAGTATTGGTGTCGCAGAATATGACGGACAAGTATCTAATGCTAAAGAGCTCATGATTAACGCTGATAAAGCCATGTATTACTCAAAGCACTCTGGACGCAACCAAGTAACACTTCATCACGACTGTATTCCTGATGTCAAAATACAGCACTCCTTAAACCTAAATATCCAAAAGGTTTCTTAGCCCTTCGCTCTTCATCCCCCTTACTTTACATCAACTTATCCACGCACTCTCCAAAACACTCACACGCAGTTCTTTTGCCTAATCGAGTCATAGGACTAAACACAAGCTCGATGTGTTTTAATAGCGAGTTTGAGGCTGTTCTAAAGACAATGGGAAGTAGTGGCATTGTGAGAGGTTAGGTAATGCGTTAGCACTATCTCATGATCAAGTTAGTCACAGGAAAGATATACAGGGATTGGAAAGTGGTGCGACTTTATAAGAAGGGCTCTGGTGATCAGATTTACTTTGCTCCAAATGTAAAAAAAGCCCACTCTCTCGAGTGGGCTTCTTCAAATTTAAAGCCTGGCGATGTCCTACTCTCACATGGGGAAGCCCCACACTACCATCGGCGCTAATTCGTTTCACTTCTGAGTTCGGAATGGAAA
>NZ_JAPPTO010000036.1:0-37113 GCF_027587135.1 Vibrio sp. MM46
CGCTTAAGTGGTGAGCAACGCAATGAAATGTTTCCGCACACCACCTAAATCACTAAAATCAACGCATGATAAAAATGCCACGCGTTGCGAATCCGTCTTAAAGCGTTTGTTAGCACTACATGATTGATGCTACAGCCTTTTCCCACAGTTCATTTGCATTATCAACTCGGAAAAATACATCCTCTACACCACCGCCTGAACCATGAGAAATTTCCCATTTTGAAACTATTGGAGACATACCGAGTAATGCACCTCCATCTGCTACATATCGCTTGTTCTTGTCATAAACACCATACGAGTAGGACAAACTAGGATGTGATGATTGGCTTTCTAAATCACGGGTTGGAACAACTGACACCATCAATGTATGACTACCACCACACTCGGAGTGAGCACATGGGAAAGTAACTTTAAAATCTGGCTTCCAGTTATCAATAGCAACAGGGTTATACCACCATTGCCAACCCGCCAAATCAAAAAAAGAAGCCCAAATAGCTTCTAGTTCAGTATCGAATTCCAAACCGTCGTAAATCGTTATCATATGAACTCCTAAATTAACCTTGTAGTGCTAACGCCCAATTAAGGTGTGAAGCACGCATCCACAACACTCAATTTGAACACTTTAATCACTAAACTTAACCCAAACCGAAAATGCCAAGCGTGCTGAATCACTCTTAAATTGTTTGTTATGTTTATTTAGTAGTTAAGTAGTTTATGATCTTAGGGTCTCTAAACATTGCTGAAACTGCATTCGCCAATGAGTAATTACTTGCATGTTGAACACCAAGTGCGCTTTCACCAAATGCAGTATAAGTTGCTTTATATTGACCTTCCGTTTCTACAGAAACGACTGTTTCACAACCCATAGAAAAAGATCCAGATTGATCACAACTAAATTTATCCACCGATATATTCAACTGCTTGGTTGCTATTGGAGAAATGATAGCTTTACGTTTTATTAGTTCTTTCTCAGCCACTGCAATTACGGTATCAGTCAACTCTTTCTTCGAGCCTGTGAAGGCGACAGTTTTTAGATCGACCAAGAGTAAAGTGTCATCATTCTTTTGTTCATTAACGATAGATACTGAATCATTAACATTAAATTCAATGAATGGTTGAATTTCCGTAACATCCACTTTCGGATCTAGCGGGACTGTCGCGCAACCAACTAGCGCAATTGATGCAAATGTGAAAATAAGTTTATTTTTCATACATTAAGCCTAATTAATAATAATATTATATGATACAGCACACGTTGAAATTATCAAAAACATAACGCCGCGTTAAGTAGTGAGCAACGCCATCTACCCAACCTAAACTATTGCACCTTAAACACTTAACCCAATTTAGAATGCAAAATGCCAAGCGTTGGGAATCTGCCTTAAACGCCTTGTTATGTGTAATTTTGACTATAAATCCAAAAATGCATTCGAATTCAGATTTATGCGGTCAATTTTGTATTCTGAGTCTACTTTAGAAAGAACGAACGTAAACAAACCCGCACCATTTTCAAATTTTGCTTCAACTGTAAATATCGCTATTTCTTTACTTTCACCACTAGTAGCAACAGAAGATTTAGATTTGACAAAGGTTGGGGAGTCGAAGGATTTTAAACCACCTATTTTAGATAGATACTCTATTACTTTTTGACCTTCATCACTATTTAACGCTGAACGCCCTTCAATACTAAATAGATGTTCAAACTGCGATATTTCCCATGTTGAAATTAAAGGCACGCTTTCTTCAATAAATGGAGTCGCTTCAGCAGTGACCTCACTTGTTTGAGAGGCAGCCCAAAACAGTAGCCCCCCAATTAAAACAACAGTTAAAGCAACTAGTATCGCAAAAACTTTAAAAAACTTTTTCATAAAACCTCTTTATTACACATAACGCCCTGTTAAGGTGGTATGCGCAATACCGAAGCTAACGCATACCACCTTAAACACTAAAACCAACGCATAGTAAAAATGCCACGCGTTGCGAATCACTCTTGAACAGTTTGTTATACATTTAATCTAAGATCTTGTATTTTTCTCAATCAAGTACAAGAATTGCTTGTATTTTTCAGTTGCAAAAGAGACGGATTCTTCGTCAGTATAAACACAAAATACTTGTCCAATTAACGAGATGGTGGCAGCCAGAGGATTACACTGTTCAACTTCAACGATATCATTCAAGAGAGTCGAATATATTGGTCTGTATTCATAAGAATCATTATCCCATTCTGCAAAAATCACTTGCTGGTCAGTTAAAATTAAAGCACCTGAATATGCATATAACCCTTCCGTGAACATAGACTCAGAATAAACCAAAATAGACTCATTGCTTGAAACTAAATCTCTTTCCAACAACTCTATGTATTTAGAGGTTTCTACAGGTCCAAAACCAGATTTCATTGGTCCTCGATTCGAACAACCAACCAAAGACAAAATACATATCAAAAACATCCTTTTTTTAAACATCTCGAAGCTCCCTTTCTAATTTTTCGAGTTGATGTATAACGCCTTGTTAAGGGGTGAGCAACGCAATACCGAAGCCGCCGCATACCACCTTAGTCACTAAAACTAACGCATAGTAAAAGTGCCACGCGTTGCGAATCCCTCTTGAACAATTTGTTAGGCGAATTACTTAAAAGGAAGTGGAATATCTTTCGTTATGGATATGTCCTCTAAACACTGCTTCAAAGGTAACTGCTTGGATTTATAGATTGTTGTAATCGAATTTTTCTCTTGGTCTACGTCCACTGTTAAACAAGCACAACTAAAACCATAGTTTCGATTTGTTCTAACAAATTCATTTTCATTTGCAGTCGCTTGATAAAGCAGTTCCATCGATTTATCGTCCAATGCATTTGAAGTACCTTGGACTGATATATCCCACGAGCCATCGCGATCAATCAACCACATATTGGCAGGAGAAGGGTTTTCAAGCCATCCACATCGAGTCTCTTCTGCCGTCGCTGTTAATACAGAAAACATCCCCAAAATAACAATCAAAAATCTCATTACTTACTCCATTCGCCTAACGCCCTGCTAAGGGGTGAGCAACGCAATACCGAAGCCGCCGCGTACCACCTTAATCACTAAATTCAACGCATAGTAAAAATGCCACGCGTTGCGAATCCCTCTTGAGCAGTTTGTTAGTCGCGAGGCACCGAGCGACAATTTTAAGCCGAACTAAACTTTGCAAACAACAAACTTTATGTGCTTTGATGCATTTAAGTTAGGCGTGGTCTCAAAGCGGCTACTCAATGAAACCACTTGGAACATAAAACGCCGTAGAAAACGGACTGACAACACCAAAAAGCGCTTTTTGGAAAACCAATCTCACAGTGCGGAGTTTCAACAAAGTCACTGAAACCACGTGGAACTTACAACACCAGAGAAGACGACTTTTCAGCGAGTAGATCTGCTTTTGAACCAACAAACTCACCGGACAGGGTTGCAACCAAGAACAGACGCTCGATTGCCCTATTCTGTCAGCGCCAAAGAACAAAAAAAACGCTTGGACGCTTGCAAAACTTTGGATTTGAAACAGCCTGAAACTGAGTTTTGACCATCGATGAAGAGCCTGTATAGCAAACAATCATCAGCCAAATTTTAAGCTTAGAAACATGATTTTGACTGCAAGCTTTTTCTGGCGACTAACGCCCTGTTAAGGTGTGAGCAACGCAATACCGATGCCTCCGCATACCACCTTAAACACTAAAACTAACGCATAGTAAAAATGCCACGCGTTGCGAATCACTCTTAAACAGTTTGTTATGCGGTTGCTCGCAAAGTTTAATTTTACCTTACTTTGAGATGAAATAAGCAACCAAGCACACACTTTAAAACTGTTCTCAGAAGTAAAATACGGGCACCAATACTGGTGATAGATAGGAAGTACGTTTATGGCAGTAAAACACACACCCACTGGAGTCGTTCATAAAGGCAAAAAAGGAGGTACTACTGGTTGTGGCTTTGACACCAAGAAAGAAGCATCTCATTGGAGCGACTCACACAGTAAAATTACATGTGACAAAAACGGCTGTAAGAACTAAGTAGTAGTTGTTTAATTGGGCTAGGATTCAAGCTCTAGCCCCTTATCACCCTCTGCCGTATAACGCCCTGTTAAGGGGTGAGCAACGCAATACCAAAGCCGCTGCAAACCACCTTAATCACTAAAACCAACGCATAGTGAAAATGCCACGCGTTGCGAATCCCTCTTGAACAGTTTGTTAGTGCGCTTTTTCAGCGATCACCTAACCTTTGAGCGCGTTACGCCAATACTCGACCGTTTTATCTGAAACCATGCCGGTTTCTCTGGCTGCAACCACTAGAAAGTTACACAAGTTAGCCGCTATCTGCTCATTACCGAGTATATACAAACTACGAATTGCTCGGGTCAGGCGGAGTTGGTTGTGGTCATGACTTTTAAGCCAGACGTGATTAGCAGGACTTAGTTCCAGTAATGAATAAATTTCACACCCATCTCGCTGCAATCCCCAAAAATCAAGTAAAAGGTCGAGTGCTTTTAAGTGAGCAATGCGCAATTCTTCTGAGTTAGCAAAAGCCTCTCGATCTGCTTTAGTTACCAAAGGAGCATGTTGATTGAACTTAGTACCCTCATCAATCGGGAAAAGAACTTGAATATACTTATGATCATGCTCTAGCCAGAAGTGGTTGTAAGCTAACAACTGCTCTACATTACGACCAAATTTATCTGGAGCTTTACCAGATATGAAACGAGCAATTTCACTCATTTTAAATCCTGCTAATTGTAATTTTTATCTTTGCGCACTAACGCCCTGTTAAGGTGTGAGCAACGCAATACCGATGCCGCCGCACACCACCTTAATCACTTAAACCAACGCATGGTAAAAATGCCACGCGTTGCGAATCACTCTTAAACAGATTGTTATATGATTATACAGAAGCCTCAAAGTCTATTTTACTTATGTAAACCACTATGCCAATTTTCTTCCTGCGTTCTTGCCTGTTCTAAAGCCTCTATTTTTTCACTTTTTTCTATAGACTCTTCAAGCACAGGAAGATCATATATTTTCCATTTCACTTTATCCTTAACATTTGAGACTTCTTGATTTTCTATCTTGTGCAACAAGCAATCGACTTCATTTTTATAGGATTGGAGCAGCTCATTACCTTCTCCTCCTAACATAAGTAAGTCGAATTCTATTCTAGACTTGGGAGCCAAACCAGGTTCTGTTAAATTGGAACTACCCATAGTACCAGCAACCCCAACAAACTCTCCATCTTCATTCTTTTGTTGCATTAATGAAAATTTCGCATGAAAGTCTGTAATACCTCGAACAGTTAATCGTTTAGCTTGAGATATAGTGAGAAGCCCGTGAGGCAACAAAGTCTCATGATGCTCTAATATTTTTTCTCCTTTAGAATTTTTCGGCTCGTAAAGAATTCCAATATATATATCCACTGTTAATTCTTCATTTCTTTCCAAGGCTTCTTTAAGCTTTTTATAAATATTTACAACCGAATCATTTTGACTAATGTATCCAGTTGCGATAATTAACTTAGAGCCTTTACTAGCAATAACTTGACTTAATGCAGATTGATAGGAAACATTTGTGAATCTGCTTATAAATGTATTTTGAATTTTAACGCTCATTATAAACTCCCTTAATTTTCGGTTTTTACACTCGGATCATATAACGCCCTGTTAAGGTGTGAGCAACGCAATACCGATGCCTCCGCATACCACCTTAAACACAAAACCTAACGCATAGTAAAAATGCCACGCGTTGCGAATCACTCTTAAACAGTTTGTTAGGGCTCAGTTACCCAGCGATACTAGTTCGTCTAGCTCACTCTGCAAGCGAGCAGTTCGTTCAAAAACTAAAGTTTCGAGTTCCGAGTAATATATCAATGGGTATATAGAGCCCCCTTTGTACATATCAGCTACTGATCTCGCATGGGCTTCGATATACTCGTTCCACTTTACCTGTGCAGACCCGTATGCTTCGGTGCGGTCACTATCTAGCTTACTCATTAATTGAGCGTAAACCTCGTTCATTTTAACTAATGAACGATTATAACTATCCGAAGCCATTTGGTTCATTTCAGTTTGAGTAATATGCTCAGTGCTACTCGTCTGCATATGAGAAACCGATTTAGTGTTTAAATCTAAAACATGACTCTGCACCGCACTACTTTTTTCTGTGAGCATAGAAGCAAACTGATTTAAGCCTGAGATATCTAAACCTTGCTCACTCATTTTTTTATGTATATCTAGAACTTTTTGATGCTTATCCAAAATTTCTAATTCAGGCTTTGATTCGATTTTTCGCTTTATAAGATAACCAATGCCCGTCATGAGAGCTCCTAGTAAAACGAAGCCCAACTTTTCTATCATTTCATTCATTTACACCGAATCATCCTATGAGCCCTAACGCCCTGTTAAGGTGTGAGCAACGCAATACCACAGCCGCCGCATGCCACCTTAAACACTAAAACCAACGCATAGTAAAAATGCCACGCGTTGCGAATCACTCTTAAACAGATTGTTAGTCGCGAGGCACCGAGCGACAATTTTAAGCCGAACTAAACTTTGCGAACAACAAACTTTATGTGCTTTGATGCACTTAAGTCAGGCGTAGTCGCAAAGCAGCTATTCTATGAAACCACTTGGAACAAACAACGCCGCAGAAAACGGACTGACAACACCAAAAAGCGTTTTTGGAAAGCCAATCTCACAGTGCGGACTTTCAACAAAGTCACTGAAACCACGTGGAACTTACAACACCAGAGAAAACGTCCTTTCAGCAAGTAAATAAGCTTTTAAACCAACAAACTCACCGAGCAAATTTGCAACCAAAAACAGATTTTCGATTGCCCCACCCTATCACCACCAAAGAACGAAACAACCGCTTGGGAAATAGCAATGCATTGACTTAGAACCGATGAAACTGAGCTTTGACCGTCGAAGATGGAACTATGAATCAAACAACCAGTAGCCAAGTTTTGAGCTTAGAAACATGATTTTGACTGCTAGCTTTTTCTGGCGACTAACGCCTTGCTAAGGTGTGAGTAACGCAATACAAAAGCTACCGCACAGCGCCTTAATCACCATAAGCCACCGCAAAGTAAAAATGCCACGCGTTACGAATCACTCTTAAGCAATTTGTTAGTACATGCGCTACTTCTATTTATGCGCTCCAAGATATTGAAAACTTGCATGATATGAAAGGCTTTGAACACTGAAGTGAGACGGGCAGCTACAAAACTTTACACCGATTAAGAGAGGAAAGTTGGCTAGAAGAAAAACGCACTGAGCCACCCTACTTTTACTGGCTTCAAATTAGAAAAGGATTCTTTCCTCGTACTTCAACAGCCACACCAAAAATAATCAAGGTTCTCTCAAAAGCCACCACGAGAATGAAGAAGCGCCAAAGAAATAGGCTAATAGTTAGAAACCGTAAACGGTGAAATCAAAGCAAACACTCCGCATATAGTGCCACCGGAAAGAAAGTGAAAGGTACAAACTGAAAGGTGTAAAGACGAACGCCAAAATAGATAAACACCAAAACTTATGACCTTTAATGTCAAACCCGTACTAACGCCCTGTTAAGGTGTGAGCAACGCAATACCTAAGCCACCGCATACCACCTTAAACACTAAACGCAACGCATAGTAAAAATGCCACGCGTTGCGAATCACTCTTAAACAGATTGTTAAGCTTCATGAACTAGACGTTTACACAATAGTTCATTCCCCTTGCCTGTAACGTAGATAACAGCTTGATTTCGTGAGTTAACTAACGAATTCAAAAGGATCGTATCATACTTGTCCTTGCTAAATTTATTAGACGAGACGTCGAAGTCGGCTAACGTACCCGCCAAATAGTCAGGAATTCGAATTAACTCATCAAAATAATTTTTCCCAGACTTCTCCGGCTCAGGAAATATAAACTGAGGAGTATCCAACATTAGCACTGAATTCTCTGTCCTCTCAAAGTGCTCAGAGTAACCTTGTAAAAATAAAAAGTATGCTAGGTCAAAGACAAAGCTATCATATCTTTCAAGTAGAGCATCTCGGTCAGAAACCCATTGAATATATTTAGTTTTTTTAGCTATGGTTAAAATTTCAAACACAACACTAGCAAATGCAGAAACTATATAAATTTGACGCGCAAGTTTTGAATTGAAATTTTTCTTTGAAAAATCAGATTCAAAAGCCTTAACCCTTTTCATAACTCCGTCAATATAACCGCCTTGAAATGTTGAGTTGCTTGCGATGTCTGATATGACACTTCGAAATGCAGGCAAGAATGACAACATATTTTCGTCTGTAGCATAGTCCCGAAGTAAGTTAGATTTTCGATCAATTACAAAAGTAAAAGAAAAACTTACAGGTGAGTTTATATATTGTAAAAATTCGACCGAGACCGTCCTAGTTGACTTGATATCCCTAGGTGCAAAGTGGTTGATGTATTCTTTGATGTTCTCCAGCTTGTCGTGATGCAACAAAACTGTAAACGACACCGTGTCATTTTGCTTAGTTTTGTCTCCGAAGCAATAGTCCGAAATAACATACCACGCAGCTCCATCCGGCATTGTGTCTAACCAGTTAGTCAGATCATATTTTGCTGACTGATTTACAGTTTTCTTTAAAGGAATCAACAGTTCTAACATATATCCTCGATGAAGCTTAACGCCTTGTTAAGGTGTGAGGCACGCAATACCGAAGCTTCCGCATACCACCTTAACCACTAAACCCGACGCATGGTAAAAATGCCACGCGTGCCGAATCACTCTTAAACAATTTGTTAGCAGGACATTACGCAAGTAGCCGATGCTTCATTGACATAACTATAACCTTCGATAGTGACTGTAATCTGCTCTAAACCAAAAACTGACTCTGACGTTATCACTATAGGGAAGTTTAGTTTTATCAGGTCATTATGATTGGGCTTCGTAATGCCAAACCAAAAGCCTACGGTTTTGCCATTTACGAACATATTAGGTTGAGAATATTCGACTTCAGCTAATCCGTAATGAATGAAACCAATAAACTCATTACCATTCGCATCGACGAATTTCGCCCTGACAATGATGTTAGAGTTGGGGTCTAGAGCATCATCTTGGCTAGCTTGACAAATGACAGTGTCATCATGACTATCATCTTTCCATGAGGCAAACTGCCATACTGCATAATCTTGTATATCTTGGGGAGTTATTTCCCATATTTGCTTAACCATGTTACTCCTGTACTGCTAACGCCCTGTTAAGGGGTGAGCAACGCAATACCAATGCCGCCGCATACCACCTTAAACACTAAAACCAACGCATAGTAAAAATGCCACGCGTTGCGAATCCCTCTTGAACAGTTTGTTATATGGTTTATGAGGCATTATACCCAAACTTTACAGTCTGGAGTTTTGATTTCCATAAACTCTCACGCTGAATGACCTGCTCAGGAGTCAGAGATGAAGATAGAACTTCAAGAATTGTAAACTTAAAGTGTTTTTCAAAATAGTCGCGAGTATTTATGGCATAAAGCTCTTTTAGTTCTTTATTATTTCCGTGGTAGCCGTAAATATAGTCAGACCAACGACCCCAGATACCATTAGCTCCGTAAGCGGAACCAACATAGTGCTTTCCTGTTTTAGTATCAGTTAGCAAGTAAACACCAAAAACACTACTTAACGCCACTTTCCAGTCATTGAGTTCATTTTTTATAACTATGCTCATTACTTCAAAACTATGGTTAACGTCATCATAAGATTTAAAGCGCTCTCCCTGATATGAATGTTGTGAAAGCGACGATACTTTTGAGTGTGAGAAAATATAATCAGGCGTGAAGACCGTACCCCTCGTATTATCGCCTTGGTAATCAATTGTCAGGCGACCAATAAGTTCAGAAAACTGACTGCTTAACTTTACCTCATAGTTCTTTGAGTCACGGCTAGTAATATCAAAAATGCCACCAAACAAAAATTTAGAGCCAGATATTTGGGCAAAGCTTACTATTTTGTCTTTAACAAAACGTTCCTTTTTCGTCCCTCTATAAACTTGCCAACCAGCCCACTCTTCATGACTTCTAGCCAACACGTCAATAGGACGAGTTCCACCTGGCTCTTGTTTTGCCAGATGAAATCGGTATTCAGAGTTATTATTTAACTCTGAGAAAATTAAACCCAAATCCATAAATACCTCTGAACTTGAAAAACCATATAACGCCCAATTAAGTTGTGAGCAACGCTGCCACTACACTCAAACACTTCACCGTAATCACTAAACCAATTGAAACCGAAAGCGCCGAGCGTTGCGAATCAGCTTGAATTGTTTGTTAGGCAAATTTTCTGCGTACTCACTAACTTGGTTTGAAAACAGAATACCTTAAACACGATAAGCAACCAATCACCCACTGATTTTTTGTGATTCAAGAACCACTGAAGGCACTATGTTACAGCCTCATTTTCAACGTTCACGAAACACAGTCTTTCAACGACAAAGTAGCTTTTGAACCTGAGAAACTCAAAGCTGCGAAATGACAGCAATAACGAAAGCTTCGACTAACTTGCCCTTTCCACACTTTAAGCCAGTGAAGCTCAACACCAACCAACACTGAAACCCAATGAGGCAACCCACGAACTTTGGCATGTTTTACGGTTGGAGAGGTTCGAGAATTTGAGCCGACAATGCTGAATTGCCGACTTTGAGAAACGGAGTAACGGAGTGCCTGAGGGAGCAAGAAGATTAGAACAAAGAACTTTTCAGCCCTTTGCCTAACGCCCTGTTAAGGTGTGAGCAACGCAATACCCAAGCTCCTGCATGCCACCTTAAACACCAAACGCAACGCATAGTAAAAATGCCACGCGTTGCGAATCACTCTTAAACAGTTTGTTAGTACACTATATTTCGTCTAACTCAAATTTCATTCGCTGTTTCAATGCCTCACGTGCTTTTAATGCCTGGGTTCCACTTATAGCAACTTGATCCTGAAATGGCTTAACTAAACTATTATCGAGAATATATTCACGCGTCCCCATAAACTTGAGCATTGCAACAGAGTCTTCATATGATTGTTTGATTTGTTCAGAAAGGTCGTCAAGAAGAGTATCTAGCTCTGGAGTTGCGATTAAACGAATACTGTTTGACTCAGTATTAACCTTAAGTTGCTCTTCATTAAGTTCATTAAACAAGAGCATCATCTCGTGATTAAAATCCAATAGGCTTTGATTTGCAGTGTCCTGACATCCTGAAATTTGCCCAGCTAACAAACGGCGTAGCATTGGAGGGAAGCGTTCCCCAAATACTGAATTGCACTTAGAGTTAAACTCATCGATTAACCTAAAGTACTTAGAGAACTGAGCTCGTTTATCTTCGTATTTGAATTTACGCTTTTCTATATCGAGTTGGTGTTGTTTTTTGACACTTTCTAGTTCCTGAGAATGCGTAGCGACGATCTGTTGCTTTAGAGCCTCCAATGTCGAAATGTCCTCTTTGAGAGCTTTATTAGCACCTTTTGCTTTTGTATAAGCTGTAAGGTAAAGCGACAGTGCTCCAATTAGAAATGCTAAAACATGGCTAAAAATTAGCGATATATCCATCAAATATTGAACCTTTTCATAGTGTACTAACGCCCAATTAAGTTGTGAGCAACGCTGCCATAGACCTAAACCATTGCGCCTTACTCACTAAAGCTGATTCAAACTTAAAATGCCGAGCGTTGCGAATCAGCTTGAATTGCTTGTTAGGTGATTAGTACGATGCACCATTGATCTTCCGAACTGGGATACCAGAAAGCACTTCATGTTCAGCCATTCTCATATTAACAGCTAAGATATCTTCGGAACATTTCTGTGTCGTTACGTAATGCGTTAAACAACCACATGAGTTGCAGCGATGAAATTCTACTTCTTTGTCACCCCAACAATAGAAAATCGTTTTCTCATTCATACTGATTTGAACTTGGTCTGGAGAAAAGTACGCCCAAGCCGCAGCATAGCGACGACAAATAGAACAGTTACACTCTCCCACTTCTTTAGGAAGCGAACTCAACACCAAGCTAACGTTTCCGCAGTGACACTTTAATTCCATTCGATAATTCCCTGTATTCACCTAACGCCCTGTTAAGGGGTGAGCAACGCAATACCCAAGCCGCTGCATACCGCCTTAATCACTTAAACAAACGCATAGTGAAAATGCCACGCGTTGCGAATCCCTCTTGAACAGTTTGTTATGTGAATTTTAGCCGTGTGCGTCGATACTATCTTTTGGGGCTTCAGAACGTATGTCCATGCCATAGTCTCTGATGACACCCGCAACTCTGAGTCTGTAGCTTTCAAAAACACCACTACGACCTTTTAATTGAGCAAATCGATGAGATTCTAGATTGCGCCACTCTTGAATTGCTTCTTCGTCACGCCAAAATGACAAAGATAGAACCTTGCTGTCATTTGTTAGACTTTGGAAACGCTCGATTGAGATAAAACCATCAATATCTGATAGCAGCGGTTTTAGTTCACTTGCAATATCTAGATATTCAGAAGTTTTACCCCCAGCTACCTGTACTTCAAAAATTACTGCGATCATAACTCACCAGACTACGACTAACATATTCGAGCATTTTACCGAATTGGAGCTGCTGTAAATATGAGTTGTAGCAAGAAGTTAGAGATTAGATTCTGTGATTTTTCGCCATTCACATAACGCCCTGTTAAGGTGTGAGCAACGCAATACCGATGCCGCCGCATACCGCCTTAAACACTAAACGCAACGCATAACAAAAATGCCAAGCGTTGCGAATCAGTCTTAAACAGTTTGTTATGTGTATTGGTTGATATAAATCATATCAATTTTATTACCGAGATGAGTAGAATGCCGCTCCTTTTATTCGCAGAACAAGTAGAAGACTCAAGGCAGCTCTATTCACCATGAAAAGAAACATAATCACAATTGCTTTTATCGCATCATTAACTGGTTGTATGGCAACACAACAAGCAACCAAATCAGCAATAACACCGACTAACAGCGTTAGCTCACAACCAGCTACAACGTGTGTGTATGAAAGTATGCCAGGAGCTGAGTTTTCGTACACTGGCGAGTCCAAGTACTTCTCCCTTTACTTTGAAGACGATCAAGGTTATCTCGGTAGAAGTAATATTGGAGAAACGCTAAAAGGTAAAAAGTTTAAATTCTCTGGAAATTTAAAACCTGACCATAAAGCGTTTAATAAGTATCCCAAAGTATTAAACATCCAAGGTAAGGACTATTCATTTGATAGTAATGTTTCAACTGCTGTTATGTTTGAAGGTTGCTCTACCGCCCTATGGTTCAAAGGACATGTTAACTACAACGCATTGATAGAAAAAAAAGGCTTTGAAAAAACTAATGCCTCGCCCTTTGATGCCAATGACTTAGCCTACGCGTATGGCACAGAAAATGTGAAGGAAGCCAGCTACGAACCAATAATCACAACAGATGAATTTGCAGATTCCTCTACGATTAAAACTGAATATCAAGATCGAATACTCCTACGTACATGGTCTAATGGCAAGCTGACTAGGACACCCAAAGTATTCCAAGTATACGCTGATCTGCTATTTCTAAATGATTGGGGGCACATCCGCACTGCTCGCACGAAAGATGGAAAAGTGCATGAGTTAACCAGAATTGATACCGATGTTGACTGTAGTGGAAGCTTTGGTTGCTCTTTGACTGAAACTGTCGGCGTAACATTGCCTCTTTCAATGCTAGAGAAAAACCCTAATGGGTTTGAAATTAAATTTTATGGGACTAGAGAGCAAGTAGTCTCCATCAGTAGCTACCATGTCAAAACCCTCCTCGCAGGAATTAGTCAAATTAAGTAAATCCTAGCTTTACTGTATTGAGCAGACCGAGATTAAGGTCTGCTCAGACACATAACGCCCTGTTAAGGTGTGAGCAACGCAATACCGAAGCCACCGCATACCACCTTAACCACTAAACCTAACGCATAGTAAAAATGCCACGCGTTGCGAATCACTCTTGAACAGTTTGTTATGTTGAAACTCAGCACGTGTTTTACATTAAACTTTTACCGCATTTTCAACTACATCAAGACTTCCAGGTGTCAAAGACAGCCTCAATATTATGACCATCTGGATCATGAACGAAGCAGGCATAATAGTTCTCGGTATAGTGAGGTCGCGGTCCTGGAGCTCCGTTGTCTCGTGCTCCAGCTAAAATAGCTGAGTCATAAAACTCTCGAACCTTTTGCTGACTCGCCACACGAAAGGCAATATGAAAGCTCGTTAAAGCCCCCTCAGTCTTAGCACTACAGATCTCGAATAAGAAGCCCTTACCGAGGTCGAAAGCCCAAAATTTACCTTTTTCACCAAATGCAATTTTGTACCCTAGTGGACTAAAAGCTTCTTCATAAAACTTCCGGCTTCTTTCTAAATCACTAACGGGAATTGTAACGTGATCAATCATGTATATACCTAAGATATTGTGTGGAAGAAGAGATTAGCTGAATACCTGTGGGCTTTGAAGCCCTATTCAACATAACGCCGCATTAAGGTGTGAGCGGCGCTTGGCTATACTTGAGCGAAGCGAAACTGCCAAGCGTTGCGAATCACTCTTAAATGCTTTGTTAGCAGTTTTGTGGTTGAAGACCGTATCTTTCTCCAACAATACATACAGCATCGTAAAAAGACATTGTTTCAATACCATTTTCACGGTCTAAAAAAACCACATGTCCTTGTCGATGATTACCTTCATTTGGGAAGTCGTCCATTTGGGCATCAACATCTACCGCACCAAGAAATTCCCCTAGAATTGAGACCGCAACAACAAAACCATCTTGATGCTGCATGAGCGTAACTGTCGAGCATGACTTTAGCTCACCAATTTCTTTAAACATTAGATAATCGCCAATGTCTTTCTCTTCATGCTGAAACCTGTCGATAAAACGAAGTCGGCTAGAGGACAACACTTTTTCTTGGTTTTTTGGCTCTATGTTTACTAAATCTTGTAAAGACGTAATATCGGCATTGTTTTTAAAAATGTCGCCATAAACGTAATAACCCGCAGCTAAAGCGACTTTAGCAACAAACAATAATGGTGGAATAATATCTACTTTAAGTTGGATCTCACCTTTTTTACCCGCAAGTGAGGATGTATCGACAGTTGTTTTGGTTTTGGGACACCAATACTCCGTTTCTCCTGGTGCATTGAAACTAATCTGAAGAGGTTGTTTTTCATCACCAACTTTTACATTTTTCCAAACTGGTTGTGCTAATTTACCACTGTGCCCTTTAACCTGAGCATTTTTTCTGTCTAGAGCAATAAATGGATCATTTGACACTTTCCCATCTATTTTGGAACCAACTTTTTTATTTATCTCTTTTCCAACAGGAATTTCAAAACCATCCATTCCTCCCATAGATAAAGGAATTATATGCTCTCTACTAATATCAGCACTACTCATGAGCTGATTACTATAAATACAATAGACTGCCAATCTAACCTCCTGCGTAAACTGCTAACGCCCTGTTAAGGTGTGAGCAACGCAATACCGACGCCACCGCATACCACCTTAATCACTTAAACCAACGCATAGTAAAAATGCCACGCGTTGCGAATCACTCTTAAACAGTTTGTTATGCCTTTACTACCTTTAGATCTCGGTGTACTTCTTGCGAGTCAAACAAGAACTGCGCAAAGTAAATTTCTAGATGACGTTGCAGCATTTCGTACGCGAGGTATCCGAATGCCACCAAGCTAACCAATAATAGCGAAACGTAGTCAGTAAGAGACGAATAATCTATAAACTGGGAAAGAATAGCTGGAGACATAGCAACAAAAGCCATTAAGAAATACATGACCATATAAAAATAGGTTAAGAACACTCTTTTTCGTTGAGACTCGTATTTTGGCTTAAATTTTAGCTTGGGATACTTAAGCTCATTAAACGGAATAAAGTACTTTCTACCTTTAACATAACATTTTAAAGACTTAACTGGGTTTTCGAGGCTTATAGCAAATTCAATTTCCGCAGAACTTACGTAACTACTACCTGCGATCGTGTAAAAGCCAAGGTCTTTTGCGTAAGGATGTAAAGTGTCGACCTCAGATAGAAAAGCTCTAGCATGTTGATACTCCGCTATCATTGCCGAGCAGCGTGTAAACTTGAATTTTAGTACACCAATCAAAGTTGCAATAATCGCTACCACTGCACTACAAACCTTTAAAATCGTGAGAATATCTTCCATTTTTTCTCCTGAGGCATAACGCCTTGTTAAGGTGTGAGGCACGCAATACCGATGCCACCGCATACCACCTTAACCACTAAAATCAACGCATAGTAAAAATGCCACGCGTGCCGAATCACTCTTGAACAATTTGTTATATGCCTAGCTTTCACCTATACTCAATGCGCACCATCAATACGCATAGGATTACTTTATGAGAAACACATATAGCACACATGCACCTAAAAAGGCTACAAACCTTAGCCTAAACAGTGAGTTACTTGCCGAAGCTAAGCGCCTAAACATCAACCTATCAGCAACAATGGAAAAGGCTTTGGAAAAGGAAGTAAAACAACAATTGAAAGCCGAATGGCTAGAACAAAATGCCGAAGCTATTGAAGCTTGTAACGACTTAACTGCAAAACACGGACTATTTTCCGATTCATACCGAGTATTCTAATGGCACAATTTACGCTTTATAAAAACAACGATAAGAGCACCGCAAGCGCTTACCCATATTTTGTCGATGTCCAAAGCGAGTTGCTAGATTCACTGAATACTCGCTTGGTGATTCCCTTAACTCCTATCGAGCTGTTAGAGAAAAAAGCCCCTAGCCACCTGTGCCCTACGATCCATATTGATGAAGGTGACTTTGTGATTCTTACTCAACAAATGGCTAGTGTACCAACTAAAATCCTTACGACCCCAGTCAATGAGCTAAGCACGTTTAGAAACGAAATTATTGCTGCTATCGACTTTTTGATTACTGGTATATAACGCCCTGTTAAGGGGTGAGCAGCGCAATACTGAAGCTGCCGCATACCACCTTAATCACTTAAACCAACGCACAGTAAAAATGCCACGCGTTGCGAATCCCTCTTGAACAGTTTGTTAGGTGAATTATCGCGCACCCAACTCCTTTAGTTCCCTTGCACTTTTTAGAACAGGTTGAAGATAGTTCTCTAACACTAAAAACCATTGCGGCTCAGACAACTTACCATCAGAGCCAACTTCTAAGGGAGGTACCCAATCTTTGTGCCGATTAAAAAGATCTGGGATTGAATCACTAACATTCGACAATTGATTTTGGTTAAAACCATTGCAAATCAGCTCATCTACGTCAAACAAAGCACGCTCGTATATTGAAACTATCTTGGCATCTTTATGATTTAGTTGAAGATGAGCAATTAAAAGCGTCAAACGTCCTTTTAAGTCATTTAGCTGCATCAATCTATCAGTATTTGTGTAGTGATATTCCATTAATTCACCTAACGCCTTGCTAAGGTGTGAGTAACGCAATACAAAAGCTACCGCACAGCGCCTTAATCACCATAAGCCACCGCAAAGTAAAAATGCCACGCGTTACGAATCACTCTTAAGCAATTTGTTAGTACATGCGCTACTTCTATTTATGCGCTCCAAGATATTGAAAACTTGCATGATATGAAAGGCTTTGAACACTGAAGTGAGACGGGCAGCTACAAAACTTTACACCGATTAAGAGAGGAAAGTTGGCTAGAAGAAAAACGCACTGAACTGTCCTACTTTCACTAGCTTCAAATTAGAAAAGGATTCTTTCCTCGTACTTCAACAGCCACACCAAAAGTAACCAAGGTTCTCTCAAAAGCCACCACGAAAATGAAGAAGCGCCAAAGGAATAGGCTAAGAGTTAGAAGCCGTAAACGGTGAAATCAAAGCGAACACTCCGCATATAGTGCCACCGGAAAGAACGTGAAAGGCACTAACTAAAAGGTGTAAATACGAACGCCAAAATAGATAAACACCAAAACTTATGACCTTTGATGTCAAACCCGTACTAACGCCCTGTTAAGGGGTGAGCAATGCAATACCGAAGCCGCTGCATACCACCTTAATCACTTAAACCAACGCACAGTAAAAGTGCCACGCGTTGCGAATCCCTCTTGAACAGTTTGTTATGTGCGTTGCTCAAATTCATACTCTGTAAGGCACCACTGCTTTGGGCTTGACCAACTGATTTCTTTGAATGATGTTCTTAGTTCACCGCTCAATAAAAGTTGCTTCATAAAATGGCTAGGTGAAATATAAGCTTTATCGTCGTAAGCAAACACAAAACCCTGCTTATTGAGCCCAAGCATTATCTGTTTAGTTTCTTCTGATTCAAGCCCACCATTGAGATAAAGTTCATCAATACGACCATCTGTATCGCCATCTCGGCTGTTCTTGCTTAACTTTATTGAAGTCTTATCTATGGCAACAACGTGAGGCGGAGGGACATCTCCTGATTGACCAAACTCAACTTTGTACGGAGGCTGTTTTATCATTTTATCTCCAAGCACATAACGCCCAATTAAGGGGTGAACAACGCCTCCACCCAAACCTAAAGTATTGTGCCATAGACACTAAAACCGAAGTAGAAGCAAAAGTGCCAAACGTTGTGAATCCCTCTTAAATTGCTTGTTATGCAATTACTCCCACTCAACCACGGAACCAAATAAGCAATGAAGAAACAATGCGCCTTCGTCGTTTAAGTAGTAATTAGGAGTAGAAGAACCGGCTAATGTAGGTACAGATACAATTACAAGTCCATGAGATGCTAGGGCATGACCAACAGGTCTAGCTACTTGCCTTTCATTCTGCTCTTTGAGTAACTTCAGCTGATAACAATTTAAGCTGTTAACCGCAGATGAAAACTGCATAAAGTGTTCATAATTAACAGCACCACGCACGTAAGCAGAGAAAACTGTCCCTATTAATGAAGGCTTTTCAATATCATCTGATGCGTTCAGCAACAGCAATAAGTTATCATTAACTCTAGCTTGATGTTCGGAGTCTTCAGATAACTTTCGAAAGAACTCATCCCTTTCAACTGTAGATACTTCACCGAGGTGGAATACGAACTTTTGTAGCTTTTTAATGAAATAGTAATCGCTAATGCTACATCCGAAGTTTTTGAGTTTTACTAACAACCCTAATAGAGGAATATTTCCGAGCAACTCATCACTAATCTGCGTGTCTAAAAAGGCTTCTGTTAAGTCTAAAGCAGCATCAACACCATCTTTTCTGTTGATTGTTTTAATTAGCTCATTACCCACTTTCTTCTCCAATTGCATAACGCCGCGTTAAGTGGTGAGCAACGCAGACCACTAAACCTAAATCATTGTGCCGTAAACACTAAAGCTGAATCAAACCGAAAATACTAAGCGTTGGGAATCCGTCTTAAACGCTTTGTTATACGAACTTTCCCGATTGAATCATTGGATTAAATTAAAGTTTAGGAATCTGGCTATTTCCCTTGAAGGCAATGACTTACCCCCAACCCAATGCATGTCCTTTTCTCACCATCAACCATGTGAAAAGCATCGATACCAGTAAAGTTGACACGAAAGTAAATTTAACTCCCCCAACTAGCGCTGCCACCATAAGACCTGCTGCTGTACGATAACCCGCACTTCATACCCTGACATATTGCGAGATTTACAGGACACACAAGCCACAATGTAGGAAGCTATCATTGACACTCCAAAGATCAAAAACTCAATATGATTTGGCGTGTCCACATAATCTTTAAACAGATACCACATAATTATTGTCACCTATCTTTTAGCACCAAATGCTCTAGAACCTAAAATATTTATCTTGGATTGAGGATCAGATACTTATTTGAGTGAGCATACTTGGAGCCCTGCCTGATACCTGCGTCGGCACGGATTCGTATAACGCCCTGTTAAGGTGTGAGCAACGCAATACCGAAGCCACCGCATACCACCTTAAACACTAAAACCAACGCATAGTAAAAATGCCACGCGTTGCGAATCACTCTTAAACAGTTTGTTAGCTTTACGCAAAGTCCAGCGAATAAGTAAATATGCCACATGATCTACACTTGAACTTGTAGATTGCAGGATTCCCACCTTTTTCATAGTAAGTGACTATTTGGTGCCATTCATTACTACCTATTAGCTGATCGTTTAGTAAAGCCTCTAATTCAGCGTCTTTTACCTGTAATAGATCAGACTTCTCTGCATCTCCATGAAATTCGCAAGCATCGCCACAGTGCGATAACCACACTTCTTGCTGCCATGAAATATAGCTTGGAGTTCTTTCACAAACTTCTTTTACCACAGACTTATCAAGTCCAGCTTTCATCAATGGATGTGGGTCAGCAAACTCTCCGTCGAATTTCTTCGCCGCCGAGCCATCAGAAATGCACCAAGGACAAATAGTTTCTACGTCATGTTCAGAGTAAATAGTAGAAGTTGCCCTGTAGCCACGACTGACACGACAACATTCACAATTTTCATCTGTAACTTCTACAGCACCCGTATTTATAGGATCTGGATGATACTTAAATGTTGGTAATTCCATTGTACCTCCGAGTAAAGCTAACGCCCTGTTAAGGGGTGAGCAACGCAATACCGAAGCCGCCGCATACCACCTTAAACACATAAACCAACGCAAAATGAAAATGCCACGCGTTGCGAATCCCTCTTGAACAGTTTGTTATGCCTACTTGTTTAGACAATTCCAAAGAGCTACAAGCCAATCAGGCAAAGACACAATAGCTCGAATAATGTCACCAATTATCGGAGCACAGCCTATAACACCCAATACAACTGACAAAACCGCTAAATAGGTAGCTAAGCGGACTGTAGAGTCAGGATGCTTCCTTGCCGCAAGCATCGTTTTAATCCATAGCGGTAGCCGGCTCTTTTTTACTTCTAACTCAATACTCTCATTCTTGTTAACTTCTATTATTTCTCTATACCATTGGCTTATGATCAAAGTTTGTTCGTTAGAGTTAATGGTCCTTGTTTTCCGTTCATTGTAGCTTTTACGGAAATTTTCATCGCCAAACATAAATTCTACCCACACTTTTCGACCACTAACGGGGTTTTTAATGCGAATAATTTCCTTATGTGGGTAGTCGAAGCCTACCCCCCAAATATAAGGCGCACCAATATCTTCAATTTTTGATGCTCTCACAATTAATTTATAGTTTTCTTTAGTCATTACTATTATCTGAAAATTTGACTTGTAGGCATAACGCCCTGTTAAGGTGTGAGCAACGCAATACCGAAGCTGCCGCATACCACCTTAAACACTAAAACTAACGCATAGTAAAAATGCCACGCGTTGCGAATCACTCTTAAACAGTTTGTTATGCGGTTTTTTGCTTACGACAAGATGGCTAAATTACTTTCCATTCCAAAGTCAACTGGTTCGAATGTTTGAACTTGATCATTATAATCAAAACGAAGATTTGCCATATCTAAAGAGCCAGTTTGAACCTTGTACTCTAAAGCTAACCTAACACTAATAAAATGATTGGATTGAATACTATCCATCGAAAATTTCATGATGTTTTCTAATACATCGAAAACAAGAACTGTTTCTCTCACTAGCACTTCATAGTCTCGAGCATATGGTTCAACAATGCCTGCATGCTCTATTAGTCGCGTCTCATGCTCGGACAGGGTTAAACCTAAACCGACTGTAGTCCGAACTTTACCTATAGCGTCATTCCAAGTCTTAACAGACAACCGTGGATTAATCTCTCCACCTTTTTCAAACTTAAATAATACCTCAGTACATACATCTAAGCTCTTGATCAGAGAGCCTCTCAGCTCATCACGAACTCTAGGCTGAAACATATCAAACGAACCATATAAAGTATCGTGGAGATCTCTAATACTCTTTTGCAACTTGATATTTGATTGTTTAGCCATGTATTTTTCAAACTCTTCTAGGTGCTTGAAGTAATTAGTAAATACATTTTGTTCGCTAGTGAGCTTCATCTGAGCTATTGCTAATTTGGAGCGATGGTTTGCTGCTACAAAAGCAGCCCAAGTTCCACAAACTGCAAGTAGGGTCAATGGCACTCGAAAAACGACTATTGCAAAATTAAAACCCTCATATGTTAAGTTCCACTGCAAATGAGATTTAACAGAAATGACGATAGTTATTACAATAGAAAGCACTATTAATAGAGCTACTGGAATATAGAATGTGGGTTCTCGAAACAACACTGGCGTCTTTGTAGACATAGCAATCAAACTCTAGCTTAAACAACAAGTTATTCTATCACGAATTCAAGAAATCCACGCAACCGCATAACGCCCTGTTAAGGGGTGAGCAACGCAATACAAGAGCCGCTGCATACCGCCTTAAACACTAAAACCAACGCATAGTGAAAATGCCACGCGTTGCGAATCCCTCTTGAACAGTTTGTTATGTGCGTTGCTCAAATTCATACTCTGTAAGGCACCATTGCTTTGTGCTTGACCAACTGATTTCTATGAATGATGTTCTGAGGTCGCCGCTCAATAAAAGTTGCTTCATAAAATGGCTAGGTGAAATATAAGCTTTATCATCGTAAGCAAACACAAAACCCTGCTTATTGAGCCCAAGCATTATCTGTTTAGTTTCTTCTGATTCAAGCCCACTACTGAGATGAAGTTCATCAATACAACCATCTGTATCACCATCTCGGTTGTTCTTGCTTAACTTTATTGAGGTCTTATCTATGGCAACAACGTGCGCCGGAGGCACATCTCCTGATTGCCCAAAATCAACTTTGTAAGGAGGCTGTTTTATCATTTTATCTCCAAGCACATAACGCCCTGTTAAGGGGTGAGCAACGCAATACGAAAGCTGCCGCATACCACCTTAATCACTAAAACCAACGCATAGTAAAAGTGCCACGCGTTGCGAATCCCTCTTGAACAGTTTGTTAGGCGACATTTCTACGTTTAACTTCTTTCTCATACGAAGATTCGTTGTATAGCCAAATAGCCCAAAATGCGAAAAACATCCCGATCGTGTAAATTGAGTAATTAAGAGCATTATCCGATAAGAAAATCGTAATGCTTACCGCATCAGAAGATGGATAAAGGAAAATAACATTAAAAATCATGTACAAAATGGCTGTGACGAAAGTGGTTCTGAAAAGCCAATTTAAACATCCTTTCTTTCGCGATTTTTGCCAATTATCAAATGCTTTACCATTCATTGATCCACTCCTTTTCAATTAACTGAAGCTAGATTCACGCCAAGATACTATCACTACTCTATCGTTTATCTCATGTCGCCTAACGCCCTGTTAAGGGGTGAGCAACGCAATACCGAAGTCACCGCACACCACCTTAATCACTAAAATCAACGCATAGTGAAAATGCCACGCGTTGCGAATCCCTCTTGAACAGTTTGTTAGTACTAAAATTCCTCGCGAGTATCACGCTCTTCATATTCTGGGAAATCCATTTCGATGAAGCCGTCATCATTGAGGACAAACAATACGCTTTCATGTTCGATATCAGCTTCATTCATATCAGAGCAACCACGATAGACTTCCCAATCGTATGAATAATCGAGTTGATATTGATTACAGCCCACAAAAGAAATCTTTTCGACTTCTATGCCATTAACATTGTGAGCCATATGATCTATATGAGATAGATCTGGGATAAGTTTCTGTTCAAAGTCACTTTTGTTTTCAGATAAAAATCTAGTTAACTCTTCGCACAAGTGAGCGCCGTTAACTAAGGGTTGAGATGAACTAGAAAAGAACATTTTCAAATACTCCGAAGCCTAATTTTATTTTGGTACTAACGCCGCATTAAGGTGTGAGCAGCGCTTGGCTATACTTGAGCGAAGCGAAACTGCCAAGCGTTGCGAATCACTCTTAAATGCTTTGTTATGTACGTACTATAAATTCGTGATGAGCTGTTTTAGCTTTGCGACTTCTCTACCGTGTTCTGTAAGTTCACGACCACCCTCGCAGTTATGGCACTTCTCTCTGCTCTCTTTAGTTAGAAAAAGCTCATATGTATCTTTGGCTTCTTCATTTCCTAAACCGATATCCAAACATGTTTGCTCAAACTCAGCAAAAGACGGCTTACCAGCTTCTTCCCAAGCTCTCCTCACGTCAGAGTATTTGCTATCAATATCATCTGCCCAATCACCGTACTTGCCAATAAAACGAGCTCGAGCAAAACTAATAGTAGAACCACTTCCCGTACAAACTGAACAAACTTTGGTACGTTCTTGTGATTCAATCTCTTCAATTAACATATTGATAAAACTCAAATTTACCTCCTAGTACATAACGCCTTGCTAAGGTGTGAGTAACGCAATACAAAAGCTACCGCACAGCGCCTTAATCACCATAAGCCACCGCAAAGTAAAAATGCCACGCGTTACGAATCACTCTTAAGCAATTTGTTAGTACATGCGCTACTTCTATTTATGCGCTCCAAGATATTGAAAACTTGCATGATATGAAAGGCTTTGAACACTGAAGTGAGACGGGCAGCTACAAAACTTTACACCGATTAAGAGAGGAAAGTTGGCTAGAAGAAAAACGCACTGAGCCACCCTACTTTTACTGGCTTCAAATTAGAAAAGGATTCTTTCCTCGTACTTCAACAGCCACACCAAAAATAATCAAGGTTCTCTCAAAAGCCACCACGAGAATGAAGAAGCGCCAAAGAAATAGGCTAATAGTTAGAAACCGTAAACGGTGAAATCAAAGCAAACACTCCGCATATAGTGCCACCGGAAAGAAAGTGAAAGGTACAAACTGAAAGGTGTAAAGACGAACGCCAAAATAGATAAACACCAAAACTTATGACCTTTAATGTCAAACCCGTACTAACGCTCTGTTAAGGTGTGAGCAACGCAATACTGATGCTTCCGCATGCCACCTTAAACACTAAACGCAACGCATAGCAAAAATGCCAAGCGTTGCGAATCACTCTTAAACAGTTTGTTATAACACAGTTTTACACGTCATCTTCCGATAAAATTTGACGGCAATTACGAACTGTTAGTACGCGGATTTCGTGACTTAAACTGTAGATAATACGATAGTGACCAAAGATGATTTCGCGATAGTTCGTGTGGGGCATTTCAGGAACAAACCGCCCCATTTCAGGCATACTTCCAAGGAGTTCAGTTTTGTCAAAAACTTCGTTTACCCACCTCTCTGCCGCAGGTGGATTATCCAAAGAAATAAACTCCGCTGCATCACCCAGTTTCTGAAGTGCTAATGGAGACCAGACTACTTTCATTTCTTAATGCGCCCAAGTACTTGAGCACGCGCATCATCATTGGAAACACCGAGACCAGAAGCTAACTGAGCTTCTGCTGTGCGCATTTCTTCCAGTAATTCGATTTTCTCTTGCATTGCTTCATACTCAGCAACATCGAGAACAACAGCAACACCTTTGCCACGTTGCGTAATAACCAATGGACGACGAGTCTCATTGATTTGTTTGATGTATGAAGCTACACCGGCACGAAACTCAGATAAAGGCTGAATATCTTGATCGAAATGAATACGACTCATATTGAACTCCCATTAGTACAGAATAACGTACAAATAATAGTTCAACTAATCCTTTTGAGCAAGAAGTTGATTCTGTGTTATAACGCCGCATTAAGGTGTGAGCAACGCTACCACGAAACCTAACCATACCACCGTAAACACAAAACCCAACGATGGAATGAAAAATGCCAAGCGTTGGGAATCACTCTTAAATGCTTTGTTATGTTTGCCTATTGGCTAAGCTTGGCGATCAAAGAGTCTAGTACCATAAGATCATTTGCTTTTTCCATATACTCATCACTGTCTTCGTCCAATTGGGATAACAGAGCATGCTCTCTTTCTAGTTTTTCTTTTAAGCACAGCTTGATATAACGGAGCTCTTTTTCATTGAACATTTCAACCTACCTGTGAGTTTGGAGAATTAATAAAACATGGTCTGGCACTAGATTCTAACTGCTGTAATTTTGTCAAATATAAACTAAGAGGCATATCTTGAAGCGGACGAATTGTGAAATGATGCTTCCCTTTACTTCCACCTTCGTCCAGCGAAACATGCAAACCATTTGGCATTTTAGTATGTTGTGGAATCTTCCACCACAACGTACCAAAATGAGGGTTTCGATAATTGAAGAGAGACAGCCCTCCGGATTTACAATCAACGAACTCAATTCCGTTTTTATTATATATTTTTAATATCCCATACAGCCTCCATATCTCGTGGAGGAGTCGTTCGAATGTAATCAAACTTTGCCTTAGTTTTGCGTCCGAGCCTGAACAAGTCAAAAGGTAAAGAAATATAGAATTTGATGGGCGTATGCATTTCTGTGTCCCTAGTTAGCGAATATGCAACAAGGGTAATTTCAGTGTGATATTCATCATAACGCCCGTTGTAGGCTTCTGGAGCTCAGTCGAAATCTCTAATTATCATATAACATTGAATTACATTAGCTTTTCGATACCGCCGGCAAACATAACGCCCTGTTAAGGTGTGAGCAACGCAATAACGATGCTACCGCATACCACCTTAAACACTAAAACTAACGCATAGTAAAAATGCCACGCGTTGCGAATCACTCTTAAACAGTTTGTTAGTTTGCAAACCCAAAGCGTTGATTTTACGTCATTTTAAACTTTGCAAACAACAAACTTTATGTGTTTTGATGCACTTAAGTCAGGCGTAGTCTCAAAGCGGCTACTCAATGAAACCACGTGGAACAAACAACGCCGCAGAAAACGAACTAACAACACCAAAAAGCGCTTTTGGAAAACCAATCTCACAATGCGGACTTTCAACAAAGCCACTGAAACCACATGAACTTACCACACCAGAGAAAACGCCATTTCAGCGAGTAAATCGTCTTTTGTACCAACAAACTCAACGAGCAGAGTTTCAGCAAAAAAGTTCGACTCAGTTAACCCCAAAACCACCGCTCCAAAGAACAAATCAACCGTTGAAACGATGCCAATTTTGAATTTTCACCACGCCAGTTAACACTGAAATTGAACGCCGATACGACAATTTCAACTTTGAGCTTTTACCACTAGATCTTGCGATATAGCTGCGTTTTTCCTCTTGCAAACTAACGCCCTGTTAAGGTGTGAGCAACGCAATACCGATGCCACCGCATAACACCTTAATCACCTAAACCAACGCATAGTGACAATGCCACGCGTTGCGAATCACTCTTAAACAGATTGTTATAACTCGATGCTAAAGTTGTTTTCCTCTGCGATATCCCATGCTTTCGCAAACTGCTCTGGTGTCGGAGGTATTACGTCAAACCAGTCGTAATTGAATACCTTTTCTCTAGCTTTGTGTAAGTCCCCGATAGTTTCAAAGCCATCACCAGGCAAGCCTGTTTCGGCGTTAACAACCAAAACACTTAAAGGAGGCAGTTTGTTCTGAGCACAAAAGTGAAGAATATGACCTAATTGTCTATCCATTGTCCCCGCTCCCTTATATCCAAGAATTTCAGCGACTTCACCGTAAGTAGTAATTTTGCGTTCGTAAGCGAACCCTATCAAAATTTGCCATATCTGAAGAGCTCGGTTTTCAAGGCTCGTATGATTAGAAAAGTATTTGATCATTTAGCTTTCTCCATAGAGTTATAACGCCCTGTTAAGGTGTGAGCAACGCAATACCGAAGCCACCGCATACCACCTTAAACACTAAACCTAACGCATAGTAAAAATGCCACGCGTTGCGAATCACTCTTAAACAGTTTGTTAGTGCGCTTTTTCAGCGATCCCCTAACCCTTGAGCGCGTTACGCCAATACTCGACAGTTTTATCTGAAACCATGCCGGTTTCTCTAGCTGCAGCCACGAGAAAGTCACACAAGTTAGCTGCTATCTGCTCATTACCGAGTAAATACAAACTACGAATTGCTCGGGTCAGGCGGAGTTGGTTGTGGTCATGACTTTTAAGCCAGACGTGGTTAGCAGGACTTAGTTCCAGTAATGAAGAAATTTCATACCCATCTCGCTGTAATCCCCAAAACTCAAGTAAGAGGTCGAGAGCTTTTATGTGAGCAACGCGCAATTCTTCTGAATTAGCAAAAGCCTCTCGATCTGCTTGAGCTACCAAAGGAGCATGTTGATTGAACTTAGTACCCTCATCTATCGGGAAAAGAACTTGAATATACTTATGATCATGCTCTAGCCAGAAGTGGTTGTATGCTAACAACTGCTCTACATTGCGACCAAATTTATCTGGAGCTTTACCAGATATGAAGCGAGCAATTTCACTCATTTTAAATCCTGCTAATTATAATTTTTATCTTTGCGCACTAACGCCCTGTTAAGGTGTGAGCAACGCAATACCGAAGCCGCCGCATGCCACCTTAAACACTAAGCGCAACGCATAGCAAAAATGCCACGCGTTGCGAATCACTCTTAAACAGTTTGTTATGTGCGTACTAAACCTTGTCACTGTTAGATGAATTGAAAGAAAACATACGAACTTCGTCGCGAGGAAACCAACCTAATTTTTCGTAGAAAGACTGCGCATTAATGTTTTCATTTGCGACGAATAGATGCGTCTTGGCTATACCTATTTTTGATAGAGCTTCCACTGCTGAAGATATGAGCTTTGCACCAACGCCTTTACCTCGAAAAGTTGAATCAACAGCCAGATGCTGCACATAACCTCGACGACCATCAGTCCCAACTAAAATAGCACCAATAATATTGTCACCATCCAATGCGACGAAACTAAGATTTGGATTGCGTTTTAGGTACTTACCTATGTTTTCCTTTGAATCTGCATCTCGCAGCAACATCGCTTCTGTTGTTGACCACAAGCCGATTACTTGCGAGTAATCTGAGATATGCATTTCTCTTATCACTACCGATTTTCCTCTAAGCACATAACGCCCTGTTAAGGGGTGAGCAACGCAATACCAAAGCCGCCGCATACCACCTTAAACACTAAAACCAACGCATAGTAAAAATGCCACGCGTTGCGAATCCCTCTTGAACAGTTTGTTAGCCCACATCTCACCGCTAGTGCTAGAACCAATTGCTAATAAAGTTCTGAACGAACACCGAACCTGATGGAGTGAATGTCCAAACAAATGCTCCAATATTTACGAATATTGTCAGCCACAAAATCGATTTAAATGGCTGTTTTTTCGACTTATGACGAAGTTGATTTTGAGCACATAATGCCCCCATCCAACCACCGAGTAACGATAAAAGATGAAGCGTATTTTCTGGTGTCCGCCATTTGCCGTTTTGAGCGGCATTTTTATCTATTGCGTACATTACGTAGGTTACAATGGACATCAGGATATAAGCTGCAATGAACAGCTTCTCACCACCTAATATGAATACAGCTGTACTCGCTAAAACTAAGTAGACGATGCTAAACATGATTGTTGAAGGTACCGAGCCGGAACCTAGAATTGTTACATTAGTGGCGTTGTAACGCCCTTTTTTGTCTTCGTTGACTTCAAATTTAACTTCATCATCGACCTTAGGGCGTCGACCTTTACTCTGAACCGTTGATATATGGAGAAAAACTCTTAATTCACCATTTAATGCCGAAATGAATCCATAACCTTTTGAGTCATTCCACTCTATAACTTTACCTTTGATCATCGAACTCTACTTTTTATTTCTCTCTTGTGGGCTAACGTCCTGTTAAGGTGTGAGCAACGCAATACCGAAGTAGCCCCTTACCACCTTAAACACTAAAACCAACGCATAGTAAAAATGCCACGCGTTGCGAATCACTCTTAAACAGTTTGTTATGTGCGTACTAAACCTTGTTACTGTTAGAAGAATTGAAAGAAAACATACGAACTTCGTCGCGAGGAAACCAACCTAATTTTTCGTAGAAAGACTGCGCATTAATGTTTTCATTTGCGACAAATAGATGCGTTTTGGCTATACCTATTTTTGATAGAGCTTCCACTGCTGAAGATATGAGCTTTGCACCAACGCCTTTACCTCGAAAAGTTGAATCAACAGCCAGATGCTGCACATAACCTCGACGACCATCAGTCCCAACTAAAATAGCACCAATAATATTGTCACCATCCAATGCGACGAAACTAAGATTTGGATTGCGTTTTAGGTACTTACCTATGTTTTCCTTTGAATCTGCATCTCGCAGCAACATCGCTTCTGTTGTTGACCACAAGCCGATTACTTGCGAGTAATCTGAGATATGCATTTCTCTTATCACTACCGACTTTCCTCTAAGCACATAACGCCGAGTTAAGGTGTGAGTAACGCAATACCGAACTTTCTGCATTACGCCTTAAACACCAAAACCAACGCAAATTAAAAATGCCAAGCGTTACGAATCACTCTTAAACGCTTTGTTATGCGTATTATCCCACACGTACCAGACTGAGTTTTTCACTCGCTGCTGGGGCTTCAAAATACTGAGTTACATGATGAAATACAGCCTCTGTGTCAAACATAGCTCTTTCAGGTTGTTCTACTCTGCGCTTAGCAATTTGGGATAAACATTGCTCATCTGCTAAGTCTAAATACCAGAGCTCATGCTCACTACTTACTTCAACGCACAGTGATACGAACCAAGCTCTTTGCTTAATAGTATTTGCTGGAAAATCCATGACAACGTTAACCCCAACATTCAACAAACTTTGAACATGGCTTTTAACGAAAGGCTTAATGAGATTAGAGTACTTAATGTAGTCGTCAAATGTTTGAATTTTTGAAGGATAATGAGCCGACAACCAATCGTCTTCTGAAATTAGGACTGCATTATTTTCAGCAGCCACGACCTTAGATTTAGTCGATTTTCCTGACCCCATCTTGCCACAGAAGAAGAACAGCTTTCCCTGATTTTCCATGTTTCCTCCATCTACGCATAACGCCGCATTAAGGTGTGAGCAGCGCTTGGCTATACTTGAGCGAAGCGAAAATGCCAAGCGTTGCGAATCGCTCTTAAATGCTTTGTTAGAATTATTTGGCAATACTGACTTCGTCCATTGCTCTAACTAAGCCTTTAATAAAGCGAATTGCTTTAGCCAGATCTTCTCTTTTTACAAGGTGAGCTTGCTGTTGATTTGTATTGGCTTGATGTGCAGCATCACCACGCATAGATACAAACTGATCGAGTACTTTCTTTGCTTGCGATGGATAATAATTATCCCACTTCCAACTTTCCGTAACATCGATATCAAAATATGCTTTAAATAGTTGCTTAGTCTTTGCGGTGTTCGGATTGAAGAAGCGCTTCAAGTCTTCGTCTACTTTTCTTTGAACAAAATGCCCTAGCTGGCTTCCCTTTACAGAGAATAGCCAAACTTCAATTTCCTCATTAAACCGATTTTTGACGTAGGTTTCCCAAGCAGCGAGCGTAAGCACCAACCCCGCTCGCTTCAGCGATTCCGTATTGTAGGCTGATGAACCATTTTTTTCTTCGTCAAAACGTTCTAAGATCTCTTCAGCATCTTGTATTGAACGCTCAAACAACTCTCCGGATTTTGTCAAAACTTACTCCTAGCTTAATAATAATTCTAACGCCGCATTAAGTGGTGAGCAACGCCTGCCACCCAACTTAACCCATTGTGCCGTAAACACTCAAGCCGAATAAAACCAAAAATGCCAAGCGTTGGGAATCCGTCTTAAATGCCTTGTTAGGTGTATTTACACTTGCTGCATAGGTTTTATACACCAAAATACTCCCTTTGGTGTAGAACGACCAACTACTTTATCAAATGACACTTTTCCTGTTTTAGAGCTGATGGTTAGATCAACTTTATTGGTAATCCAGTTCTGAAAAGGTGCTTCTGAAACTGACAAGTTAATTATGGATTGCTTTTGTATACATGCATTAATGTTTCTTCGGGTAGTACGTGGCCAAAACCAACCTTTTCCGCCGATTAAACAAGCCTCAAAGGAGTGTTTGTCGGGTACCAACTTCCTTATTTTCCGGAGAATATTAGGCAAAGCTTTAACACTGCAAGGGTGATCAAAATGGCAAAGAAATGCGATTTTGTTCAAGCTGTCCCAGCCATAAAATCCCGTACAAATCCAAATGTTATTGGTTGACAATGATTCAGCATTTTTTGCTATTGAATATTGATGTTGTAAGACTTGAACGTTATCCATAACTTCTCCGAACACCTAACGCCCTGTTAAGGTGTGAGCAACGCAATACTGAAGCTCCCGCATACCACCTTAAACACCAAACACAACGCATAGTAAAAATGCCACGCGTTGCGAATCACTCTTAAACAGATTGTTAGGATTCGAGCCCCAGTAAAATCCGCTCTCTCCATTGTGGATGATCTATAGTAATTTCATCTAAATTTCTCGGAGCCCAAATAGAATTTCTCTTTTTGGTATTACACTTTTGGCAGGCGATAACAAGGTTATACTCCATTGATACACCACCAATAGATGCTGGTACCACATGTTCAACAATGTATTCATAAGCGTTTCTATCGCCACAGTACTGACACACTCGCCCATCCCTAGCAAATATACGTTTACGCATTGCTGCTGAGGTATGGTAAGTTTCTTTAGTTGAGGGTCTCCTGAAATAGACTAAATCAGCATTAATTGCACTTAAGCTACAACTGTATTTTTCCGCTAGTTTCTTTTTCAAACTGGCGTCAAAGTCAATACCAAGGTTTAATAACCTCCTAACTTCTTCTTGACGCTCTACTATATTCGGGTGAGCCAAACTATTTCTCCTGAATCCTAACGCCCTGTTAAGGTGTGAGCAACGCAATACCGAAGCTCCCGCATACCACCTTAAACACTAAAAACAACGCATAGTAAAAATGCCACGCGTTGCGAATCACTCTTAAACAGTTTGTTAGTTTTATTGCTGGCGACTCAGTAACAAGCTTGCTCCAGACATAGCCAAAAAAGTCGCACAGCCTCTATTGAAGCGCTTTGCCATTTTCGGCTTCGTAAACCACTGCCTTAAGTACATCCCAAAGATCGCATAAATCGATATTGCACCCATTTCTAAAATTAAGAACGTAGCCCCTAAAACGAAGAACTGTTTATTTACACTCGCTGAAACATCGACGAACTGTGGTAGGAAGGCGGTAAAGATTAAGATCGCCTTTGGATTACCAGCGGCTAGCAAAAATTCTTGTTTAGCTAAACCTAATCGGTTGCGAGTATTTTCTAGATCAGAAACAGGACTTGCTTCCGAACGCCAAAGATTAAAGGAAATCCACAACAAATAAGCCGCGCCAACAATTTTAATCGTTAGAAATAGAGTCTCAGAAGCATAGAGAACGACTGCTAAACCAGAAGCAGCCAAGGCAATCATTACAGCGAACGCAGCAATACGACCAAGTCCCGCAATAAAAGCGGACTTGAAGCCATAACAACGGGCATTGTTCATGGACAATAGATTGTTTGGACCAGGAGTCATATTGAGCGCAAAACACGCAGGTATAAAGAACAATAACTTCCAGATTTCCACAATATTCCCTCCATAAAACTAACGCCCAATTAAGGTGTGAAGCACGCGACCACGACACTTAATTTGACCGCCGTAAACACCAAACTAAACCCAAACCAAAAATGCCAAGCGTGCTGAATCACTCTTAAATTGTTTGTTAGGTGCGGAGCAGTTTTGACATATAGAACTCGTCAACATACCGACCATCAACATTCAAAGAATTGCGCTTAGTACCCTCGACCTCAAAACCTTGTTTCTGATAAAGATTAAATGCTCGGTCATTATGACACATTACTGTCAGTTCAAGCCTTGTAAACTCATGCTCTAAAGCCCAATTTTCGAGATGTTTTAGTAATTGCTTACCATAACCACTGCCGGACGCTGATTGCTTGATGCCCATGACACAATACATTGAGTGACGATTTCGATTCGCTGTATTACCGATACCAGCAACAAAACCACAAACCTCTTGTTCACTTAAAATAACGAACATTACCTTAGAATCACTTTCAGAAAATGACTCTAGAATTTTCACTTGTTGCTCAAGGGTAGTATTTCTCTCGCCCTCTTCTAGCATCATAAACTTTGACTCACGATCTAATTGATACATGAGATCTAACACTGACTGAGCATCACTAACTCTGACTTCCCTAATTTGCATAGAACTTCCTATTTTCCACATGAGCACCTAACGCCTTGTTAAGGTGTGAGGCACGCAATACCAAAGCCGCAGCATATCACCTTAACCACTAAAACTAACGCATAGTAAAAATGCCACGCGTGCCGAATCACTCTTGAACAATTTGTTAGGTAGTTCTTACAGAACGACTCCGTATAAAAGTCCCCATCCAAGAATTAACCCAACAAATGCGAACGCTTGACTCTTTACTTTTAAACTAGCAATAAAAGATTGAGCAAGACTTGAACCTATTAGGAATAACAAGATTGGCGTCCACCAAACATAAAGGGTGTAGCTTAAAATCAAACACGCAAAGGCAGTTATCAATGAAGCTAATACAAGTATCGTCAATCCCGAAAACCACGCACCTACACTCCACCCTCGAGGTTCCGCATAGTTTTCATAAATAACAACACTCGTCGCCGAAACATAAAGAAAGCACAAAATAGCAAAACCTAAATACATGACTAATCTCCCACCTAAAACGGGGATGCTGCCAAAATACGAGAATACCTGCATTATCAGTACATAGAATTGAGACGGAATATCTAATAATTTACCAAATTAAAGTAGAAGTAGACGTCCATTTATTGTACTGCCTAACGCCTTGTTAAGGTGTGAGGCGCGCAACACCGAAATCTCCGCATACCACCTTAAACACTAAAACTAATGCATAGTAAAAATGCCACGCGTGCCGAATCACTCTTGAACAATTTGTTAAGCAGCAGCCCAACGTTTAAGACGCCCTTTCCCTATCTGCTTACAGACGCACGAATAAAGTTCTTTCTCGAATGCCTTAGTTGAAGAGGAAGCTCGGGAAATTGCTCGAGCAAGAGTGTTTCTTGCGACGGGCGCGTTAACTTTGTTCAAATACTCAAGAGCATATGCATTCGCGTAGGCTTCGGCACCGACTAAATTTACTGTTTTCTTATTTTCCAGTTTGAAGTTACCATCTGCTCGCTGAATATCTGACGCATGCCCTAGCTCATGAGCGAGAGCAATAAGCTTCAACATATACGACCAGTCTTCTTGATATTCCGGAGGAATGCTACTTTCGTAGGGCACTTCAGAAGGTATGAATATCACTTGCTCAATACCGTTTTCAGTTTGGATATTAACCAAGCAACCTTCTAAATTTACATTTTGGTTCAAAGTACCATTACAATATGTTTGTCCATCAACATAAAAAGTCAGTATTTCATACTTTCCCAATCCAACACTTGATAATTTAGCTTTATCGTCCAAGTGAAGGATAGAACTATCAATCACGTTAACAGAATGAACATTAATTCCGTTTTTGTATTGAACTAGTTCTTCGAACATCTTCTCATAGTCAACCAATTAACTTTCCTCACTTACCTATGACTGCTTAACGCCCTGTTAAGGTGTGAGCAACGCTATACCAATGCTTCCGCATACCACCTTAAACACTAAACGCAACGCATAGTAAAAATGCCACGCGTTGCGAATCACTCTTAAACAGTTTGTTATACGCACAAAAAAGCGCCGAAGATTTCGACGCTTTGTTAATCAGGGGAATGTTAGCAATTTACTTTTGCTAGGCGTTTTCTAAGGAGCTTTTCTCTGATCTCTTGCTGTTCGCTTAAAAAATCCACAGCAGCAGATACGCTCACTTTTGTAACGCTACCAGCTGGCGAAGTTCTTAATGGTGGAACTACGCCTTTTTTTGCAGCAGCTAACTCAATAGCTTCAGCAGGGGTTCCAATTAGCATGATCAATGTCCTCAAACGTTCTAGTAATAGAGACTTGTAAGCACTAGTCTCTGTATCAATTGTATTATCAAATGTAGGTGCTTGCCAGATCTTTTTGTTTACATTGCCTCCTGAGAACATCTCATCTTTCAGGTATGCAAAATTCAAAGCTCTTTCAACACAGCAAGTATCTGTCAATTTATAACTCGGCTCGGTGCGGCTTGAGTGATTAAACAACGCAGCAAACTCTCCACCAGAGCCTAAATACGCAACTCGACCAATGTAGTATGGTGGTTTTGATAAAAACTCACCATCTGACGCATCAAGTGTAAGTTGCTCAACTTCAGAACCACATGAAGCAGCTCTGGAAATTAAACTAATAAATCGCTCACTACTAATTAGGTTTAGCTGTTTTGCTTGGTACAGCAATATCGGAAGCTCGTCTCCTGCAAACAAGGTCAGTGACTCCCCTTGTTCACTATAAACATATTTTTTTATAGGGTGGTCAACTAGCTCGAGTTTTGGTGCAGAAGATAAAGACCATTTAGAATCAACAGCAAAGAATTCATGTTCTCGTGCAATTGCAGTGGTCATCTCTTCAACTCAATAATTCAACAAGGTTCGGAATCATATACGAAACGTTGCACGTATTAAATTATTTTATTCAATGAAAACAATCAAGTGACTAAAAAATGCACATGAATTTGTGCGCATAACGCCCTGTTAAGGTGTGAGCAACGCAATACCGAAGCCGCCGCATATCACCTTAAACACTAAAACCAACGCATAATAAAAATGCCACATGATCTACACTTGAACTTGTAGATTGCTGGGTTTCCACCTTTTTCATAGTAAGTGACTATTTGATGCCACTCATTAATACCTATTAGCTGATCGTTTAGTAAAACCTCTAATTCAGCGTCTTTTACCTGTAATAGATCAGACTTCTCTGCATCTCCATGAAATTCACAAGCATCGCCACAGTGCGATAGCCACACTTCTTGCTGCCATGAAATATAGCTTGGAGTTCTCTCGCAAACTTCCTTCACCACAGACTTATCAAGTCTAGCTTTCATCAATGGATGTGGATCAGCAAACTCTCCGTCAAATTTCTTCGCCGCCGAGCCATCAGAAATACACCAGGGACAAATAGTTTCTATGTCATGCTCAGAGTAAATAGTAGAAGTTGCCCTGTAGCCACGACTGACACCACAACATTCACAATTTGCATCTGTAACTTCTAAAGCACCCGTTTTAATGGGATCTGGATGATACTTAAATGTTGGTAATTCCATTGTACCTCCGAGTAAAGC
>NZ_JAPPTO010000037.1:0-36543 GCF_027587135.1 Vibrio sp. MM46
ATCTGACAATTAAAATTCACCTATTGGTGTATGAACTCCGCTTGTGTGCGAGTCCAATTGCGTGCAAGCCCAGCCGCTCTGCCACTTATTTAGAAAGCCTTGCTAGAAATAGCAAGGCTTTCGTCGTTTCTAGAGACTTCAATTTCCTACTTGCTCTAGCCTTATTTACCATTAGACTCTCTTCTTCTTAAACCGATCTCTTTTACTTACTTGCCATATGTGTGTGGGTGCTTACTATCTTGTTAGTGACCATTAAATATAGATCTTCATTTATAATCTCTGAATCTGAGCATTATGACTGCACATCTTTAAAAGATAACTGAGAATCATTATTAATATTTAGTTACACTCACATCAATTGGAATAATGAGTGACTAAATACATGGATATATCTCGTCGACGCTTTCTTCAATCTTCCTTAGCGATCTCTGCGCTTACCGTTATGCCTGCATGTTCTCTATCCGAGAGCACTAATAAACAGGGTCAGCGTATATACGACATCACTGCAGAGCCTTCTACTGCTGAATTGGTACCAGGGTTTACCACGGATGTACTTGCATTTAATGACTCGATTCCAGCGCCTACGATTCGTTGTCGCCAAGGCGAGAAAGTTATTATTCGGTTTACTAACAAGCTTTCAGAGCCGACTACAATCCACTGGCATGGCTTACGAATCCCTATTGAAATGGATGGTGTCCCTTTCTTGAGCCAGCCGCCTATCATGCCAGGTGAAACATTCGTTTATGAATTTACACCACCAGATGCGGGCACATTTTGGTATCACCCACACATGAATAGCGTTAAGCAACTTGGGATGGGCTTAGTCGGGCTAATCATTGTTGAAGAGGCAGAACCCGTTCTATTTAATGAAGAGCATGAAGTCGTCCTCAAGCATTGGCATTTAGACAAACAAGGTCAGTGGAAGAATCTAATGGTGCCGCGCTTGAGTGCACGAATGGGAACGCCAGGAGAGTGGAGTAGCGTCAATGGTGTGCATGAGCCTGTTTATGCGTTGAAGCAGAATGCTACCACGCGATTAAGAATTGCTAATGTCGATAACACCATTACTTACCCGATCGCTATAGAAGGCGTAGAGGCTTGGGTTATTGCTATAGATGGTAATCCTGTTAAAACGCCTTATAAGCTCACTCAGCACAAAATTGGTCCGGGAATGAGGTTAGATGTCGGATTGATTGCTCCGAAGGCTGGAGAACGTGTTTATGTGCGTCAAATGAAAGGACGTTTCCCATTTCCTTTGTGTGAGTTTGATATTGTTGAGTCTGACCTGCCGAGTAATCAGAAACTGCCTTTATTGCCTCTAAACCCTGTGCCTGATCTTGATTTAGAAAATGCTGAGCAAATTGATTATGTGTTTGAATGGGAAGGGGCGGTAACTCCTGCCGACAAATCGGGCAAAGCGATGCCTAAGTTTTGGCTGATGAACAAACGAGCTTGGGAGGGAATGAGTAAAGATAATATTCCAGCGCCGCTTTCAACATTGGAGCTCGGAAAAACCTATATCTTCAACCTTAAGAACGTCACCCAATATCATCATCCTATTCACCTTCATGGGCACACATTTACTGTTCTTGAGTTAGATGGCAAAAAACTCGATGAACCGTTTCATACCGATACGGTCTTACTTGGAAAAAACGGCAGCGCGAAAGCGGCATTTGTTGCAGATAACCCAGGACGTTGGATGTACCATTGTCATGTGATCGAACACATGAAGACGGGTTTGATGGGGTACATCGAAGTAAAGTGACTCCTGTAACTTTTTAAATCTTGATAAGTTTTAAGCGCTATACTTTGCTGAATTCTAAGATTGTATAATCACTATTGCCGTAAATTTGATTACAATGTCGCCATTAACTTTTCTGGGGGAATTATGGGACAACTATCCGTTTTGGGTTTTATTGCATTGGGTGGCGCATTTGGTGCATGTTCTCGTTACTTAATTTCTGAACTTTGTGTGATGCTACTCGGTCGTGGTTTTCCGTACGGTACCTTGACCGTGAACGTTGTTGGCTCATTTATTATGGGTCTACTGATTGCTGCGTTTGAAACTGAGTTGATGGTCACTGACCCATGGCGTCAAATCATCGGTCTTGGTTTTTTGGGCGCATTAACCACATTCTCTACTTTCTCAATGGATAACGTGTTGCTTATGCAGCAGGGCGCTTTCTTTAAGATGGGATTGAACGTATTGCTGAATGTCGTGTTAAGCATTTCAGCTGCGTGGATTGGTTTCCAATTATTGATGCGTAGCTAGCAAAAATACTCAAATCTTAATCAGGTCGGCTTGGTTTAACCAAGCCGTTTTTATATACTGATTTTACTTGTCGGAGTGCCATAAGGCTGAGACCGTTAATTCGGGATCCGTTGAACCTGATCAGATTAGAATCTGCGAAGGGAACAAGAGAAGATATCTACACCAGGGTTCTATCTGGTCGACCTATCAAATAGTCGAATGTTGTTATAGACGAAGAGTACTCGCTCAACTTGTCCTTAATTCGATTCCTCTTGTCGCATCTATCCGCCAAGCATTTTTATCCCAATACTTTTTATCTAAGCATAACAAAGCAAGGAAAAATGCTATGTCGAGTCGCAAGCAAGCGAGACTGGAAGCAAAACAGTTCATTGATACACTCTCGGTACAACCGTACCCAAATTCAAGCAAAGTCTACGTAGAGGGTTCACGTCCCGATATTCGTGTGCCAATGCGTGAAATATCACTCGCTGATAGCCTTATTGGAGGTACAAAAGAAGCGCCTATTTTCGAGCCTAATGAGCCAGTACGCGTTTACGATACCTCGGGTGTATACACAGACCCAAATCACACCATAGACCTCTACAACGGTTTACCTAAGCTGAGAGAAGAGTGGATTGAAGAGCGCTCTGATACTGAGCTACTTGATGAAGTAAGCTCGGTGTACACCAAAGAGCGCTTAGAAGACGAAACGCTAGACGAGCTTCGTTACGGAAATCTGCCACGTATTCGACGTGCCAAAAATGGGCAGTGCGTGACTCAATTGCACTATGCTCGCAAGGGTATAATCACCCCGGAAATGGAATATATCGCTCTACGTGAAAATATGGGGCGTGCTCAATACCGCGATGAAGTGCTGAATCAACAACATCCGGGTCAAAGCTTCGGAGCGAATCTTCCAAAAGATATTACCGCCGAGTTTGTGCGTAAAGAAGTCGCCGAAGGTCGCGCGATTATTCCTTCTAATATCAACCACCCAGAATCTGAACCAATGATCATTGGACGTAACTTTTTGGTCAAAGTGAACGCCAATATTGGTAACTCATCGGTGACGTCTTCGATTGAGGAAGAAGTAGAGAAGCTAGTGTGGGCGACGCGTTGGGGTGGTGATACCGTTATGGATCTCTCTACTGGACGTAACATCCATGAAACTCGCGAGTGGATTCTGCGTAATAGTCCGGTTCCGATTGGTACTGTACCTATGTACCAAGCGCTTGAGAAAGTGAATGGTGTGGCGGAAAACCTTAACTGGGAAGTGATGCGCGATACTCTGATTGAGCAAGCAGAGCAGGGCGTTGACTACTTCACTATTCATGCCGGTTTACTACTTCGCTATGTACCAATGACAGCAAAACGCGTTACTGGCATCGTTTCTCGTGGTGGTTCTATCATCGCGAAATGGTGTTTAGCGCATCACCAAGAAAGCTTCTTATATACCCACTTCCGAGAGATCTGTGAAATCTGTGCTAAGTACGATGTCGCACTATCTCTCGGTGATGGTCTGCGTCCTGGTTCGGTTGCAGATGCTAACGATGAAGCGCAATTTGCAGAGCTTCGTACTCTTGGCGAATTGACCAAGGTTGCGTGGGAATATGACGTACAGGTGATTATTGAAGGCCCTGGTCATGTTCCAATGCATATGATCAAAGAGAACATGGAAGAGCAGTTAGAGCATTGCCATGAAGCTCCTTTCTACACCCTTGGTCCACTGACTACAGACGTTGCTCCTGGTTATGACCATATTACTTCAGGTATTGGCGCTGCGATGATTGGTTGGTATGGCTGTGCGATGCTTTGTTATGTAACTCCTAAAGAACACCTTGGCTTACCGAACAAAGAAGATGTAAAGGTAGGTATGATCACTTACAAGCTTGCTGCGCACGCCGCTGATTTGGCAAAGGGACACCCTGGTGCTCAAGTTCGTGATAACGCACTTTCTAAAGCTCGCTTCGAGTTCCGCTGGGAAGACCAATTTAACTTGTCGCTCGACCCAGATACCGCTCGTGCTTTCCATGATGAAACCTTGCCTCAAGAGTCTGGAAAAGTTGCTCACTTCTGTTCGATGTGTGGACCAAAGTTCTGCTCGATGAAGATTTCGCAAGAGGTACGAGAATACGCGAAAGATACTGAGCAAGTTGCTGCGGACCAAGCTATCTCAATCAAAATGCTTGATGATCCTCTTGAGGGGATGCGTCAGAAATCGCAAGAATTTAGAGATACAGGTTCTGAGCTATACCACCCAGCAGCACATGCCGAGGTAAGTGACTAATGAGCAAAATCCTTATTCCGTCATCATTGATTGAACTGACAGGTTTAGTTCAGCAATGTTTGTTGTTGGCGAAAGAACAGGGTTTTAGCATCGAAGACATTGAGTTGGGTGTGAGCCCAACTCAATCTATTCAGCTTGTTCGCGACCAACAGAACACACGCATAACGACAGATCTTATTGATGGTTATGATTCTGAGCATGAGAGTTCATTTGTGCTCTATTATCGCTCTGCTTTATCGGTAGAAGCGTGTGCTAAGCAACCGTCGAAAGCGATTTATATTGGCATTGCTGATACGCAGGTATCCGATGAAAAGGAGAAAGTGCTTCAGCTTGATATCTGGCGTCACCCAATTAACGACGAAGTGAGAGCGCTCTCTGTTAAGTCCAAACTCAACGCAATGTTCGATCCCGAACATCACCTTGCTTGGATTGTAACGCTGACAGTACTCGATTTTCCTATCGAAGATGCGTTAACACTTGCTCGAGGAATGCTAACTCAACAAGCGAATGTTTCACGTGAAACACTATTGCATGACAACCTTGACGAGGGAAGAGCTACTCAGTGGGCCGACCAATTTGATGATTTCCCCACACCTGTACTGGAAGATAACCGACTAGGTATTCAAGTTGGTTGGTCAGCACAAGGCGAGAGTGTTAGCTTTCCAACTCTAACTAAGCAAAGTCTAGGGCTCTATCCAGTCGTTGATGATGTTGCTTGGATTGAGCGTCTGCTGCCACTAGGCATCAACACTATTCAACTGCGAATCAAGAACCCACAACAAGCCGATTTAGAACAACAGATCATTCGAGCAATTGAGCTAGGTCGTCAGTATCAAGCACAAGTGTTCATCAATGACTATTGGCAGTTGGCAATAAAGCATGGCGCTTATGGCGTTCACCTAGGACAAGAAGACATAGAAGAATCGAATTTGGCTCAGATAACTAAAGCCGGCATTCGTCTTGGTCTTTCTACGCATGGTTATTACGAACTACTGCGCATCGTACAAATTCATCCTAGCTACATCGCGCTAGGGCATATTTTCCCAACCACCACAAAACAGATGCCATCGAAACCACAAGGCTTGGTGCGCTTGGCACTTTATCAAAAGCTGATTGATAGCATTCCTTATACAAACACAGAGTCGGTTTTCCATCCTGCAAAAGACAAAGCAGATAGTGACTATGTGCTTGGCTTTCCGACGGTCGCGATTGGTGGCATTGACCAATCTAATGCAAACCAAGTTTGGCAAACAGGTGTTTCTAGTTTGGCAGTTGTGCGTGCTATTACGTTGGCAGAATCACCTCAATCCGTTATCGAGTTCTTCGCACAACTGATGAAGGAAAGACAGCTAACGTTTACTGATCAGAATAGTGAATTAGCGCATACCAAGAGAGGCGAACATGCTCACGGATAAGCAGTTCCTTCGCTATCAGCGCCAAGTCGCTCTTCCTGAAATTGCCGAAATTGGGCAAGAGCGTTTGAGCAAATCGCATGTGCTGATCATCGGTTGTGGTGGGTTAGGGAGCGCTGCGAGTTTGTACTTGGCATCAGCGGGTGTTGGTAAATTGGTTGTGGTTGATGACGATGAAGTTGATAGCAGTAACCTACAACGTCAGATCATTTATCGTGAACAAGACCTCCAAGTTGCGAAAACAAAAGCGACTGTAAAGCAACTCAATGAACTTAATTCTATGGTCCAAGTTCGTGCTCTCAATAAGCGATTAGACAAAGCACAGCTCCAGCTTGAGGTGATGCTGGCGGATGTGGTGCTCGACTGCACCGATAACATGCCAACGCGCCAGCTCATTAACCAAGTTTGTTTCGAACAAAATACGCCGCTCATCTCGGCGGCAACAATTGGTTGGCAAGGGCAATTCGCTGTCTTTGATTACCAAACACCAAGTGAACAAGAAGCGCAGAGTAAAGCCTGTTACCGCTGTTTGTATCCGTTCGACGAATTACCGCAAACGCAAAAGTGCAGTGAGAGCGGTGTCGTCGGTCCGGTGGTGGGGACACTTGGTAACTACCAAGCGATAGCGGCAATTCAAAAACTGGCGACGGGAAAGTTTCATGTCGAGACTGCCAAGTTACACCTGTTTGATGGATTGAAACTGCAATGGCAAACCATGGTGATAAGTAAAGATAAACAGTGCCAAGTGTGTGCTCAGATTTAGCTTACGAGTAATGGGCAGAATTAAGAGAGTAGGAAGCAATGACGTTATCAGAACAACAAACAACACAAATGACCGCTGCTGACTTAGATGTGATCACTATTGTCATCAATGACCAGTCACATCAAGTTGCCAGTGAGTCGAATCTACAGCAAATCATTAGTCAATTTGCGCTGCCTGAAATGGGCTGTGTTTTTGCAATTAATAACAATGTTGTGCCGCGCAGTGAGTGGACTAGCACAGTTCTTTCACAGGGAGATAGCATCTCTTTGTTTCAAGCGATCGCAGGGGGTTAAAGTCGATGCTTAAAATTGGTGATAAACAATTCGAATCAAGACTGTTCACGGGAACAGGGAAGTTTGCCAACAGCCGATTAATGGCAGAAGCGATTCAAGTGTCGGGATCTCAACTTGCGACCATGGCGTTGAAGCGTGTCGATGTGAACGACCAACAAGACGATATTTTGCTGCCGTTAGTACAATCGGGTGTGAACTTATTGCCGAACACCTCAGGTGCAAAGAATGCTAAAGATGCTGTGTTTGCTGCGCAACTGGCGCGAGAAGCGTTAGGTACAAACTGGCTAAAACTGGAAATTCATCCAGACCCGAAGTACTTGATGCCCGATCCAATTGAGACACTTGCAGCCGCTGAGCAACTGGTTCGTGAGGGCTTCATTGTCCTTCCTTATTGTCATGCTGACCCGGTTCTGTGTAAACGATTGGAAGAAGTAGGCTGTGCTGCAGTCATGCCATTAGGTGCGCCGATTGGTTCCAACAAAGGGATAGTTTCTCACGATTTCCTAGAGATTATTATCGACCAAGCTAATGTTCCTGTGGTTGTGGATGCGGGTATTGGCGCTCCTTCACATGCCGCGCGTGCGATGGAAATGGGTGCGGATGCTGTGCTTGTCAATACTGCGATTGCAGCTTCGAGCGATCCCGTTGCGATGGCGAAGGCATTTAAGTTGGCGGTAGAGTCGGGACGTATGGCTTATGAAGCCGGACTTGCCGGTAAGGTTTCTCATGCGGTTGCGTCGAGTCCACTGACGTCATTCCTAGATGAGCTTTAGTCCTAGATTGGTTTAGCTATTAAGCGAGGAAAACATGAGCTTCGTTGAACAATTTAAGCAGCTTAATTGGGATGACATATCGATGTCGATCTACGCGAAAACGGCACAAGATGTCGAGCGAGCATTGAATAAACCCAAACGTGATTTGGAAGACTTTAAAGCGCTAATTTCACCAGCGGCTGAAGCGTACTTAGAGCAAATGGCGCAGTTGTCATACTCGGCAACTCGCAAGCGTTTTGGTAATACCATGTCGCTTTACATTCCACTGTACCTTTCTAACTTGTGCGCCAATGCTTGTACTTATTGTGGCTTCTCAATGGAGAACAGAATCAAGCGTCGTACTTTGAATAGGGACGAAGTGGCTGCAGAAGTTGAAGCTATTAAACGCATGAAGTTTGATAGCGTATTGCTGGTGACTGGCGAACACGAAACCAAAGTGGGCATGAAATACTTCCGTGAAATGGTGCCGATGATTAAGAAGCGCTTTAACTATTTGGCGATGGAAGTACAGCCACTAGATCAAGACGAATACGCAGAGCTCAAGATATTGGGTTTGGATGCGGTGATGGTCTATCAAGAAACGTATCATCCTTCGACTTACGCCGAGCACCATTTGCGTGGCAATAAGATGGATTTCGAATACCGATTGGATACACCCGATCGTCTTGCAATGGCGGGTATTGATAAGATCGGTATTGGCGCTTTGATAGGCTTGGAAGAGTGGCGTACCGACTGCTTTTATGTGGCAGCGCACTTGGACTATCTTGAGCGCACGTATTGGCAGACCCGTTACTCGATTTCTTTCCCGCGTTTGCGTCCTTGTGAGGGCGCGCTCCAACCAAAATCAGTCATGACGGATAAGCAGCTTGTGCAGTTGATTTGCGCTTATCGTTTATTGAATCCAGAAGTGGAATTGTCATTATCGACTCGCGAATCACCGAAGTTCAGAGACAATGCATTGCCGTTAGGTATTACCAGTATGTCTGCGGCATCGAAAACTCAGCCGGGTGGTTATGCGATGGATGATGTTGAACTCGAGCAGTTTGAGATCAGCGATGAGCGAAGCGCGGGTTCTGTGGAAGATATGATTCGAGCGAAAGGATTTGACCCAGTATGGCGAGATTGGCACTCGGCGTATTCTGGTTAAGTAGCAAAGAAAGCCACTGGTCATCGTTATGTTTCACGTGAAACATAAGCAAAAAAAGAGGGTTGATGTAAAACATCAACCCTCTACTTTTTCTAGCTTCTAGCTTCTAGCTTCTAGCTTCTAGCTGTGTGCTACTGGTAGCGTTGCTTGACGAAGCCACTCTTTCACATCACCTTCAACAAGTGGGCTGATCTCATCCCATACTTTCTGATGGTAATCATTCAGCCAAGCAAGTTCTGGACGAGTTAGCATATCAACGTTGATGTTGCGCTTGTCGATTGGGCAGCGTGTTAGCGACTCAAATGACAGAACAGGGAAGTCACCGTTAGTTGGGGTTTCAACAACAAGCTCTAGGTTCTCGATACGGATACCAAACGCATCTGCACGGTAGTAACCTGGCTCGTTGGATAGCACCATACCTTCTGTTAGAGGCACATCGATTTGCTTCTTCGAAATGCTCGCTGGACCTTCATGAACACTTAGGAAGTGACCAACACCGTGACCAGTACCATGATCGTAATCGTAGCCTTCCGCCCATAGGTGCTGACGAGCTAGCGTATCGATTTGGTAACCACGAGTGCCTTTCGGGAAACGTGCACGTGCAACACCGATGTGACCTTTTAGCGCAAGAGTGAATTGTTTAATCATCTCTTGTGAAGGCTGACCGATCGCAATTGTACGCGTGATGTCTGTTGTGCCATCTAGGTACTGACCGCCTGAATCCACTAGGTAAAGCGTGTTCAGTTCTAGCTTGCCAGGTTCAGGTTGGTTCTCGTGGTTGTAGTGACACATCGCCGCGTTGCCACCTGCTGCCGAAATAGTATCGAAGCTAAGATCCATAAGTGTCGGGTCTTCGCTACGGAACGCTTCCAGCTTGTCTGCAAGCGTCGCTTCATCATGCAGGTTACCTGCAACGACTTCTGCATCTAACCAAGATAGGAACTTGCTCATCGCAACGCCATCACGGATATGACATGCTTTCATGCCTGCGATTTCAACTGCGTTCTTCGCCGCTTTTGGCATTAGGCATGGGTCAGCTTTACTCACCACTGATGCGCCAGCATTTTGTAGAACCAACTTAAACCATGCGTTACTTGTCGCAGGGTCAACCAGTACATTCTTGCCAGTTAGAGTTTCTAGTCGTGCTTGTAATGCTTCTGGGTGATGAACTGTTACGCCAGAACCAACGTGAGCGTCAAACTCAGCAGGTAGGCGAGCTGGATCTAGGAAGTATTCCACGCTTGAATCTGAATGCAGAATCGCGTGAGAAAGCAGAACTGGTAGACGTGATACATCAAGACCACGAACGTTGAGTAACCAACAGATAGAATCAAGTGCTGTGATCACTGCGCTGTCTGCGCCGGTTTTTTTCACCAGCTCTGCGATTTCTTGACGTTTGCTTTCACTTGATTGTCCAACCGCTTCTGTTGCCATTAGGCGAACATCAGAAACCACAGGAGCAGGGCGGTCGTGCCACAGCTCATCAATTGGGTTGCTGGCGAGAATCTTAAGCTCAAGTGCGCCTGCAAGTTTTGCTTGTGCCATGTCTAGCCAAGCAGAGTTGTGCATGCGAGGGTCGATTGCCACAGACGCGCCATTTGCAAGATGGTCTGTAATCCAATCTAGTGCTGGTTCTTCAATTAGGTGACGGTATTCGAATAGATCAGCAGGAACCTGCTTAGTGACTTGTACCGTGTAGCGACCATCAACAAAGATAGCGGCTTTGTCTTTGGTGATTACCGCAGCACCAGCAGAACCGGTAAAACCAGTTAGCCAATGTAAACGCTCGTTGTGAGCTGGTACGTATTCGCCCAAGTACTCGTCTTCATGTGGGACAAGTAGGGCATCAATATTATGTTGTGCTAGCCATTCGCGAATTGCATTCACGCGGCTTTGGGTATCGTTGTGCATCTGTGTTATTCCTTCAAATTACCGCTCCTTCATGCTCAGGTGTGGGAGCTGTTTCCATCTGCTTCATGCAGTTTACGATTCCATTGAGGTTCGCAATCACTTCAATAGAGTCGGAGTACAACAGACCATAGATGAGCCAAAAAGGACTATCGACTGTTAAGCTACTCATTTTACCGTAAGAGCGCAAATCGCGTCCGGGATTTTTATCTAAGATGATCGGTTTTTTGCGTGATCATGGTACGTAGCCAAGTTAAAGCTGGGTCATTTTCTCTGTCTCGGTGCCAGAACAAAGTGTAAGCCATTGGCGGGAATTCGAGTGGCAGCGGCAGTAACGCCATGTCGTGTTGTTTGGCTGCCAACTTCACAAAGTGGCTTGGCGCGGTAAACACAAAATCGGTGTAAGAACACAAACTGGCGGCACTGTTAAAGTCCGGTACGGTGACTGCGATATCACGTTCGCGACCAATGTCGGCTAAACGATAGTCGAGCAACCAACGGTCGTTGCCATCACAACGCACCTGTACATGACGCAGGGCTAGGTAAGCTTCTAAGTTCCAGTTACCACGCAAAGCCGGGTGGTCTTTACGCACGATACACATTTGGTGGTCGCGATAGATTTCCTGTTCACAAATGTCATCGGGCGGCAGCATAGTCAGCTTGGCATCGTTGATGTCGATATCTCGACCTGTCATGCCTAAATCGATTTCACCGCGTTGAATCATCTTGAACGTTTGTTCCGACCAAGAGTGGGTGCTTATGGTCACGCCTGGCGCTTGTTGGAATATTGCTGGCAAGAAGTGGGGCAGAATGAGCGGGTAGACACTCTCTACCGCTGCGATTTGAAAACGGTACTCACTGCTCTGTGGCGAGAACTCTTCGGGGTGAGTCAGCACCTCAAGTTGGTTTATCAACAGATCCAGTTTCGGTTTAAGGAACAATGCGCGCGGTGTTGGCGTCAATCCGTGTGAGTTTCGAGTGAATAGAGGATCATCAAATTGGGTACGTAATTTCGCTAAGGATTTACTTACGGCAGACTGACTCAAGCACAGTCGGTGGGCGGCTCGGGTGACATTCAACTCTTCAATCAGCACTTTAAAACAGACCAGCAAATTGAGGTCGATGCGTGCCAGTTTCTCTACGTTCACAGTGATTTTCCCCATTGGAATAATGGTCATGAGTATACATCATTTCCATTCATATCATCAGATGATTAAGCTTTGCTCAAAAGTTCTTGTTCAATTTGGAGTGTTTTGTGTCTAGCCATATTACAAATAGCAAAAAACAGATGGCGCTGTTGACCATGTTAGTTCTGTTCAGTCCGCTTGCGATTGATATCTATCTACCTGCTTTGCCTCTTATCGCGTCCACTTTTCAGGTAGAAAATGCATTGGCACAAGACACCATCACTTGGTTCCTATTTGCTATGGGCGTTGGTCAGCTATTCGCTGGTCCCTTGGCAGATAAACTCGGACGTCGAACTGTTGCATTGGGAGGCATCACCATCTACGCATTGAGCGCTTTATTGGCGTGGAGTGCTCAAAATATTGAGTGGATGTTGGCGGCTCGCTTGCTACAAGGCTTGGGTGCTTGTGCAACATCTGTAGCAGCCTTTGCAACAGTTCGCGATATCTTTGGCCCGGAAAAAAGCGGCAAAATGATCAGCTACCTCAACGGTGCGATCTGCTTTATCCCAGCATTAGCACCGATTCTTGGTAGTTGGTTAACCCAACAATTTGATTGGCGTGCAAACTTCAGCTTTATGGCGGGTTTCGCTGTAATTGCAGGTGCGATGATGTTCCTTGGAATGAAGGAAACCAACCCAGCAACTGAAAAGCAGGCGGTATTTAAATTGAGCCGTTACTGGGCAGTCTTGAGCACACCATCATTCATCTTCCACGCTTCACTGTGTTTGATGGCGATGGCGGTCATTCTTGCTTATGTAACGTCTGCACCTGTAGTGTTGATGACAGGCATGGGACTATCGATGAATGAATTCACCTTCTGGTTTGGTCTGAATGCGGCGTTCAACATTGCTGCTTGTATGCTTGCGCCTAAGTTCATGGATCGCTGGGGCACACACAATTCACTGGTTGTTGGTATCTGCTTACTGGCAATTGCTGGCGTGATCATGATGGTGATGAAAGAGCACCATACGGCACTGTCTTTCATGCTACCAATCTTTATCTCATCGGTCGGCTTTGCTTGGATTCTTGGCGCAGCAGCAGGTAAAGCGTTGGAACCGTTTGGTGATAAAGCGGGTACTGCGGCTGCACTACTTGGTTTGTTCCAAATGAGTGGCTCTGGTTTGTTGGTGGGTACGCTACAGCGTTTATCACTGGATCCACAAACTCTGATTGCGATTCATATGTGGGTATTGCTTCCTGCATTAGTGATTCTGTTTAGCAAAGCTGGTAAGAACTGGCATGCGAAATTGGCGAATGCGTAAAACTCGATAATTTAGTATTTTCCAATGTACTTAACGCGTGTATATTTGTCGTTCAAACTTTTCTCGACACCATAACGGAACTCATAAAGTAATGTCGTTAACCACGTATGAAATGGCTCGTATCCTAGAGCAAATGGAAGAGTCACCAGAAAAGGTGATGTTTGGTAAGTTGCTTAACGAATTAGGTAACCAAAGCTCTGAGCGCATTCGTAGCGCGGCAAAACAAGTTCCAGTGCCAGTCCTACGCGATATCGTGTACCAATTTCAGCAAGTGATTGAGTCACGTAAAGGCGAGCAAGTAGAGCAGATGGCAAAAGATCTCGCGAAGCAGGGTATCTCACCTGAAGAGCTACTGGCTTACTTAAATAAATAATAAAAAAATCCCCGCATCATGCGGGGATTTTTTTAGTGAGTGATTTTCTTCTTCAGTATGTGGTCGAGGGATAATGGTCCTGGTCCCCACACAATTACTACAAGAATCATCAATCCCCAAAGTTGGTGATCATAGAAACCTTTCTCCCATAACAGCGGGTAAGAGACCACGGCGATGATGTTGAATACAAACAGAATCGCAGCCATCGGGCGGGTAATCAATCCTAGTGTCAAGAACACAGGTAGAACCAATTCTGCAGCCGTTCCTAAGTAAGCCGCCAATTCCCATGGCAGTATTGGCACTTGGTATTCCAGCTCAAATAAATACAGTGTGCTATCCCAAGACGAGAGTTTGATTAGGCCTGAATTGAAGAACACCCATGCAACCCACAAGCGACAAAAGAGAAGTAGTAAAGGGACAAAGCCAGCTTGTAGGGTGCTGATTAAATCGTCGTACCGATTCACTAAGTTTTTAACCGTATCCGTCATAGAGTGCTCCTTAGATTGATTTCAATGTAAAGCCGTCAACGAGATCGAGTGCCATGATGCTATTGAGATGAGCGAGTAAAACTTCAGGTATTTCGCTCAAACTCTGTTTCTGCTCTAAACATTGCAGCAGTTGGAACACATCGGCATCGAGTGCGTGACACAAGGCTTCTCCATTGGCTTGAATCGAGATGACACCTTGCTGTAATTGGTTGATATTAAGTTGTTCGAATTGCCCAGTTTGAATCGCGCTGAACAAATCAAATACTGCATAACTGGAGTAAAAGCTGCGGCAGCCTTGTTTGAGGTGCAAAACCAAAGCGGGTTGTTGCTCTTCACTCACTTCGCCAAGTAACGCAAGCGGTTTTAATTGTGCAGCACTGGATTGTTCATACTGCGCTTGACGAGCGAGGTCGATATGCCACTCGAAGCGTGCGACTTCAGGGCTGTAAGGGGCTTGTGCGATCACCTGACTAAACTGCATGATGGTGTCTTGAAAACCTTCGCCATAATGCACCACATTTCCTTCCTCTAATGGATAAGTGAGAACATGTTGGCGAGCCATCTGTTCAAAGCATTCTTCACCAAGTAGCGCTTCAACCATTGGGTAGGTCGCAGATAACACTTCGCTTAAGCTGACGATAAAGTTATTGCGGTAAATCTGCATGCGTTCATCAGCGGTAAACTCATCACTGGCAATATCGCAATCTTCACCGAGTGCTTGATAGTGTAGGGCTTTAGCAAACTGGCTTTGTAAGGTGGCTAGATTCATGATGCCTTCCTTGGTTCGCTTTGTTCACTTGGAAGTGTGCCTTGCAACAGCAGTTGCGATGCTTTCTGCGCTTCTCCTAATAAGACTTCTGGCGCGGGGATATCCAGGTCCCATTCAATCAGCGCATGGCGTGGACCGTGTTTTTTGGTCCACTGCGCGAACAGTTGCCAAACTTCGTCACTAACTGGGCGGCTATGGGTATCAATCCATATCTCACTTTTGTCGAGTTGTTTGATGGTAAAACCTGCCAAGTGAATCTCATCCACTTTGTCGGCTGGAATTGCATCTAGGTATGTGTCGCAATCAAAACCGTGGTTGAACGCCGAAACATAAACATTGTTTAGATCGAGCAATAAACGACAGTCAGTGCGCTTTTGCACTTCGGTGAGAAACTCCCATTCGCTGATGGTCGAATGTTGAAACTTCACATAACTAGATGGGTTCTCTATCAAAATCTCGCGTTGCAAATAATCCTGCACTTCATTCACGTTACGAGTGAACACTTTAAGCGCTTCTTCCGTATACGGAAGTGGAAGCAGATCATTAAAGTAGTGACCGCCGTTTTCACTCCAACTCAAATGGTCAGAAACAAGAATCGGGTTGATTGAGTCAATCAGCGCTTTAAGTTGAGCAAGGTGCTTTTGATTCACACGTTTCACCGAACCCAGTGACAGACCAATGCCGTGGCAGCTAATTTGATACTGCTCGCGCAACGCTTGCAATTGATTGCGCTCTGCAGCGTTGGGTTGAAAATAGTTTTCACTGTGGATTTCTAACCAAGATAACTCGGGTTTGTTTTGGCTAAAGTAATCGAGGTGAGGGGTTCTTAATCCAACTCCAACAAGGTCGTGGAAGGTGTGGTGTTTCACGTGAAACTCCTTTTCAAAGCGGGCGGGAAGAGAAGGATGCGCTGGTTGAGCGTCAACGCATCCTTGCAGTAGCTAGCGATAAAAGATTATGAAGAAGAAGTGCTACCGCCAACGAGCTTGTCACATAGACCTTTTGGTACGACTACGAATGCGTCTTTTTGGTTATCTTCTTTAGAAGTACCAGCACATGAGCTGCTTTTCGTTGCACAGTCGTTTTTACCTGCTTTAGAAACGCCGTAGCACTTCTCTTTATCAGCAGCGACAGCTGGAGCTGCAGTTAGCATTGTGCCACCAAGAGCTAGAAGACCAGTAACAGCAGCAGTAACAGCTAGATTCGACTTTTTCATAATAAATTCCTCTGAATGATTTCCTTTACTTTAAGTTGGCAAGATGAATCGCCTGTTTTGGCGTTTTTGTTATCAACTTGCTTAACTTAAAAGATAGGAAACTGGCTAAAAAACTTTCAGAAAAATTTTCGAAACAAATGGTTTTAAAGAATGGAATTTATATAACTTATTGATATGTTGAGTAAAAAAACGACGAATTTTTTATGAATTTTTGTCTAATCTGAAGAGGTTGTTTAGGTTATAATCTATTTTTATGTATAAATAACCAGTAGCTCTCATCATGATGGATCCATCTCTATTACTCGACGGTTTGAACGACAAACAACGTGAAGCCGTTGCAGCACCTCTAGAAAACTTGCTCGTCCTTGCTGGTGCAGGGAGTGGTAAGACACGCGTTCTTGTTCACCGTATCGCTTGGTTGATGTCGGTCGAGCAATCATCTCCGTTCTCAATCATGTCGGTAACCTTTACCAATAAGGCGGCGGCAGAGATGCGTGGACGTATCGAAGAGCTAATGATGGGCAGTGCAGGCGGTATGTGGAATGGTACTTTCCACGGCATTTGTCACCGTATTCTGCGTGCGCACTATCTTGATGCCAAGCTACCGGAAGATTTCCAAATCATCGACAGTGACGACCAACAGCGTCTACTAAAGCGTTTGATCAAAGCGCAAAACCTCGATGAGAAGCAGTGGCCAGCACGCCAAGTGGCATGGTGGATTAACGGCAAGAAAGACGAAGGTCTGCGCCCGTCGCACATTGATGCGTACCACGATCCAGTGACCAAGACATATCTGCAGTTGTACACCGCTTACCAAGAAGCGTGTGATCGTGCTGGTTTAGTCGATTTTGCGGAAATCTTGCTGCGCGCACATGAGCTACTGCGTGATAACAAGTTCGTCCGTGAACACTACCAAGCACGCTTTAAGCATATCTTGGTGGACGAGTTCCAAGATACCAACAACATCCAATACGCTTGGCTACGTATGATGGCGGGACCTGAGTGTCACGTGATGATCGTAGGTGATGACGATCAGTCGATTTACGGTTGGCGTGGTGCAAAAGTCGAGAACATTGAGAAGTTTACGCTGGAATTCCCAAGCGTGAATACCATTCGTCTTGAGCAAAATTACCGTTCAACCAAGACCATTCTGGAAGCGTCCAACGCCCTGATCGCGAATAATACCGAGCGTATGGGTAAAGAGCTTTGGACAGATGGCGTTGTCGGTGAGCCTATCTCGATTTACAGCGCTTACAACGAACTAGATGAAGCCCGTTTTGCGGTAAACAAAATCAAAGAGTGGCAAGACAAGGGCGGAGCTCTGAATGACGCTGCAATGCTTTACCGTAACAACGCCCAGTCGCGTGTTCTTGAAGAAGCACTAATCCAAGCTGGTCTGTCTTACCGTATCTACGGCGGTATGCGATTCTTCGAACGTCAGGAAATCAAAGATGCCTTGAGCTACATGCGTTTGATTGCCAACCGTAATGATGATGCGGCATTTGAACGTGTAGTGAATACGCCAACACGTGGTTTGGGTGATAAGACGCTTGAAACCATCCGTTTTGCGGCTCGTGACTGTGGTTGCACCATGTGGGAAGCGAGTGTAGCGATGTTGGAGGAGAAGGTGCTTGCTGGTCGTGCTGCTGGTGCTCTGAGCCGTTTTATCGAGCTTGTTACGGCACTAGAAGACGACACCATCGAGATGCCGCTGCATCACCAAACTGACCATGTGATCAAATACTCGGGCTTGTTCGCGATGTACGAGCAAGAGAAGGGCGAAAAGTCTAAGGCACGTATTGAGAACTTGGAGGAATTGGTTACCGCAACTCGCCAATTCGAGAAACCAGAAGAAGCTGAAGACATGTCACTGCTGACGGCATTCCTAACCCACGCGGCACTAGAAGCGGGCGAAGGACAAGCGGACGAGTTTGAAGATGCGGTTCAGCTCATGACATTGCACAGTGCGAAAGGTCTAGAGTTCCCGTTGGTGTTTATGGTTGGTGTGGAAGAAGGCATGTTCCCAAGCCAAATGTCGGCAGAAGAAGCAGGGCGTTTAGAAGAAGAACGTCGTCTGTGTTACGTAGGCATGACCCGTGCGATGCAGAAACTGTACATCACTTATGCTGAAATGCGCCGTTTGTACGGTCAGGATAAGTACCATAAACCGTCTCGCTTTATCCGTGAACTGCCAGAAACTTGTCTAGATGAAGTACGCATGAAGGCGCAAGTTAGCCGTCCTGCAAGCAGTGGTCGATTTAGCCAAACGGCAGTGAAAGAGAGCTTCAATGAAACTGGCTTTACGCTAGGTTCTCGTGTGATGCATCCTAAGTTTGGTGAAGGCACCATCATCAACTTCGAAGGCAGTGGTCCACAGAGCCGCGTACAGATTGCCTTTAATGGTGAGGGCATCAAATGGTTGGTGACTGCTTACGCTCGACTAGAGAAACTGTAAGGCTTCCCCAAAACTCATACCAATCGTAGTAAATAACTGGTCATTCTAGCTTGTTAAAATACTCGATAACTGCGTTGCAATTTTTGATTGTAGAATAACTACTTATCGAAAAATTGCGCCTTGTTCTCAAGCATTTTCCCTACGCTATTTCTGATCACTTATTTACTGTGATTGGTATCATCAACTTAAGAGCTGCTTCGGCGGCTCTTTTTGTTTGTGCTGTTTTTGTGTCGCTAATGCAGTAAAAAATGGAATGATAAATGGAATGATAAATGGAATGCGAAAGCGCGATTTAACGATGCTGTTTGAAGGGAAAGTCTGGTGTTGTTGGTGAATGTCTGTTTTCAGTAGAGCTGCTGAGAAAAATTTTAGGCAAAGAAAAACCCCGAGGGCTTGCGCCCGTCGGGGTTATAGTCTTACTCGCAGCAATCCGGCTACTAAGAGTGCTCCATGCATCTAATCCATGATAGTGTGCTGAATCCGTCAGCTTAATCCTTACGTCGCCTTCCTAGCGGTGTCCTTAATGACCTTATCCTGGTCTGCTAACCATCCTCGTTAGCTCTCATCACTTGTTCCCTGAGCGGTGTCCCTGACATCATCCTGATGTTCAAATCCTTGCCTCGTCCAGAGGTGTCCATTTCCCGTCCTTAGTAGCAACCATCCTAGTCACTATTGATTCCGTTCAATGTCCAATTTTGCAATCCATGCCCGACTATTCATCCTGAATAACCGTTTCTTCTTCCTGAAGTTCACCAAGTCCGTGGTGTTTCCTGTTCCGTGTCAGCATCCTTCCGACAGGTTTAATATTACGTGTTTAACGATTTCCAACAACGGGCTAATCTCACATTTTTTCACTCTCTTTGCGTTCAAAAAAGATACATAAATATTAAATTCAATGACTTATGTTCTTTGTTGTACGGTTTTACCATTAAAAAAGAGAGGTTTGCTCAACCCTTTGTGAGAGATCTCGCACAAGGGGTCGAGCGAAAGACTCTTACTGCCCGATAGCGGCACCTTCACGCCTTGGATCGGCTGCGCCCTCAAGACCGTCTTTTGTTATACGTATCGCATGCAGTCCAGAGTTCAAATCACGAACATCAGTTTTAAAACCCATCTTTTCCAACTCAGGCTGTAAGCCTTCTGCAGCAGTACCTTGCTCAATATCTAAAGTACCAAAACGGTTCAGTAATCGTGGTTGATTAATCGCGCTTTGGATGTCCATATCCCATTGCGTGTGGGCGATAATGGCTTGTGCGACGTAACCAATGATGCGGCTGCCACCCGGTGAGCCAATTGCCATGTAAGGTTTGTCATCCTTCATCATAATGGTTGGTGCCATGGATGAGCGTGGGCGTTTGCCCGCTTCTAAGCGGTTCGCGATTGGCACACCATCTTGGTGCGTGCGGAAGGAGAAGTCGGTCAGTTCGTTATTAAGCAAGAAGCCGCGCACCATCAGGCGTGAGCCAAAGGCGTTCTCAATGGTCGTTGTCATTGAAACCACATTGCCTTGCTTATCGACGATATTGAAATGGCTGGTGGAAGGCAGTTCGATTGATTGGTCCATGCTTAGGTTCATGGCGTGCGACCAAGGAGGGTTGCCGGCTTCAACCTTACTCAACGCTTTACCGACTTGGATGAGCTCAGCACGTTGTTTGAGATAATCTTTATCAAGCAAGCCTTCGGTTGGCATTGGTACATAATCTTGGTCAGCCATGTATTTACCGCGATCCGCGAACGCAAGGCGAGACGCATCGGCGATCACTTGCCACGATTTCGCGCTTTCGGCTCCCCAACCTTTAAGATCGTAGTGCTCGGTGATCGCAAGAATCTGTCCAACCGTCAATGCGCCAGAGCTTGGTGGTCCCATGCCGCAGATGTCATAGCTTTGGTAAGCCGCACAAACCGGTTCACGTTGCTTGATTTGGAACGCATCAAAGTCAGGTTGTGCCAATACGCCAGGATTGCCCGGTGCATTTTGTACTGTCTTGATAATGTCTGTGGCGATATCGCCTTGATAGAAAGCTTTTGCTCCTTGCTCTGCAATTGCCGTCAGAGTTTGCGCGTATTCAGGGTTCTTCAACAACGTGCCTTCGGCTTTTGGTGAGCCATCTGAATTAAAGAAGTAAGCCTTAGTCGCAGGGAAGTGTGATAGGCGCTTGGCATCTTTCTCAATCAGACTCGCGAGGCGAGGACTGACTTCGAAACCTTGCTCAGCCAAGGTAATCACAGGTTGGATGATCTTTTTCCATTCCAACTTGCCGTATTTCTGGTGCGTGTCCCACAGTAGTTTCACTGTGCCAGGAGTGGCAACGGAGCGCCCACCGACAACCGCATCGTAAAATTGCAGTGGTTGTCCTTTGTCATCTAGGAAGAGTTTCGGTGTCGCGGCGAGCGGTGCTGTCTCGCGTCCATCATACGTAGTCAGTTTTTGTTTCTCACTGTCCCAATACACTAAGAAGGCACCGCCACCAATGCCAGAAGATTGCGGTTCTACCAAGCCTAGCATCAGTTGTACGGCAACCATGGCATCAATAGCATTACCACCTTGTGCAAGAACATCTGCCCCAGCTTGGGTGGCAAGTGGGTTGGCTGCTGTGACCATATAATCTTTGGCTTTAACCAATTGCTTTTGCTCGAAGCCAGTGCTGTGCTCCGGCGCAACGGCATCTGCTGCTTGGTTAGCAAAGGCTGAGGTAGATAAGACGAGTGGGGAAGTAAGAAAAAGACCCGTGGTCACGAGTCGGTTGAACGTCCAATGCATGATGACTCTCCATGTTGCCAGTTTTGTGCTTTCAGCTTGGCAGTCATGAAGAGTCACGTCGAGTCAGCAATCTTAGAAATGTCGATTGTGCTACGCTTTTAAATCAGTACTTTATCCGATAAAAGTGCTGATGGTTTGGTACAAAATACTGCCGCCCACGAGAGTAAATACCACGCCACACAGACCGTCGATATAGATGCCTGCTTGTTGCAATTTACGTTGTAAGCGCTGTGTCGACAGCATCCATGCAAGGCTAGAGAACCAGAATAGCGACAAGCCAAACAAGATGACCAAAGCAATACCTTTGCCAGTGATCGACATACCTGCAGGGACTAAGCTCGACATCAAACTGATAAAGAACACCAAGGCTTTCGGGTTAAGAATGTTGGTCGCAAATCCTTTAGCAAATGCCTGACGCTTATTACTGATCACTAGGTTGTTTTGCTTCTTAGGTTGATCCACCAGTGGATTTTTGATCATTGAGATCACGGCGCGCAATGCACCAATACCTAAGTAGAGCAGGTAACTACCACCGAGCAGTTGCACCACGGAGTACAACACAGGGTGCTGGTGGACGATATAACTTACGCCTGTCAGGCTGAACAGAGAGTGCAGCAAAATACCGACAGACAATCCCAACGCAATGTACAAGCCAGTTTGACGACCATGACGCGTCGCGTTTTGTACGACCAACGCAAAGTCCGGACCTGGACTCATTAGGGCAATAAAGTGAATGCTGGCGAGCGTCAGCAATATGGTGGATTCATTCATAACACATCTCAAGTATAACTAATGCGGCTATTGTCGTGGCAAGTCACCTGTAGCGCTTGTAAAAAACTGACAGCTTTCTCGGTAAATGAAATTAACGAGTCACTTGAGAAGGGGAAACGCCGTAGGTCTGCTTAAACGCTTTGCTGAAATGCGCTTGATCGTAGAAACCGATCTGATGGGCGACGTCGGTTCCACATTGACCAGCTTGCAGTAACTTCATGCCTTGTTCGAGGCGCAGGCGTGCGAACCATGCGTAAGGCGTCATGCCAGTTTGCGCTTTAAAGTGGCGCTGGAACTGAGTTGGGCTCAGTTGGCACAGCTCTGAGAGTGAATCCAAACGCACCGCTTGGTCAAGGTTCGCCATTAGATAATCTTTTAACGTCCCAAGCGATTGGTTTCCTAGCGGCACCACTTTTTGTCGCTCAAGCGATCCGTAGCGATCAAAAAGTTGGTTAAATCCTTCAAAAGGAAGGCAATCTTTGGTGAGTTGGCTGAGGTTTTCACGACGAAGTAGCCCGTGTAAGTTACTAAGTTGTGAAAATATCTGTGGATCCGAGATGATCAGCTCGTTGAAGTGTATTATTTGACCGTTTTGCTTAAGATCAGCCAGATCGCTCAATAGGTGAGGTTCGATCGCAAATACATTTACTTCATAGCCACTTTCGAGCTTAGATTGCCCGTCGTGCAGCTCATCAGGCGGCATTATCACAATTTGCCCGTGACCAACTTGGTGGCTGTTACCTTGGTATTGGAACTTCTGCGCACCATGCGTGATCAGACCGAGATGAAAATCCAGGTGGTAATGCCTTTGAAAAGCAAATTTCTGGTATTTCGCCTCTATCAGACTCAAATTGTCATGGTCGGTTGCGTAGTACTGAATATGTTCCATTAAATAAAAAAAGCTTGGTCACATTATGACCAAGCTTATCCATCAATTTCTTAAATGTCTTGTAAAAAACGATCAGGCAGCACGAGCCGCTTTGCGTGACTTGCGGTTATTACGCAGACCATCAAAGCTAAATACCACCAAGGCGCCCCAAATAAAGGCGAAGGTGATGGCTTTATCGCTAGTGAACGGTTCGCCGTAGATCAGCACCGCAAGCAAGAACATCAGACTTGGACCAATGTATTGGAAGAAGCCCAACGTCGATAGCTTTAGACGGGTTGCTGCGCCAGTAAAACACAGTAGCGGCAGGGTAGTGATCACGCCTGCAGCAATCAACAAGGTATTCAGCTGCATTGGGTTATCTAGCATGTTGGACGTCGGTGAACTCGCAATAAACAGCAAGTAAATTGCTGCAGCAGGTAACATCACCAAGGTTTCAATAAACAGTCCGGTTTGTGCTTCCACACTGACTTTCTTACGTAGCAAGCCATAAAAGCCGAAACTCATTGCCAGCGCTATAGCGACCACAGGCACCGAGCCAAAGACGATCAGCTGAACTAATACGCCACAAGCAGCAAGGACAACCGCGAACCACTGAAGCGTACGTAGACGCTCGCCAAGGAAGACCATCCCGAGTAAGACGTTGATCAGTGGGTTAATGTAATAACCTAAGCTGGCATCGAGCATGTGATTAGAGTTCACCGCCCAAATGAAGATCAACCAGTTTGCACCGACCAAAATGGCAGTAGAAACCAGAAACATCATCTTGGTTTTGTTTTTAATGATGTCGCGAACCGAGCGCCAATGGCGACCAAAATGGAGGAGTGCGGCTAGCAAAAAGAAAGACCAAATCACTCGGTGGCTTAAGATCTCAAGTGGCGAGACTTCAGCAATCGATTTGAAGTAAATGGGTGCGATGCCCCACATGGTGTACGCGCCAATAGCAAGCAAGACGCCTTGCCGTGAGCGTTGTTGTTCTTCTGGTGTCATGGGATGTCACCTAATTGAGTTTTTATAGAGCAGAAAATCAGTATACGAGTCGTGAGCTGAATCACCTAACAATTTGCGGTTTTATTCACCATGAAACCCCATTACAATGTGCCCTCACTTTGCGTGCTAGTGGCATGCATAAGCACCTCTTTTTAAGACCCAATCTGAGATTTTTCATGACCTCTACCTTGCTAGCCGAACAATCTGATTCGCCTTTGACGCCTCAACGTGTGTTGGAGGATGTGTTTGGTTACCAAGAGTTCCGTGATGGTCAGCAGTTGGTGATTGACGCCGCGGTAGAAGGTCGCGACAGCTTAGTTATCCTGCCTACGGGTGGCGGTAAGTCGCTGTGTTATCAAATTCCTGCTTTGGTTCGCTCTGGCATTACTTTGGTGATCTCTCCGCTTATCTCGCTGATGAAGGACCAAGTGGACCAGCTTAAAGCCAACGGTGTAGCGGCTGAGTGCATTAACTCGACCATGCCTCGTGAAGAGCTGCTCAGCGTGTATAACCGCATGCACACTGGTCATCTTAAGTTGGTGTACGTCTCGCCAGAACGCGTATTGATGCGTGACTTCATTGAGCGTTTGGAAAACCTGCCGCTATCGATGATTGCTGTCGATGAAGCGCACTGTATTTCCCAGTGGGGACACGATTTCCGTCCCGAATACGCCGCGCTTGGTCAACTTAAGCAGCAGTTTTCTCATGTGCCATTTATGGCGCTGACGGCGACGGCGGATGACGCTACGCGTCGAGATATTCTTGAGCGCCTGCAACTGAATAATCCAGAGGTTTATCTAGGCAGCTTCGACCGTCCTAACATTCGCTACAACTTAGTTGAGAAGCACAAGCCGGTTTCGCAAATCGTTCGTTATCTTGAAACCCAAAAGGGTAATTGCGGCATCATCTATTGTGGTAGCCGTAAGAAAGTTGAGATGGTGACTGAGAAGCTGTGCAACAACCACATTCGTGCTGCTGGTTATCACGCAGGTATGGACGCTGATGAGCGCGCTTATGTTCAAGAAGCTTTCCAACGTGATGACATCCAAATTGTTGTGGCGACCGTGGCATTCGGTATGGGCATCAACAAACCAAACGTGCGTTTTGTGGTTCACTTTGATATCCCGCGCAACATCGAATCCTACTATCAGGAAACCGGTCGTGCAGGACGTGATGGTCTGCCTGCGGAAGCGATGATGTTGTATGACCCGGCGGACATCAGTTGGCTGCGTCGTATGTTGGATGAAAAAGACGATGGTCCGCAGAAGCAGGTGGAAACCCACAAACTGAATGCGATGAGTGCCTTTGCTGAGGCGCAGACTTGTCGTCGTCAGGTGCTATTGAATTACTTTGGTGAGTATCGTGAGAAGCCATGTGGCAACTGCGATATTTGCTTAGATCCACCGAAACACTTTGATGCCACGGAAGAAGCGCGTAAGGCGTTGTCTTGTGTGTACCGTGTTAATCAGAGCTTTGGTATGGGCTACGTGGTAGAAGTGCTACGTGGCATGCAAAACATTCGTGTACGTGAAAACGGTCACGATAAGATTTCTACCTACGCGATAGGGCGCGATCACAGCCACGATTACTGGGTGAGTATCTTCCGCCAGTTAATCCACAAAGGGCTGCTGTTCCAAAACATCACGCGTAACTCAACGCTGCAACTTACCGAAGAAGCACGTCCATTGCTGCGTGGCGATGTGACTCTAGAGTTAGCGGTTCCACGTTTAGACACCGCAGCACGTGCGGCGAAGTCAGATAAACTGACCAGCAAGAACTATGACAAGAAGCTGTTTGCTAAGTTACGCAAGCTGCGTAAGTCGATTGCTGATGAAGATGGTTTGCCACCATACGTGGTCTTCAGTGACGCTACTCTGATTGATATGGCGGAAATTCTGCCAACGTCTTACGGCGAAATGCTGGCAGTTAGCGGTGTTGGTCAGCGCAAACTGGAGAAGTACGCCGATCCATTCCTCGATTTGATTCAAGAACACATTACTCACCACGGATAAGGAACCACGATGCAAAAGGAATTTGGCTTAGCGGACTACATGGTACAAGAAGGGCGCTTAATCATTACCGCGCCGAGCTTTGACCTTGATAGCTTTCCTGCCTTAGGTGAGCGTTTAGTCGGACTGCTTTCTGCTACTGTGGTGGAAAAGCAATGGGATGCGGACATTCACTCTTGGCTGATTGACTTTGAAGGTTGCCGACTGTTTATGAAAGCAGAGCATTACAGCGAAGCGATTTGGTTTGAAGCGTTAGCGATTGAAGAGAGCAGGGAAGAGTTGGATTATCTTGCAGGATTGCTCCAGCGCGGCTTCTAAAAATAGAATTTTTCTTGAAAGGGTGTTTCACATGAAACACCCTTTTTTATGCTCAAACGTTTGCGTAAAACAGACGACTTGCGGCGAAAAGTGGTTAATGTATAATCGCCCACCGCTTCGCTCAGAATGAGCCAAGCCAGTTTATTTTTCATTTTACATTGTTGGTAAGAGCCACTCTATTCAGTGACTCGATTTGGGTTCCCTCACCCCCAAACCAAACTAAAAAGGTATCGCATGAGTAACTTTACCCCTGCGCAGCAGCGCAACGCCCTTATCTATCTGGTTCTATTCCACCTAGTCATTATTGCATCTAGCAATTACCTAGTTCAGCTACCGTTTACTATATTCGGTTTCCATACCACTTGGGGTGCATTCACTTTCCCATTTATCTTCTTAGCGACTGACTTAACCGTACGTATTTTCGGTGCTCAGTTGGCGCGTAAGATTATCTTCTTAGTGATGTTGCCTGCTTTGGCAGTGTCTTACTTCTTATCGGTGGTGTTCTTCGAAGGTCAATTCCAAGGTTTTGGTCACCTAGGGGAATTTAACTTATTCGTTGCTCGTATCGCGATTGCTAGCTTCATGGCGTACCTGCTTGGTCAGATCATGGATGTGCACGTGTTCAACCGTCTACGTCAAATGAAGCAATGGTGGGTGGCACCAACGTGTTCAACGCTTTTCGGTAATGCACTTGATACTATCGCTTTCTTCGCCATTGCGTTCTACCAAAGCCCAGATCCATTTATGGCGGAGCATTGGACGGAAATCGCGCTGGTGGATTACGGCTTCAAACTGATTATCAGTCTTGGTCTGTTCGTTCCTATGTACGGCGTATTACTGAATTACCTCATTAAGAAGCTGACTGCGGTGAACCCTGATTTTAAGGTGACGACAAGCGTTCAGTCTTAATATCAGTGGGAACCCCAAAAGCCGCTTGCTCAAATCAAGCGGCTTTTTTGTATCTGTTTACTAGGGTTTGGAGCGTTTTGTACAGCGTGGGGGGTAATTAGATCATGGGTGTCCAAAAGCTCCCTAAGCTGTACAAAGGTAAAAATGGAGTAATAAAAAAGGTCCCAATAGGGACCTTTAACCAAGTATTAAGTCATCGTGAGATTTAACAAGTCACAATACTTAACGGCCAACCAATGTCTGTTTGACGGTTGGATTCAATTTCCAATTCAGCCGCAGTCAATGGGTTTGCCTCTAACCACTTCGCATCAATATTGAGCGTCAGTTTGTCGCCTTCCGCAGTGAGAGTCACACATGGCTCTAGAGCTGGATTACGACGGTGGCTGAGTAAAACCGCAAGACGCAATAGGCGCAGTACGCGTTTACCACTCGTGCCTGAAAGGGCATGTTGCTCAGGCAGTGACGTCAGTTGTTCACGGTAACGGCGAGCAATTTCACCGATAAAGAACTTCTGCGCACGGGTGTAACCAGGCAAATCCAGATGCTGTAGCAGGTAAGCGCTGTGCTCACCGCCCTTTTTGAAGTCGATAGTTAGACCTATTTCGTGCAGCTTGGCTGTTGTTTCCAGCAGGACTTTACCCTGAGGTTCTGCAACCCAAGCTTCACCGCCAACTTGCTCAAGCAGTTTGCCCGCAAGTTTTGCAACTTGTTCGCCGTATTGGCAATCTAGCTGGTAACGGTTTTGTACGCTACAAACGGTGCGTGCACGGATGTCGTTTTGACGAAGTTCGTCAACCATCTCGTACACCAAGCCTTCACGTAGTGCGCCGCCAGCCAGTGTCATGGCATCGATTTCTAGTAGCTCAAAGATCGCAATCAAAATGGATAAGCCACTTGGGAACACCAAAGCACGTTCTAGGGTAAGCCCTTCAATATCGAGCTCTTCCAAGTGATCAGCAAGCATCGCCTGCTTTTGCAGACGCTTAAGTTTGGAGTGAGTAATCACTTCGTCCATGCCTTGCGCTAGCATTATCTCTTGTAGTGCTTGAACGGTACCCGATGCCCCAACACACACATCCCAACCTAGGTCCGTGTACTGCTCTAAGATTGGCATCAGAGTTTGCTTGGCACCTTCAATTGCGGCTTCGAAGTTACGTGCATTTAATTGGCGGTCTTTAAAGAAGTTCTCCAACCAAGTCACACAGCCCATTTTTAGACTGGTCAGTGCTTTGGCTTCGAAACCTTCACCGATAATCAGTTCTGTACTTGCACCGCCGATATCGACCACAAGGCGACGACCGCTGCCACCAGAGGTGTGAGCGACACCTTTATATATAGTGGCGGCTTCTTCTTCGCCGGTAATCACTTCGATAGGCTGACCTAAAATTTGGTTCGCCTTCTCTAGAAAAACATCCACATTGGTCGCGGTACGCAATGTCGCGGTACCCACAATGCGGATGTTCTGTTTAGGAATATCCTGCAAGCGTTCTGCAAATAGACTTAAGCAGTCCCATCCTCGCTGCATAGCTTCCATACTAAGAGAGTTATGTTCATCTAAGCCCGCGGCTAGACGAACTTTGCGCTTAATTTTAGCCATAGTTTGAACGCTGCCATCGATGTGACGCACAACGAGCATGTGAAAACTGTTCGACCCGAGGTCGATGGCGGCGTATAGCGGTGATGATCCTGCTTGACTCATAAACGACTTCAGTTTCCTTTTATGATTGTTTTGGCGCTGATTGACGCGGTTGACGAGGACGACGTCCTTGTGGCTTGCGGTTACCAGAGCGAGTGCCACCTGTATTGGTGCGACGTTGTTGAGTACGAGGCGCGCGCATACGAAGTGGTGCAGGCAAGTCTTGGATTAGAGCCGAGGCATCGTAATCAGAAACTGGGATTGCGTGCTCAATGTATTCTTCGATTGGCGGCAAGTTGATTGCGTAATCTTCACAAGCAAAGCTAATAGAGTGACCACTTGCGCCAGCACGACCAGTACGACCGATACGGTGAACGTAATCTTCACAGTCATCCGGTAGGTCGAAGTTGAATACGTGTGTTACTTGAGGAATATGAAGACCACGAGCAGCAACATCGGTTGCGACTAGTAGGTCAACTTCACCGCGAGTGAATTGCTCAAGAATCTTTTCACGCTTCTTCTGTGGTACATCGCCAGTCAGTAGACCCACACGGTGACCATCTGCTGCTAGGTGACCCCAAATCGACTCACACTTATGCTTCGTATTAGCAAAAACGATCGCGCGGTCTGGCCATTCTTCTTCAATAAGAGTTTGAAGCAGTGCCATCTTGTCTTCATTAGAAGGGTAGAAAAGCTCTTCTTGGATGCGGTGACCCGTTTTTTGCTCTGGCTCAACCACAACATGCTCAGGATTGTGCATGTGTTCGAAAGCTAATTCTTGTACGCGATAAGACAATGTTGCTGAGAACAGCATGTTCAAACGCTCTTTTGGCTCAGGCATACGACGGAACAAGAAACGAATGTCTTTAATAAAGCCAAGGTCAAACATACGGTCCGCTTCATCCAGAACAACCGCTTGAATGTTGTTTAGGTTGAATACGCGTTGCTTGTAGAAGTCGATGATACGGCCTGTAGTGCCGATAAGAATGTCTACGCCGTCTTGCAGTTTTGCCAGTTGCTTGTCGTAGCTTTCGCCACCGTACGCTAAAGCAGCTTTAAGACCCGTGCTAGCAATCAAAGGTTCAGCATCGTTAAAGATCTGAATCGCTAGCTCACGCGTTGGCGCCATAATGATCGCGCGCGGCTGAGTTGGCTTACGACCTTCGTGCTCTGGTGTCGTTAGAAGGTGGTTGAAGGTAGCAGTAAGAAACGCGAGGGTTTTACCAGTACCCGTTTGGGCCTGGCCTGCAATGTCTTGGCCGGTGAGCAGTACCGGCAACGCCAAGGCTTGGATAGGGGTACAATATTCGAACCCTTTTTTGTCCAATCCTTCAATAACTTGGGGCTTTAAACCCAAATCGGCGAACTTTTGCTCTGTGATATGCGTCTTTTTCATAGCGATAGAATATCAGCTAAAGCTTGCAATAAGAAAGTAAATACATTCCAATAGGGCATCTATTTACTGGTTATCATCCAACCAGTTTCGAAAAACACATTGGAGTGGAAGATGAGTGATAAGATTTTGCAGCTTACTGATGACGGTTTTGAAAACGATGTAATCAATGCTGCAGGCCCGGTTCTAGTTGATTTTTGGGCAGAATGGTGTGGTCCTTGTAAAATGATCGCTCCTATCCTGGACGAGATCGCTGACGAGTACGAAGGCAAACTCACTATCGGTAAACTAAACATTGACCATAACGCAGGTACACCACCTAAGTTTGGTATTCGCGGCATTCCAACGCTACTGTTATTTAAAGACGGTAACGTAGCGGCAACGAAAGTTGGTGCTTTGTCTAAGACTCAACTAAAAGAGTTCCTAGACGCAAACCTATAATCACTAAGTGATTACAAACAAAACCGTGCAATATGACAATGCGCGGTTTTGTTTTTCTAACTCTGGACTAGAATATTAATTAGTGCTAACTTATCGCGCGTTAATTGAACAAATTTCTCTTCTTGGTCGATCCTGAGACCAAATCCATCTTAACTAGAAAACAGATCTTATTTTGACTAAACAAGCATCCACCACCATGAATCTTACTGAACTGAAGAACAGACCTGTGTCTGACCTTGTAAAGCTTGGCGAAAGCCTGGGTCTTGAGAACCTAGCTCGTCTAAGAAAACAAGACATCATCTTCGCAATTCTTAAAGCGCACGCGAAAGGCGGCGAAGACATCTTTGGCGATGGGGTTCTGGAGATTCTGCAAGACGGCTTTGGTTTCCTACGTAGTGCGGACAGCTCATACCTTGCTGGTCCAGACGACATCTACGTTTCACCAAGTCAGATTCGTCGTTTCAACCTACGTACTGGTGACTCAATTGCTGGTAAGATTCGTCCACCAAAAGACGGTGAGCGTTACTTTGCCCTGCTAAAAGTCAACACAGTAAACGACGACAAACCAGACAACGCTCGTAACAAGATCCTATTCGAGAACTTAACGCCTCTACACGCTAACGAGCGTATGGTTATGGAGCGCGGTAACGGTTCTACAGAAGACATCACAGCACGTGTTTTAGACTTGGCATCGCCAATTGGTAAAGGTCAACGTGGTCTGATTGTTGCTCCGCCTAAAGCGGGTAAGACAATGCTTCTGCAAAACATCGCTCAAAGCATCGCATACAACCACCCTGAGTGTGAGTTGATGGTACTTCTAATCGACGAACGTCCTGAAGAAGTGACAGAGATGCAGCGTCTAGTTAAAGGTGAAGTAGTAGCGTCAACGTTCGATGAGCCAGCTTCTCGCCACGTACAAGTAGCGGAAATGGTAATCGAGAAAGCAAAACGTCTTGTTGAACACAAGAAAGACGTGGTTATCCTGCTTGACTCTATTACTCGTCTAGCTCGTGCATACAACACCGTAGTCCCTTCATCAGGTAAAGTACTAACTGGTGGTGTGGATGCAAACGCACTACACCGTCCTAAGCGTTTCTTCGGTGCAGCGCGTAACGTAGAAGAAGGTGGCAGCCTAACTATCCTTGCTACAGCTCTTGTTGATACTGGTTCGAAGATGGATGAAGTTATCTACGAAGAGTTCAAGGGTACAGGTAACATGGAAATCCACTTGAACCGTAAGATCGCAGAGAAGCGTGTATTCCCAGCGATTGACTTCAACCGCAGTGGCACACGTCGTGAAGAGCTTCTAACTAAGAATGAAGAGCTTCAGAAGATGTGGATTCTACGTAAGATTGTTCACCCAATGGGTGAAATCGATGCAATGGAATTCCTAATCGACAAGCTAGCGATGACGAAGACTAACGACGAATTCTTTGATGCAATGCGTCGCCAATAGTCTCAGATAAGTAATTCTGCGAAAAGCCACCGTATATCGGTGGCTTTTTTATTGCTTTCTCCCGATAGAAGTATCAGAATGAAGAAAATGTTATCGGGAGGTTAACATGCAACAAGGAATGTTGTCGTCATTACTCCTGAGCTTGTCACTTATCACGCTACCCGTGACTTTATCTGCTAAGGAAATGCAGGAGACCGTGGTAGAGCAGTGGCTTCAGGATACCCATATACAGACCAAAGTATCTGAATTGCTCGATTATGCAGTCAGAGACGAGGTCGACTCTCTCAAATTTGCTCTCGACCGACTGGCTTTTCCTCAACAAGAAGTCGTTCGTTTTCTGTTGCTCGAAAAACTAGAGCAACAAGAAATCATCCTTACGCCGAGAATGGCGATTTTTGTCGAATCCCAAATTAGTATCACCCCAACTTACCAAGTTTTAGAGCGTGGTGATGGTTACGAATTCACTGTGCCTGCGTTTAACTTTCCCTCTATTGCGAGTCGTCTGATTAAACGTTGGAAACAAGACCAAAGCACGTTGGAGTTTGTACTAGCAGCAGAGCGCCAAGAACTTAACCTAAAAGATTGGTTAACAGGCACTTCGCAACATGTACAAACCAGAGAAGCGCTACTTATACGTGAGTTAGATAGCCTATCTCCCGATGCACTTGAGGCGCTAACCAAACAATTGACCCATGCAAATGTAACGAGCTGGTTACCATCCACTGCCGTTGTGGTGCGTTTGGCGCAAGTTAGCCAAAATGAGGCGATGTATGATCTGCTTTGGCGAATGCGTGCGGATTACAACAGCCAAACTGAGCTAGAAAGGCTTGCTGAGGTTAGTGATGAGTTCTCATTACAACAATTGATGAATTCTACGGTCAATCCGACCTTAAAACCTTATGCTATTGAACTGCTCACGAGATCCAATCCACTCTCTCAAGACGTAAAACAGTTCCTCGTTGCTAAGATGGCGCTCTCAGAAGAAGCGACTCTAGTTGCGAGAGAGCTAGCAAAACAGGGGCATCAATCGTGGTTAGAAGAGCTTGTTTCAAGTAATCGCCAAGTAAAAGCGCGACAGATTCAGGAATTCTTGAAGTGATGACACTTTAAAAGACCGTTTCTTCGCATTGTTATCATTGAAGTAACCTAGCTCACATACCCACACAAAATAGGAGGATCTTAGCGTCCTCCTATTTGTTATACTGCGGACAGTTTAATCAGCCAGCATGAAGGCCTATGAGTTTTAAGGATTTACGCGAATTTATCGACCACCTAGAACAGAAAGGTCGACTTAAACGCATCACTCACCCCGTCGATCCCGCTTACGAAATGACAGAAATTAGTGACCGCACCTTGCGTGCTGGTGGTCCTGCATTGTTGTTTGAGAACCCAATCGGCTACGACGTGCCTGTTTTGACGAACCTATTTGGTACGCCAGAGCGCGTCGCAATCGGTATGGGACGCGAAGACGTTAAAGAATTAAGAGAAGTCGGTAAGCTACTGGCTTATTTAAAAGAACCTGAGCCACCAAAAGGCTTCAAAGACGCGTTGGAAAAACTGCCTGTGTTCAAACAAGTATTGAACATGCCGGCTAAGCGTTTACGTAAAGCACCATGCCAAGACATTGTTTGGCAAGGTGATGAAGTTGACTTGGATAAGATTCCGGTAATGAGCTGTTGGGCAGAAGATGTTGCGCCGCTGCTTACTTGGGGCTTAACCGTAACCAAAGGTCCAAACAAAAAACGTCAGAACCTAGGCATTTATCGTCAGCAGAAAATTGCCAAGAACAAAATCATCATGCGTTGGTTAGCTCACCGAGGTGGTGCGCTCGACCTGCGCGATTGGATGGAAACCAATCCAGGTAAACCTTTCCCAGTTTCGGTCGCGTTTGGTGCAGACCCAGCTACCATTCTTGGCGCGGTAACACCAGTGCCAGATACGCTATCGGAATACGCATTTGCAGGTTTGTTGCGTGGAAGCAAAACTGAAGTCGTGAAGTCAGTCAGTAATGATTTGGAAGTGCCAGCGAGCGCGGAAATCGTGATGGAAGGCTATATCGACCCAAACGAGTTTGCTGATGAAGGTCCTTACGGTGACCACACTGGCTACTATAACGAAAAAGAAAAGCACCACGTATTCACCATTACGCACATTACTATGCGTAAAGATCCTATTTATCACAGCACCTACACTGGTCGTCCGCCAGATGAACCAGCTGTATTGGGTGTGGCATTAAACGAAGTGTTTGTGCCGATTCTGCAAAAGCAATTCCCAGAGATTGAAGATTTCTATCTGCCGCCAGAAGGTTGTTCGTACCGAATGGCAGTCGTCACCATGAAGAAGCAGTACCCAGGACATGCCAAGCGCGTAATGATGGGCGTGTGGTCTTTCTTACGCCAATTCATGTATACCAAGTTTGTTATTGTGTGCGATGAATCGGTAAACGCACGAGATTGGAATGATGTCGTGAAAGCCATGTCAGAGCATATGGATCCTGTGCGTGATACCTTGATGATAGATAACACGCCAATCGACTCTCTAGATTTTGCTTCGCCAGTGGTTGGTCTTGGATCCAAGATGGGGCTAGATGCAACCATTAAATGGGATGCCGAGCTAGCGACGCGAACCGAGGTCACTGAGCGAGACAGCATAGCGATTACCGAAACAGAGCTGAATGAGTTGAAACAGCAACGCCCTGAGATTGTCGATATCTATCTACCTGCAACAGCAAATAACCAGTTCGCTGTTGTGACCATGAAGAAAGACCAAGCTGGTCAATCGCAAGCCTTGATGGAATACCTGTGGGACTTCTTTGCTCAGCACACGGATAACAAATTCATTATCTTGTGCGACGATGACGTTAATGCACGAGATTGGAATGACATCATTTGGGCTGTAACAACCCGAATGGATCCAGATAGAGATACTATTCAAGTGCATAGTAAGACTGCTAGTTCATCCAAATTAGGATTGGATGCGACCAACAAGTTCGAATCCGAAGTCATGCGCGAGTGGGGTACGCCTATCAAAAAAGATCCTAAACTTGTGGCTAAAGTCGATGAGATTTGGGACCAGTTAGGTATTCTATGAGTCATCAAGTCCACCTTCTACCAATGGACGTTACGTTCCAAGTAAAAGAAGGGGAGACGGTGTTGGAAGCTGCGCTCAACAACAATATTCGCTTCCCACATCGTTGCCAAGTTGGCGCTTGCGCCATGTGCATGTGTAAAAAGCTAACGGGCGAGGTGAGCTATCACCTCGAACCTATGCTAACCGAAAAAGAGCAACAGCAAGGTTGGATATTCCCTTGCCAAGCCTATACAGAAAGTAATTTAGTGCTTACTTTTGACGAGTAAGCGAGAGGAACACCATGACCATCCAATGTAAAGTAAAGTCTATTCAGCCGTTAGCTTGTAATACTTATCAAATCCTTCTTCACCCAGAATCACCTGTACCTTTTAAAGCAGGTCAGTACCTCATGGTTGTGATGGGTGAAAAAGACAAACGTCCTTTCTCGATTGCGAGCAGTCCATGTCGTCATGAAGGTGAACTTGAACTGCATATCGGTGCGGCGGAACACAACGCTTATGCGCTAGAAGTTGTTGAAGCAATGCAAGCGGCATTAGAAACAGATGGTCATATCGAGATTGATGCTCCACATGGTGATGCTTGGGTTCAAGAAGAAAGCGAACGCCCACTATTATTGATTGCTGGTGGTACTGGTTTTAGTTACGTGCGTTCAATTCTAGATCACTGTGTTGCACAGAACAAAACCAACCCTATCTATCTATACTGGGGGGCGCGTGATAACTGTCAGTTGTACGCTAAAGAAGAGTTGGTCGAGATTGCCGACAAGTTTGCTAATGTTCACTTTGTGCCAGTAGTAGAAGAAGCGCCAGCAGACTGGCAAGGTAAAGTTGGTAACGTGCTACAAGCGGTGAGTGAAGATTTCGAAAGCTTAGAAAACTACGATATCTATATTGCAGGTCGTTTCGAAATGGCTGGCGCAGCACGTGAACAGTTCACTCAGAACAAGAAAGCAAAGAGCGAACGTATGTTCGCAGACGCGTACGCATTCATTTAAATACAGCTTTTGAGGCAGAAAAAGAGGGTTTTTTACCCTCTTTTTTGCTTTTTTGATGAAATAGTCATCGAACAGTTAGTTTTTTCCATTTTTTTTCAAAAAAGGGTTGCGAACGGATCTGAGTTCCCTATAATGCGCATCCACCGACACGGCAGACGCGATAAGGCTTCAGCAGGGTCGGAGAGGTGAAAAGCTTCTGAGAAAATAAATTGAAAAAAGTGTTTGACACTCTCAATTATCTCGTTAGAATGCACCTCCGCTTTGAGAGAAAAACTTCTCGACAAGCAAGCTCTTTAACAATATAG
>NZ_JAPPTO010000038.1:0-34864 GCF_027587135.1 Vibrio sp. MM46
CACTTCTACTGGGGCTTCAGAAGCATTGGTCAGTGATACAACGAAATTGGCGGTGTCACCTTCGTTAATTGTGCCTGCATCACTGATAAAAACCGTTGGACGGTCATCGTCCGGATCGGGATCAGGACCTGTACCATCATCGACGATGGTTGCTGTACCTGTGTCAGTACCTTGGACAGGACCGAGACCGGTCACATCTACGGTGAAGTTCTCTGGACCTTCGTAGACTTCGTCATCAATCGATGCGATTCGAACATCGAATTGAGTCATACCAGCAGGAACGCTTACTATTCCATCGACAGGTACTGCAACCCATCCTGAACCAGTGTTGTACTCAAGAGTACCAAGGTCACCTGCTTCCGTTTCACCGAGGTTAAGGTCGAGTTGCACCTCAACTGGGACTTCAGATGCATTAGTTAATGAGACAACGAAATTGGCGGTGTCACCTTCGTTAATCGTGCCAGCATCGCTAATAGATACGGTTGGACGGTCGTCGTCCGGATCTGGGTCAGGACCCGTACCATCATCAACAATGGTTGCAGTACCAGTATCGGTACCTTGGACAGGGCCGAGACCGGTCACGTCTACCGTGAAGTTTTCAGGACCTTCGTAGACTTCATCATCAATAGAAGTGATTCGAACATCGAACTCAGTTAAGCCAGTTGGTACAGTCACCACACCATTAACAGGAACGGCTACCCAACCTGAGCCGGTGTTGTACTCTAGTGTGCTTAAATCGCCTGCTTCGGTATCACCAAGGTTAAGGTCGAGTTGCACTTCTACTGGTGCTTCTGATGCATTAGTTAATGAGACAACGAAGTTGGCGGTATCGCCTTCGTTAATCGTGCCAGCGTCAGTGATAGATACGGTTGGACGGTCATCATCTGGATCGGGACTAGGACCAGTATTGTCATCGACAATCGTTGCACTACCTGAATCAGAACCTTGAACTGAGTCCAAACCTGTCACACTAACACTGAACTCTTCAGGACCTTCAAACACTTCGTCATCAATAGTAGCAACGCGAACATCAAACTCGCTTAATCCCGCAGGTACCGTAACTACACCATCGTTTGGAACGGCAACCCAACCTGAACCAGTGTTGTATTCTAGGACGCCAAGATCGCCCGTTTCGGTATCACCAAGATCAAGACCTAGTTCTACTTGGACTGGAGAATCAGCTTCATTAGTTAGAGACACAACGAAGTTTGCCGTATCACCTTCATTAACAACTCCCGCATCGCTAATGGATACCGTTGGACGGTCGTCATCAGGGTCAGGTCCCGGGCCAGTACCATCATCAACAATGGTCCCTGTTCCCGTCTGAGGAATCGCTTGATTGCCAGTGTTTCCAGACAAAGTAAATGTTTCTGAGCCTTCAAAGAGGTCGTCATCAATCGTACTAATAGTGACACTGTAGCTTATATTGTTCGCTGGCACGGATACATCAAAGCTACCATCTGGATTGACGTTTACGACTTGAGTACTGTTGTCTTCGAAAGTAATCGTAACGGATGTGTTGGTGTAATCTATTCCACCTTCAGCGCTACCATCAGCCAGATTCATACTGACCACAGTATCGGTCGTACTTAGGTTACTAAGCGTCACATCTAATATGGCTAAATCGCCCTCATTAACCGTAGTATCACTAATAGATGCAACTGTCGGTCTATCGTCATCCGGATTGGGGCCGGGACCAGAACCGTCATCAACGATGGTTCCCGTTCCTGACGTTGTGCCATTTTGATTCTCTGTTGAGCCCGATAACGTAAACGTCTCCGTTCCTTCAAACAAATCATCGTCTATCGTATTTATCGTGACATTGTAACTAACCTCATTCGCAGGGACAGTGACAGCAAAGCTACCGTCTGGGTTTACATTAACAATCTGAGTGCTGTTATCCTCGAACGTAATAGTGACGGAAGTGTTTGTGTAATCTAATCCACCCTCCGCAGTTCCATCAGATAACGTCATGTTCACCGTCGTTTCTGACGTACTCGGGTTGCTAAGCGTTACCTCAAGCACAGCTTCCTCACCCTCGTTTACGGCTGTATCGCTGACAGAAGCAACGGTCGGTCGATCGTCATCAGGCTCTTCACTCGGACCAGTGCCATCATCTGTTATTGTTGCCACACCTGTAACGGGTTCCGGTTGGTTCTCCGTACCACCGCTTAACGTGAAAGTTTCGTTTCCTTCAAATACATCGTCATTAATCGTATCCACCGTGATTACGAACGACTCATCTCCAATGGGGATTGAAACAGAAAACGTCCCATCTTCTCCGACATTTATTTGATCCGTACTTCCATCTTCAAAAGTAATAGTAATAACCGAGTTGTCGTAATCAGCTCCCCCTGTCGCAGAATCATCACTAAGGGATAATGTCACCTCAGTCTCTTGCTGTGTGGGCTGGTCGAGAGTGACTTCAAAAGACGCTTGATCACCTTCGTTTATTGTCGGGCTGGATATGTCCTGAACGATAACCTGAGCAGGGATAATTATTTGTTGGTTGATAAACTCAAGCAACGATAGCTCTTGAGTTTCTGATAGGGGTATTGCTGTACCGACCGTTTCGAAATCCGTACTAGCAAGGGCCTCTGCGCCCGTACGATCAATTGCTCCAGTCGACTGTGGACTCGAACCATCGCTTTCACCCGCTGCAGGTTCAAAGTCACCTTCAAGCTGTGCAGGGTCTTCCCCGGCTGCGATTGCCTCAATTAGTGCGGTGATATCGTCCGTTACATTAATTGAGCTGCCATCAGGGGCTATTTGTTCGAAATTCAATTGAGAAGTGTCGGACACTTCAGTGATAACCAATTCCCCAGATGCAGGGACCTGACCTGGTTCTAAGGTCCTAATTTCCCCGTCAATTCCAATAACTACGATATTACTCGCAAGCGAGCTAAAGGTTACTCGATCCATAAATCACCCCACCAGGCTTTCAAGTTGTCAAAAGTTTGTCACCCCAACAAATACGACTATAGTTTAGTCAAAATCATCGTGTTTTCTTTGTATATGGCGACAACGAGATGGGAACGAGTTCCATAGGCGGGGATCGTTTTACTTTAGGCGCGAAACAGGTTGTAGGACGCTATGATATTAAGAATTCAAGCTTTTCTTCTGATAAAGGCTGCCAACCAAATGAGCACTCTGGCTCATATGTGCTAAGGTTTTATTAGGCGGATCACTGGATTTTCTGAATAAAAGCCTAGGGTTAACAGAATGTTGATTAATTCATCGACGATAAGCTGTTATTTGTGATGTTTCGTCTCAATCTTGAGATGAAATAACTAAAAAGCTATACAAATTTTCTAGGAGAACCACTGTGAAATGGAATCGACTAAAAATAGCTTGCTGCTGCAGTTTCATTTTGACGTCACCCGTGTTCGGTCAAACTTTAGAGCAAGCCGTAGCGCTCACGTTGAAGAATAACCCAGACATCAAGAGTGCGTTCAATGAGTTCAACAGTCGTAAATACATCAACGAAGCCTCATCTGGAGCATATTTACCATCCATAGACTTGGATGCGGGCATCGGTTATGAAGGGATTGACCCGGCTGAAGAAGTGAGCCGTGGAGACACGGATTTAACACGAAAGGAAGCGTCCATCACTTTAACCCAGCTCATATGGGATGGCAGCGCAACACTGAATGATATGGACCGAACTGCAGCAGATGCTGAATCGGTAAGGTTTCAACTACTCGCTGACGCTTCAGACACCGCGTTAGAAGTAACCAGAGTTTATTTAGACTCAGTGAAAGCGTACGAAATATTAACGCTGTCAGAGAACAACCTTGCAGTGCATAAGAAAATTTACGCAGATATTAAAAAGCGCGTAAATTCTGGGATTGGATCGACTGCCGATTTAACGCAAGTTGAAGCTCGTTTAGCGAAAGCGCACGGTAACTTGGCGGCTGCACAGAACAACCTTTTCGATTCTCATACCATGTTCACTCGTTTAGTTGGTCAAACACCACAAGGTTTGATCTTTCCACGTGCCGATGAAAACTTCCTTCCTTACACCGTGGACGAAGCAATCGGATTAGCATTTGAAGTCCACCCAGTCATCCAAGTCGCGTTGGCTGATGTGGATTCCGCAAAGTTCCAGTACAAACAATCTAAGGGCGTTAACTACCCAACCATCTCAATTGAAGCTTCTCAGACTTGGCGTGATGATGCTGACGGTCTAAAAGGCAGAAGCGACGAAACACTGGCTATGCTCAGATTGCGCTACAACCTCTACAACGGTGGTAGTGACGCAGCGAACTCAGAAAACTTCGCTTACCAACTCAACAAAGCGAAAGACCTTCGTGAAGGTGCATATCAAAATGTTGAAGAAGGTTTAAGGCTGTCTTGGAGCGCATTGGATCTTACGCTGCAACAAAAAGAGTTCCTATCCGATCACGTAGATTCAGCCGCAAAAACAGTCATTGCCTACGAGAAACAATATCGTATTGGTAAGCGTACCCTACTTGATTTGCTCAACACAGAAAATGAGCTGTTTGAAGCACGTAAGGACTACTTGGATGCCAAATATGCTGAGCAATACGCAAAATACCGCGTAATGAACGCAACCGGTCAACTGCTTAACTCTTTGCGTATCGATATACCACGAGAGTGGCTAGAGAAAGTGGAGTATTAATATGAAAGTAATACCTATTTTTTTCATGGTTGGTTTGATTTCCGCTTGTAGTGGCTCTAATTCAAACAGAGTAACCGGTGATGAATACGAATACATGGAAACACCGACAGCTAACCAGATTGCTGACTTAATCGACGATGACAGAGACGGTGTTATTAATGCACGAGACCTGTGTCCTGGAACACCAGAAGGCTCTTTGATCGATAACGACGGCTGTGGGGAATACGCGAAATCATCCCAAGAAATGCAGATTCGAGTTCTATTTGCTAATGACTCTTCTGAAATCAACCCTGTCTTTGCTCAGCAAATTAGCGACCTTTCTGATTTCCTTAAAGAGTACCCAACAACGTCAATTGAACTGCAAGGTTACACCAGTATCACTGGTACGGATGAATACAATCTTGCCCTTTCGAAACGCAGGGCAGAAAGCGTTCGCAACGAGCTGATTCAAAATGGGATATCACCAGATCGTCTAAGAATCGTCGGCTTTGGTGAAACCAAACTTGCCGCTCAAGGGACAGATGAAAGAAGTCATGCACTCAATCGCCGTGTAACCGCAACCGTGGTCGGATACAAAGGTGAAGTCGAGAAAGAATGGACTATCTTCACAACGCTACCTAAGAATTAATAGTTAATAGTTAAAGCCACTCTGTTAGGTAACCATCTCAAGCAATAACAAAAAAGCCAGCAAGATATCATTGCTGGCTTTTGTTTGGGCTTTCTACACCGAACTGACCAAAGGTACTTCAATCATAGATGAGTGGTAAAACTTGTAGCGCCCCTTACCTAGTTGTTTTGCGCGGTACACCGCCATGTCTGAGCAATGGAGAAGCGTCTCAATATCTCGCTCTACATCCTCAGTCATCACAACACCAATCGACGCGGTTAGATTAATATCAATACCTAAACGGTCTGCGGTTGCTTGGAGTTGGTAAAGAAACTGATCCAACTTTAATTCTAGCTCTCGCTTACTATTAAACTCTTGAGTTAGAACAACAAACTCATCCCCACCAAAACGACCGATGAGGTCTCGTTTGTGAGCAAAGTGTTCTCGCAAGACTGCCACAAACAACGCAATCACTTTATCCCCAGCCATATGACCATAGGTGTCGTTGATAAACTTCAGGTTGTCCATATCAAAGAAGATACATGCTTTAGGACTGTTACTGAGCGACAGTGACTTTTCAGCGCCACGCAAGAAGTATTCACGAGTCAGCAAGCCACTTCGTGAGCAAAAAACACCATTCCGACTTGCTTGAAGAACTTGTTCAAAATGTTCCTTTAGCTCCATGGACGTGTCGTTGAACACAACTTGGCTCTCTTCTAAAAATCGGTCAAGGGGCTGGGTCAAACCAACCACTTGTTTCCCCATCATACGAGCAATCACAACGTAAATAGCAATGATCATGAGAACATTCACACCAAACATCATGGTGCCTTCACCCAACAAACTGCTGAACTTAGCTTTGGATAACAGAATCCAAGGTGTTCCATCTACTTTAGTGAATTCAACGTAAGATAGATCAAATGGCGAACTGTAAGTAAAGAATCCCCCATTATTTGCCCCGGTAAGTGCTTTCAGATTCCCTTCGCGATCAAACAGCTTCTCATAACCGTAGTTGAATAAGTTTACCCCTACATAGAACTCATCTTTAGAGTGGCTAATGATATTCAGATCTTCGTCCAGCAAAACGCTGTAGATATCATTTTCGCTGTCGCTTTGGAGCGCGGTTTGAATTTCGCCAAAATGAATAGAAGCTGAGATGGTACCCATTAGGTCTCCCAATTCATCGAACATAGGGCGACATAACACGTATACGATATTGCCGTTTGAGATATCAGTGAGAACGTCGGTCATCACTGCTTTTTTACTGCGAATCACTTGATGAAAGTAATCTCGATGAGCGATGGAGTGCACCTTATTGTTGTGCGTGCTCACCATGTTCCCGACTCCATCACTAAAGCCAATACCCGCAAGCTCAAAGGCTTGCTTGTAAGGGACCGCACGATTTGCCCGTTCTTGCAACGTAATATCGGGTTCGATGAAGTGTTCGTCTTTGCTCATTGCTCGTAGTAAATCGCGGTATCCATCGACGATGGTTCCTAGGTTGATCTCCGCCGATTTTACATGGTATCGAGCTAGGTTTTTCGCCTCATCAACTTGTTGATACGCCCAATAAGTAAAGTTAGTAAAGAGTGCTATCAACACTATTGGGACAGTGTAACGCAGGGTGACTGACTGAAGACTTCGAGATACGTTCATGATTTAGTTATTGTTATTTGCCATCGATTAGCGGTTTATTTAAGCCTTTTTCCAGCTCATGGACCTTGAATGTTGGCGTACAGATTTTAAAAAATACAAGTACGTTTACACTACGGTCTCACCAGCAAGAAAATCCGCCAATTATACTCACCCCTGTATATCGAAACAGACATTTTAGTAGTCTTGACGACAAAACATTTTAATCATTCAACAAATGAAATTTGTTTATAAATATCAGTAAATTGAATAATTCTCACTGAATGAGAAACGCAATTTTTATTGATAGATTTAAAGTTTTATATCCTTAACAAATCGAACTTTTGTCGCAGGTGTCACAGTTTTCATATGGCAAAAGTACGAATTTTTGTGCTGAATTTCTAACAATTGAGATAGTTAGCCTACACTTTTCATATCAACTTATTGGATATGGACGTGCACAGTGGTCGGATCGTTTTCATGGAATAACCTATCGGTAAAACACAAGCTATTTAGCTTGGTTTTCTTACCCATCATTTTGCTTCTCTTTCTAGCCGGACAGCAAGTTCATCGACTATCTAGCCAAGCGCAAGATCTTGAGAAAGCACAACTGTTCTCTGACTATATGGACAAAGTCTCTTATCTCTATAATTTGCCGAATAACACTGAAGTTACCGATGTTGAAGCAGAAATAAAATCGGTAACTCAATCACTCAGCAATGGTGCCAATGGCATTTTCTTGGATAAAGGCGCTGAGATGAAAGACCTTCTTTCTAGCCTCGAAGAAGCGAACCTCTCTCTGTCGGCAGCCACCGACATGGACGAGCGTCTCGATATCGCAGAGTGGCGTGCAGATACCTACAAACAGATTTTATTGGCATTAGAAAAGGTGCCATTCAATGATGCAACTTTTGAAATTCAAGCCCACCTTTCAGCATTGATGCAAATTGAGTGGTTAATGTTCTGGTCTCAAGAAGAAAACCTGCTCAGTCAATATTTAATTTACTCTATTGAACAAAATCAAAGCTATGACGTAGATGTCAGCAGCGAGATCGACTCCTTAGTTAAGAATCAGCAACTGTTCTTAGAACGCTTCGTCACATTAAACGCCAATCAACAGCAAGTTGAATTGCTTATTGAAACTTTCACCAATGACGTCTTTGTACGCAGTCAAGAATTTAGAAGCTTCCTTTTAAATGAAGAAGCACTTAGTACACTTCCACCACAAGAAATCGCAGCTGGTTTAACAGCTCTAAACGGTCGACTCGCTCTGCTTAAGGCGGTCGACAACAAAATGACGGAGCAATTGCAAGCAGACGTAGAACATGCCATTTCCGCGGCAAACCAACAACGACTGATGTTCATTAGCGTCATGTCAGTCATGACAATTCTCGTCGTGAGCTTAGCCGTGCGTTTGGTTCGAAAAGTAACCAGCAATCTTCAACTGGTTCTTGAGTTCTTACGTCGTGACAGTTACAGCGAAGAATCCCCCCTTGTCGAATTAGTCAAAGGTAAAGACGAACTGAGTAAGTTTGCCCAAGAAGTCGAGAGACTCAGTTATGAACGAGAACAAGCCAAGGTTAAATTAACTCAAGCGAAAGAAGACGCAGAGCGCGCAAAAGACGATGCAATTAAAGCAAGCAAAGCGAAAAGCAGCTTCTTAGCCAACATGTCCCATGAAATCCGCACCCCTCTTAATGGCGTTATTGGTATTTCTGAAGTGCTATCTGATACATCATTAACCGCAACACAGCGCGACTATGTTGATACGATTGAAACGTCCTCCCAACTATTACTTAGCTTGATTAACGACATACTCGATTTCTCTAAGATTGAATCAGGTATGTTATTGATCAGTCCGCACTCGACCTGTGTGCGTGAATCCATTTACGATATTGCTTCTATCGTTTCACCAAAAGCAAAAGAGAAAGGCATCGACCTTAAAGTAAACATCAGCCGCAACACGCCTTTCCGCTTAATGATCGACGATCACCGTTTACGCCAAGTCGTAATGAACTTTATGTCTAACGCCGTTAAATTTACTGATAAAGGAACGGTGCTCCTCTCTGTTACAACTCATGTTGTTTCTGGTTCAAATGCCGTAATGGAGTTTTCTGTTCAAGATTCCGGTATTGGTATTGATGAGCAACAACAGAAAAAGATCTTCGAACCATTCGCACAAGAAGATGACTCCACTACCCGCCAATTTGGCGGTACTGGGCTGGGCTTAGCCATCAGCACTCAACTGGTTGAGTTAATGGGTGGGCAAATTCAACTTGAATCAGAAAAAGGCAAAGGTAGCCGCTTCTTCTTCCAACTGAACCCTTCTGTTGTTCAACTCGACTTTGATGCAAAACACACCGCAAATTATGGACAAATTTGGTTGGTCTGCGACGACACCAACATGGAAACAACGCTTCGTGATGAATTGAACTTCTACCGTATCGCTGTTCACCAATCGGTTACGAGTTTAGATAGTTTACCAACATGGATTAATGACAATGAGCACATCATTGTTATCTACGCTGAAACTCGACCAAATGCTGCAATGGAAAGCGAAGATCACTTCAACAAGCTTGAATCGCAGAACGTCCGCTTATGCTTGGTTAAACACCTTCATAGTGACCAATTTGATTTTGGTGAAAGTGTCAGTGCCATCATTACGCAACCTCTTCTTGGGCAACGTCTGGTCAAAGCGCTTGAAAATTGCGAGACCAAATTCAACCAAGCAAATTTACAAGCAGTGGTGGGTACATCAGAACCGTCGCAAAGTAAGATTTTGGTGGTCGACGATAACACCGTAAACCAGAAAATCGCAGGCTTGCACGTAACCAAAGCGGGTTTTACTTTTGACCTAGCAGCAAATGGACTAGAAGCGGTCGAGATGTTCAAAAAGAACCAATACTCCTTGATTCTTATGGATTGCATGATGCCAGTTATGGATGGATTTGAGGCCACGCAGAAAATCCGACAGCTGGAACACGAACAAAATCGCAGTGTGAAGATCCCAATTATCGCGTTAACGGCAAGTGTGGTCGATGACGACATTCAGAAGTGTTTTGATGTTGGCATGGATGATTACGTACCGAAACCTTTCAAAGCCAACATATTGAAAGAGAAATTAGCAAAAGCGACGGCTGTTCCAATCGTTGAAGACAACGTATCGTCTGCCTTCTCTGGTACTGGCATTAGCGCGAAATCTAAACCGCAAGATAAACCGGAACCGACCTCTATCAATACGCTTCCAAGTCGTTCTGAGCGCATTTTGCTTGTAGAAGATAATACGGTGAACCAGAAAGTTGCCTCGTTATTGCTGAGTAAAGCTGGGTATCAGTTTGAGATTGCCGAAAATGGTCAGATCGCCGTTGATATGTTTCAACAAGATAACGGTTTCGACATCATTTTGATGGATTGCATGATGCCTGTAATGGACGGCTTCGAAGCGACGAAAGAAATCCGTGCTTACGAAAAAAATTCGGGATTACCCAAAACGCCGATTATTGCACTGACAGCAAGTGTTGTGGACGATGATATCCAGCGTTGCTACGACTCTGGCATGGATGCATACGTACCGAAGCCTGTCAGAAAAGAAAAACTTCTGCACCAGATTGAAAGCGTCATTTAAGGGGTAATAGTATGGATACCCACTTCTCTATAGCTAAAAATAACGTTCTCAAATCGCTCTCTACAGCTTTGATGGTTTTTGCTTTGCTGATGTCGTTCGATAGTGAAGCTCTCGCAGCCGATAGCTATGCGATTTTTTCCCTCGACTCTAATTTTGATGAGCTCAACATAACCAAAGCGAGAAAACTGTATCGTGGTAAAACCAAGCGTTTACAAGGTAAGCGAATCGAACTGTCTGATTGGCCGGATGCGTCATCTGAACGTTCAGAGTTCTACCGTTATTTACTCAATAAAAACGCGGCGCAAATGAATGCGCACTGGGCTAGCTTGTCGTTTTCAGGTAAAGCTCGCCCACCGAAAGTCATTGATAATTCCAGTATGGAAGCCCTTTTAGAATGGATGAAAGAAAAGCCTAACCGCATTGGGTATGCACCAGTGAGTAGCCTTCCTTCAAATGCTCAAATCCTCTACGTTGTAAGTTCGGAGAAATAATATGAAGAAAACACTCATCGCATCCATCACGGCAACAACACTAAGTAGCGTCGCTTTCCCGAGCTTGGCAGCAATCGAACTCACCGATAACTTATCATTAAGTGGCTTTGGCTCAACCTCATGGGCGACAACAGACAACAAAACGCCAGTATTAGTGAATCGTTTTATCGATGACGAAAACTGTTATGACTGTGACACCACATTAGGTGTTCAACTGGATTTTTACTACGACGCGTTTAAAGCATCCGCGCAGGTGGTGAAAAGACCGCAAGACCATTGGAGTGACCCGCAACTAGAGTGGGCTTACCTCGCCTATACCTATGGCAATATTGAGTTTCGTGGCGGTCGTCTGAGAATGCCCGTGTTCTTAGCCTCTGAATACTACTATGTCGGACACGCATTTACCCCTGCTCGCCCACCAAATGAAGTTTATGACAGTATCTTAGGCATCACCGCGTTTAACGGCATTTCATTCTTGTGGAACTATGACATCAATGACAGCATGACACTGACGACTACACCATTTGTCGGCTTCCACGATGAAAGTACGGTCGACTTCAATGACAGTACTGAGCTCACCTTCAAGACCAATGAAATGTACGGTATTAACTTCATCTTAAGTGGCGATTACTATCGTTGGAATTTCACGTATTTGGATTCGAACTATGACCAAGAAACCAAGTTAACTAACTTCCCGGTTCAAGCGCCTGATGGCTCAATCATTATTCTTCCGTCATACACTGATAAGTTGAAAAATGAGAGCATTAAATTGTATTCATTAGGTGCTGAGTACGAGTTTGATGCCTTCACGCTAACCGTCGAAGGTCAAACCAACGATATCGCTTCCGCTTGGTACGCTCAAGGCGCGTATAACCTGAACAAATTTACCCCTTACATGACTTATGGTCAGCAGTTTGATGACCACGAGCACAAGGTTGGGGACAGCTACCTACTTGGTGTGAGATACGATCTTCACTACAATGTGTCACTCAATGCAGAATGGCAACACTTCAAAGCTTATCGCAATGCATCTGGCGCATTCGTCGATACACCAGAGGATGATAATGCAAACATGTACACCATCATGGTGAACTTTGTCTTTTAGCGCCATGGCAGGTCGAGTAATACCGACCTGCCCGCTTTTCCGAAATGCTCAAACGATGTTCATGTAACGGGCTAACCATTAAACATGTTTTGCTCAATCTTACGATCTCTAAAGTAAAACTCTTTATCGTGCTCGCCGATTTCTCGTAATACTCGACAAGGATTGCCAACCGCAACAACATTAGCTGGGATATCCTTTGTTACGACACTCCCCGCGCCAATTACGGAGTTTTCGCCGATTGTCACGCCCGGTAATACCACCGAGTTCGCCCCTATCCAAACGTTATTACCAATATGAACTGGGATATTAAACTGAGCGATGTCGCGCCTTAGTTCCGGATCAATTGGGTGCCCAGCAGTCGCGATGGTAACATTCGGTCCAATCATGACATGATCGCCGATATAAATATGAGTGTCGTCAACTAAAGTCAGATTAAAGTTAGCGTAAACATTGTCACCTAGGTGAGTATGGCAGCCCCAGTTAGCTCTCAATGGCGGTTCGATGTAGCAATTCTTTCCAACCGATGCGAGCAAGTGATTCAATATGTTAGAGCGCTTCTCTCCCTCCGAAGGACGTGTTTGATTGTAGTCGTATAAGGTCTCTAGACATTCAGTTTGCATTGCTGCCAACGCTTCATCATTGCAGAAGTACACCTGTTGGCTGTGTAGCATGATTTTCATATCCATTGCCGTTCCTGTTTAGGATGTTCTTTGCAAAAATCTAGCAAAGAGACGCTCAAAAAATCTTAGCCAAAATCATGAAAGTAGCACCGCATCGCAATCAGAAATAAATAATGCCATCAGGCGCACAATTTCACGCGATACGAGCAACAGACAAAAATGGGAGATGGTTAAACACTAATTGAATGGAGATGGTTAAACACTAATTGAATGGAGATAAAACAAGATGAAAGAATGAAACGTTGAAATGAAAGTTGCCATCAAAAATGCCGCGAAAATCGAATCTTACGGCTTATGCCCAAGTGACTTTGATATGCGGAGGTCAGAGTGCTGCCATTGATTCGAGGTTACTTGGGTATGTTATCAAACGGTCTTATTTCTTCTTTTTGCGGTTTTCTAATCGAGCTTTAAACTTCTTGTTTCGACGCTTTAGAGCACGGAAAAATTTAGACTCTTCGTGATACCAACCTATCACGCTAATAGGAAAGCCCACCAGCATCACGATAAATAAATCCGCAGGAAACTGCTCCGTGATGTCTTTAAAGGTTTGCAGCTCACCGAATATAAACAAGCCAATGACTTTGCCAAGCAGCAACGCACAGCAGATCATCAAGAAAGACTTAATAATATAGTGCCACTTGCCTTTCTTGCGCTCTTCTCGCCAATACACGTATTTGTGCTCGCGGTTGTACATTGCCCCTCCAAGTTCGTGACATTGTCACGGACACTATCGCGAATGGTTACCTATTTTGTTAATGGGCGTAGGCGCATTGCTTACGCACTACTTCTAATCATAGTGCTGTTGGAGGGAGTTGCTTGTCAGACCAATAAGAAATGACGTGAATTTTACCTAGACTGCCACATCTGCTTGTATGAACGGAACTCCTTGTTCGACTCATCCAAACCAAAACGTGCCGCAAGCGCTTCTAACTCTTGCTTATAACGAACAAGTGAACTTTCGTCATCGGTCATAATGGCGAATTCCGCAAAGTGCCCAATGCCTTCTAGATGGTCGAGAGTAATATGGAATGAGCCGATAAAGTAAATGCTGCGTACTTTTTTGGTTTGAAGAATCACTTCGTAGCCCATGTTTCCTAGCATACTTTTGGCAGCATGTGACTTAGTAATATCGGTGGCTTCACAGCGATCCTCTTCCGGTCCTTTGACAATCCAAAGTTTGATACCAGACGGTTCGATTTCTCGGATTACCAGACTTTTTCCTTCATGACTGAGTTTGCGTTCTGGCGTGTCGTAGAACCAATCAGACTCTTGATTGTCTTCAAACATGACTTCATGTTCTAAACCACTCAACACTGCTAAAAAAGCTTGTTTATCTTGTACACGGTATTTCAATTCGACTTCAAACTGACCTTGAAAATGCTGATCTGCACTCATGTGGCAACCTCATTACTGCTCTACACCTCATACCTCTGGGTGTTTCAAAGCAGCAGGATGGTAGCACAGCCTAAGTCGCGAATCTGATAAACAGACCTTTCTTTTAATGTTTACGAAAGACCCAGATTGGTCCTATCAAAAGAAACTGAATATCTTCGAAAAACGAGGGCTTCTTCCCCTCTATCTTGTGCCCGATAAACTGGAATATCCAAAGGATTCCAAATAGCAGCATTGAGATGTGGAGTACCGGCCAACCGAGTATCTCCATTGACCATATCAAGCCAATACACGCAACCGTGTAGCCGATCATCATCATAAATACGCTTAGTGAGAGTCGGAAATAAAAGATCCAAGCTGGTAACGCCGCCAGCCATACCCAATTGAGATTGAACCCAAACAAAGGAATCTGCGGAATGGACCATATCAACCCGACGACAGAAAGAAAGATGCCAGGGACAGCAACTTTATGAATTTTCTGGTTGATTGGATTTTGATGGCTTTCACCGTAAGCTTCTAACCATTCAGAGAGTGCACGCATAACTTCACCTTTAACATCACCATAACATTTATATAGTCGGTGCGAGTTAAAGGTGCGAGTTTTTGTTTATTGATATTGATAATAAGCCGAATATCTGTGAGCAATAACAAACTATCTTACTGATATCCAAATGAAATACGCTGAGCTTTGGTTAATTTGGCGACCACAAGATCATATGAGCGTTCACACAAATTTTGTACTAACCCGTCTTCAGGCGTTACTTTAACGCTTACGTACTCTCTCCCATTTCACTCGGCTAGAATGGCGAGCATCTTCTCTTTGATTTTAAAAACCAACGCATCAGGACCGAACGGAAAGTCACTTTCTGCACACATCAATGTATCGAGAAACTGCGCTAACTATCTAATGCTCGCGATTCATCCCTATCCTAAACCTTTGAATTCATTTATTCATATTGAGGCAATAACAATTTTAATGCCTGATTAACCTGTGCTCTTTCATCACGAGTCAACGACCCCATTAATTCATGCTGAGCCTGTAAATGTTGCTCAATAAGCGCATCGATCAGCTCAAAACCTTTTGAAGTAAGCTGAACACTCACACTGCGGCGATCTTCTTTGCTGTGCTCGCGAGCGATCAATCCTTTTTTTTCCAGCTTGTCGAGTCGATTGGTCATGGCACCAGACGTCAGCATCATCGATGAGATCAACTCCGAAGGGGTTAAACGATAAGGTTCACCACTACGACGCAACGTAGCTAATACATCAAACTCACCCATTTTAAGATCGTAGCGCTTATGCACTTCGGCAACGTGGTTTTCCATATATTTAGCAATCCGCATTAAACGCCCCATGATCGCCATTGGCTCGGTATCGAGATCAGGCTTTTCCTTAGCCCACTGACTTACCACTCTATCAATTGCGTCCATTTATCCTTTTATCTCCAAAGACATTTTGATTGACCAATTTATTTTAACATAAAGATACTTTACAAGAAGCAATAACGAGCGTACCTTTACAACAAATTATCTCAACGTAAAGATATTTAACATGAACATTTTACTCGCGATGATTCCGGCGTTCTTCTGGGGTACAACGTACGCTGTGACACAGTTTACTTTGCCAGACTGGCCGCCAGTGTTACTTGGTGCACTGCGAGCATTGCCAGCTGGTCTATTGCTACTTGCTATCAAACCTTCTTTACCAAAGAAACAAGATTGGAAGATCTTGCTTGTGCTTGGCACGATTAATATTGCCCTCTTTTTTGGTCTCATTTTCGTGATGGCGTTAACCTTACCTTCTGCAATCTCTGGTGTGGGTATGATTTCAGTACCTGTCTTTGCCATGCTGTTTGGGTGGGTGGTTTACAAGCGCCAACCGAGCCTTATTCAAGGAGTCAGCGGGGCCACCCTTATCGCCCTGGCTTGGTTTTTGTTCGACCCAAGCTCGATTACGCTAAACCCGATCGGTCTAGTGGCTATGCTCTCTGCCATTATGTGTATTGTGATCGGCAGCAGCGTAACTAAGTCTCTAGGTTCAAGAATGCATTGGTGGACGGTACTCACTTGGCAACTTATTTTAGGCGGCGTTGTTTTATCTATCGCGGCAGGTGTACTAGCAAGCATTAACCCTGAGCCATACGTTCAAGCAGTCGAAAACATCACTCTAAGAAACCTAAGTGGACTACTGTGGGTCATCATACTCAACACCGCACTTGGCTACGGCATGTACGTGTGGTTATTGCAGCGTATGTCGGTTGTGGACTTTACTTTCGGTGGCATTGCTAACCCTGTTGCGGGCATTGTTTCTGGTTTGGTTTTGATGGGTGAAAGCTTCACGCCTATTCAATACAGCCTAATGATCGGCATGATTACGATGTCACTTGTGCCTCAGTTGGTTCTTTCACTCAAAGAAAAGCGCAATGTCAGCCTCACTAAACCTTGTGAATCCAAATAACGCAGAGCGTTAACAGATCTCATTAATTCACAATAAAAGCCCGAGTTGATGATCGGGCTTTTTGTTGTTTCGTTAATCCCTTCACCTTTATCGTTCTATAAAAAATGCCCACCGAATCGGCAGGCACTTTGTACTGTTCTATACCCAAGTAACCTCGAGATACTAGATGGCGCTCTTTAAGAGAGCTTCTTCATTTGCATCCCCATAAAGATAAAGCTAATGCCTTCAATCAATAATGAGATACCAACAAAAGTGCCTAGCAATGTAGTCGAGAACGCAGGATCGTCGAGCAACATAAAGAAGTAGCCACCAATCAGAACAGAAATCACGCCACTGAACACGATCACATTACTGCTTGGTAAACTGCGATTACTTAAGCCGAAAAATACACGGGTTAAACCATTTAGAATCATCACGATCACCATCAACATAGTAATGGTCACCAAACCTGCCAATGGTTTAAACAGAATGAACAGACCGCCGACAATATACAGCACAGCACTTAATACGTACCAAAGCTTCTCTTTCCACACATTAATAGAAAACGTGTGGTATGCCTGAACCAAACCACTGAACAGTAGTACCGCACCTACTATAGTCGATATCGTTACGCCCGCAAGCACTGGCAAACTCATAGCACCAATGCCCATTAAAGAGATAATAACGCCAACGATAACGAAGTATTTCCAGCCTTTAGACAAAAATGTAGGCTGTTGTGATTGATTAGAATTTTCCATTGAATGCCTCTTGAATTAAACGCGAGCCGCCTTTTCAGTCTAGTCTAATAAAACATAGGGAGTTCACAGACTTAACAGAAATACGTGTCCCGTTTGCATAATTGGATGTTAAACCTGTATCACATCATCGGCTATACGCTATTTTTGAATAATAAGTTTCAAGATTGCTGGATTAAACCAGTGCAAAACAAAGAGATGGAGAGTAGGATGAGCGGCTTTCTAACGCCTGTTGCCTGACCTCTTCAAAGAAGTTCTCACTTCTTCATTCAGGTTACATTTTGAGGATGACATTTTGCTCGATCATCACATTCGCACTTTCATAGCAGACAAACTCAGTTCCGTGGGCATCAATAGTGACCCTTATGGCATCGAACTCACAACCGTTTTCATTCTTGCGAGCTTAACCGCAGCAGCGATCAGCTACTTGATAGTGCATCACCTGATCGTGCGGTCAGTCAATAATGTTCTACAAAAAGCCAATAAACCACTCGCTGAAAGCTTGGCGAAGTATGATGTCTTAGAAAAGCTCTCATTACTGATCCCAATCATGGTGTTGGATGTCTTTATCCCTCTCGCCGTAGGTCACTATGATTGGTTAGCAAACATCTTTGACCGGATTCTAAGCATCTCTATTTTAGTCATTTTTATCTGGATGATCTTTGCCCTGCTTGATGCGTTAAATGACATTGCGACGTTTAAAGGCATCACGAGAAGAATGCCGATCAAAAGCTTCGTCCAACTGATAAAACTGTTCACCTTCTTTGTTGGTGTTGTGGTTTCCATGTCGATTCTTGCCAACGAATCACCGGTAATTTTCCTATCAGGTTTAGGCGTTGCGACGGGCTTCGTCATGTTGGTGTTTAAGGATACGATATTGGGCTTTGTTGCAGGCATTCAACTATCTGCAAACCGCATGATCAGCCTGAACGATTGGATTCAAATGGACTCTTACGGTGCGAATGGCACAGTAGAGGAAATCTCACTCACCACAGTAAAAGTTCGAAACTTCGATAACACCGTGAGCATGCTGCCTGCTTACGCATTGGTGCAAAACGCCTTCATTAACTGGCAAGGCATGTCAGATTCTGGCGGTCGCCGTATCAAGCGGTCCGTGAATGTTGATGTCACATCAATTCGCTTCTTATCTGATGAAGAAATTGAAAAGCTAAAAAGCATCCGAATCCTTCGTCAGTACATTTATGAAAAATCGCGTGAAATCAGTGATTACAATCAAGAAATGAGTGAGGAACCCGCCTTCGGCAACCTACGTCAAATGACCAACTTAGGTATGTTCCGCGCTTACATTAATGCTTACTTGAAAGCGAACAAAGACATTCACCAGTACATGCTGATTATGGTGAGGCAGCTAGAGCCGACACCAGAGGGTATTCCGTTGCAGGTTTACGCTTTTACCAACAATACTGACTGGGCTTACTATGAAGGTGTGCAAGCGGACTTGTTCGATCATATCTACTCAATCATGCCTTTGTTTGGTCTGCGTCCATACCAAATGTTCACAAGTAATGATGCTAAACAAATCGCTTTAGAAAAAGTAACCAGCAAAAGCAATTCATAAGACATCTTAGAGAGTGGAGCTTACTCTTCACTCTCTAAATTTAGGCTAAGACGTTTTCGATCATAACGATGCTCGGCAAGCACGCCCCCTTCAACCTTATATCTCAAGCCATATTTACCAATACAGCCTCGCAACCTTAAACGGGTTAAATCCGACAAATCAGAAGCAGTGCCAGCTTTATCAACCAACTGAATCCAATATCTCTCCATTTTATCCTTCACGCCACTTCCCCAACTAACATTTATATATTTAGGGAGATTCTGGCAAATATCAGAGGAAGTCTGGATAGCATACGCTAGAACATTTCTGAAAGAATGCCTATGAGAATCGCATAAAACCGAATTAAAAGGCTAAAAACAGCACTTTCTGCCTGATTTTCTAATCTTAGCTATATACCTCGAGATACCTGATTCAGCGAGAACGAATTGGTTTAAAGACGCGGCGGCGATTTAAAGGTCTAGTGGGTCTAAATCAAGAATCCGCTACAAAGCATGCAAGCTAAGCCCCTTACTATTTGCAAAGGATGCCCTTTGGGAGCTTGTCGTTGAAAAAGAGAGATTTACGAAAAGAGAAGGGAAATAAAAGGAAAATGATTGAAAGAGAACAGGCTCTCACCTGCTCCCTTGGGTTTATGAATTATAGACGGATTTCTTCAACTGTAAACGAGCCGCTATCAAGCTGACGTTTAAGCTCCTGCTTTTGGTTAAAGTCTATCTTTTTCAAATCAACCTTTTTAATTCGGCTGTCATGCATGGTTGTGTAGTAAAACGCACCATTTCCTTGGTCGATCACTGATGTCCATTGAGTGGCACTTGGCAAATTTGGGATATGCTCACGATATTCGGCGTTAAACTCAGTACCAATTGGAATATCGAAGTTGTTTAGAATATGGAACGCTTGAGAGACCGCTTCTTGCGAGTTTTTTGATTCTGGCGCGGTATTAACAAAGAACGCAGCACGAACAAAACGTGATGGCGGCGTAATGTCTCCCGGCAAACCTAAGAAACCAGAGCCAATACCAAAAGATTTCGCTTCAACGTCACCAAACTTGGTCGGCGCACTGATGCCCGGTTGCAGATGGATGTAGTTGTTCAAGTTCGTTACTTGCCATGGGAAGGTTGGCGAATTAGTCAGTACACCCACCTCATTGTCGTAAATATGTACCTGACCACCATCCATAATTTCAATTACGATGTTGTTGCCTGCTTTATCAGTAACACGCCAATGTCCGGTTGGTGATGGCTGCCCTTTTTCATCGATATACACTGGCACAATATCGATGTTTTTCATTGCGGTTTTCACTTCTTCAACGGTTTTAAATTGTGACAACATCCAACGGACAAAGTCCATGTCAGCGATACTATTTGCGCGATCTTTCGGGTTGTAAGCCTTTAAAGAACCGTACCCTTTAAAGTAGAACAAACCAGCTGTTAGCCCTTCTTCGTTAATACCTTCGCCAATAAAGCGGTCATCACTCACTGAAATACCAACAAATCCATATTTGCTCTTCCAGCTTAAACCGTGCTTTTGGTCTGGCATGGTTGATGTGAACGTATAGTCACGCGGGGCGACAATCAGTTTACTATTGAGATCGCTCTCGCCCCATTCAATCGTTCGAGCGTGAATATGGTCATTTGCAGTAGTTGAAAGAGAGATGCCAGTACAAGCGATTGCAGGCGCAATAATACTGGCAGAAAGTGCCATAGCTAGGAGGGTTTTCTTTATCATTTTTAGATCCACCAAGGAGGGGTAACATTTCGCGATTGTATTCCTTTTTAAGTAACTTACAATCGAAAATATATAAAATCGGTAGAATATAGAGAATGAACAACTAAAGCGCTCAAAGTGATTAGCTTTGAGCGTCCCCTACTAGCTAAGACAAAAGGCTATAAATAAAAAGTGACACTGTCATTGATTTCCAAGGTATAAGAAATCGTCCTCTAACCCAGTCCCTCCCAATTGAAATCACAACAACCCCTAGTTATTACAATCGTAACTAATGCCCTCATACATGGTACTTATGTCGATGTACTTTTCGTAGTTCAGGTACGCGACAATTCGAGCATCGGTATTGAACATCAATCGATTTACCGCATGTATCGCATCATAAAGATCTTTACCATCCACCCCGGCTTCCTTAAAGCAATGTCTGACATAACGGTAATCTTTGTAGATCTCGTATGCCAAGAGCTGATTCTTCGCATCGTTACTCGAGAAGTCGTGTTGCAAAATGCTTGAAGAATATTGTACGTAACGCAAAAGAAAATCGTGATTAATTTCACTGATTTTGAGTGCTTTCAACACAGCTTCCACGTCGTCACGGATGTGATTGTGATTCTTGTCGATTCCTAACAATGAATCGGATACGTCCTTCTTAATAGAAGGATTTGATATCACCCTCTCTAACTGCGAACTCATACTTGGTCCAATAATGAGCTCCGCTGAATATATTGGGTGGCTAATGAATAGAAAAAAGGTAGAAGCGATAACGCATCGAGAAATAGACATTTTAATTATCGTTGTATAAAAACAAAATTAAATGCTATCGATTAATGATTGAAAAATGAAATAGACATTTATTATTCCATAATAAATATCAGTAATAAAAGAGCTTGGTAAGTACCAAGCTCTTTTACTAAACAACCCCACTTAATAGTGAGCACATAAAAATTATAATGACAACAGCAAACAGTGGATTACACATTAGTCTATCGTTAATACAACTCGACGGTTACAGCCAGATACTTTGTTTTCATTTACCTTACAAATCGGCGCAGACTCACCGAATGCTTTTTCAACAATCCTGTTGCCTAGACCTAACCCTTGTTTCAGGTATGCTGTTGCGGCATTCGCGCGACGAGCAGACAAGCCTTTGTTATAAGCCTGAGAGCCGACTTCATCAGTATGCCCTTCAACAAGAACACGAGTACCTTCGTCAACCAGTTCCAAGTATTGCGAAATCGCTTGTTTGTGAGTGTCTGTTAAACGATATTTATCAGTATCATAGTTGAGGATCAACGACATCGAGTTCTTATCAAAGGTGCAGCTGTCGGTCGCATTCAACCCTTCAACCTTAACTACTCTCTTATCCTGTACAATAGAGCGTTCTTCATTTACCGTCACCGCTAACTTACCAACAACCTGAGTGACTTTTGTTTCGGAACTTTTAAGAATTTTAGAGCTCACGTAGTTTTCATCATAATTAATACAATTAGCGAGTGCGACATTTGAGGTAAAAATAATCGCGATTGATAATAATTTTTTCATTTTAATCTTTTAATCGTCCTGTCTCTTCGTTAATCAGATTTAATATGTATTTGTAGACATCTTTACCATTTTTTGCGTGATAAATATTTTTCTCGCCAACACAATCACCGAATCCATCGTCCTTTTGTACGTTGTAGTTAACACCTATAACGCCCATAGTGACTTTTGTTTTTTCACCTTCTAACTTCGCGTGTTCACTTTGAAACTTATTTTCTTTGCTAGAAATTCTTTTCTTGAGCTGTTCACAAAGGTTGTGTTCACGCACTAATGACTTCAAGAACTTGTCGTAAACTTGTTGATACTGAATATAACCATAACTGTCTCGATAACTTTTCGTGACCACGTCGTATTTGTTTCTATACGTACTGTTTCGATGGAGATAGTCAGGGAATCGTACGTCTGTATCTGCACCATCAGAAAGGAAGATAAACACCTGTTCTGGGTTACGCTCTTCTTTCTTAACTTTGTCTGCCTCTTTCGCTGCTGCAATCAGGCCTAACCAAGAATTGGTGCCGCCACCCCTAGCAGGCATTACCTTGTTCGAATTCAAGATATTGATAAATTCCTGATAGTTGTCTGTTATTGGAATATCTCGTGCCTGATTATAATAACTAGAGTGGTACACGTTTTGTTCATCCACAGACTGGTCAAACATATCATCGACAATGCTTTGGAAAGATGCTTCTGTGTGAGAAAACTCACTTGCATAGTCGTAGAATTTTAGTCTGCGATCTTTTTTATCGTATTTCACGTTGTAGGCATTGTAAGTCAACAAGGCAACGCGACTCTTCTTATTCTCACCGGTTTTAAAGTCCTTCAAATCTTCGACAACTTTGGTGATCGTTTCCTTCACCACCTGCATCTGGGTTTTGTTGTTTTGCCCATACCACAGGTTACTCATCGATTGACTGGTATCCAGTATGAAGTAGATATCCACTGGTTGAGGTAAGTATTTCCGGGTGATCGAATCGCCAGACACTTTGAATTTTGGCTCTACGCCGATTTCATTATGTGAAATCCATGAATCATGCTCAGAGGTGGCAACCACGGTGAAGTCTGCAAATGGCGATAACTCATTGGCTTTCTGAACACATCCGTCTTTGTACTCACACTTCTTGGTCGATACGTTGATCTGAATGTCGCTAATATTGTCGGTAATATATAAGTCGACAATTCTCTGCGCATAGTCTTTGTCTTCTTGGTTGTCTTTGCCTGGACTAGCAATCAAGGCAAGACTCGCAACTTCAGCCGCCTCCTCTATTTTTGAGTGCGCAAGCAAACGTTGCGTATAGCCAACAGAAAACGAGAAAGTGATGATTAATATAGGGAGAAACGAAAGAAATATGATCCCAGCAACCCCTTTTTGCTTAGTGAAGCGCTTCATATTAAATCCTTGCAAATGAATAGGAACTGGTCACGACTTTGATCGGCTCACCGCTCATAAGACCGATAATGTTAAACGGCGTTTTGTAGCAAAGAGACACATGATAAAGAGGAAGGCGTCGGTTCTGCGTAGTCAAAGGCAATAGTTTTGTTGCTTTTTCCACTGTAATTTCCTCTAGATCCGGAAAATTACACCCTGCCGTCATGCCTTTTAAGGCGGTGGTTCTAACAAGCTTCTTATCTTTATCAATCAAAGATAGCTCTATGACTCGCATCCCCAGCTCATTTTCGTCAAAATCTGGTAGTGTGCGTTTCAACATGCCTTTCGCCATATCGAACGAATTGTTCATGTGTGTCTCGCACTGCTTACCTCCTGCGCCACAAATATCGAGCTCATTGGCAAACAACTGTCGGCGTTCACTAACCACACTGACGATCGAATACACAACCCTATCCAACTGCCCTTTTTTATTAACGGCGATGGTGTAGTTGATATGCATGGCAATAATGGAGCCAAAAAAGAGTAAGACCAATGCAAGCTCAACAATAAAAGCACCGGTTTGCTTTGACTTAGTTACCACAACTGATCTCCTCTCCTAACTTGAACGTACAGCGCTCGTACTCCTGAACCGCGACCATCTCGCGACTAATGTTCATGCTTGGCATAACAAAGTTAAACAGAGGCTGATAGGTGAAGCTCAATTGGTATATGGCAATTGGCATGTTGACTGAGTTTTCAGCAGTGTCGCCTTTCTTGATGTTTGGGCATTCACTCAACGCTTTTCCACTGCGATTACAATGGATAAAGTCAGTTAGGTTTTTAAAGTAATAAACCGATGCCGAAACCGTTGAGTGATCAACAACTTTTGACCATAGTGCGCCACCACTTGATTCAAGCTTGGTTTTAATTACGTCTTGGTAGTCGACCTTTTCAGTACTGTGAGAGCTGCCTTGCTTTTTACTGCTCATCACTGCTGTGGTTAATGCATGATCCGTCACACCCATTGAGTACGTTAAAACCGACAAGTCAAACCAAGTAAACAGAACCATTAGTAAAACTGGCAAGCCCATTGCGGTCTCGACCGTCAAACTTCCCTTTTGAAACTTGATCATAGCTCGACGTACCTTTTCTTCGTGTAATCAACAACAAAGGCACCTTTGATATCCATATTTTCAAGAAATTTCTTTGCGTCATTGATATCACTGAACTCACCAATGCAGTAACGCTTCCATAAGCCGTGCGTGTAGGAATACACACTTCCATAATTGCCTTTCAGATAGTTTAAGTAATCCGAAGGAATCACCTTATAGGTTGCCAAAACTTGAATTCGGTAAATTGAAGGTGCTTTAGGGCGTAAGTTTTTTGGATCTAGAACTGAGCGTGCTACGTACTTTGGTTTCAAATCGACTGATTTCGTTTCCATTTCCATATTTTTCTTTTCCTTTACTTTAGCGACCTGCTTTGGTTGAACTGTTTTCGTTACTTTTTTAGGAAGCGGTTTAACGCTCTGCATGAGTTTTTTCAGTTTGACTCGCGCTTCCTGTTCGCTGCTGTCGTGCTTTAACACTTCCAGTGCTACGTCAGGCCGGTGTGAGCGAGTCGAAGCTAATAGTAGATTTGAGCGGACCTTTTCATCGTTCGGATTAGCCGCAAACAAGCTGTAGAGCAGTTCCATCGCAGGTTCCGGACGACCTTGCAACATCATCACGACGGCAATATTGTTATTCGCTTCTCGGTCCGATGCGCCGTTTTTCTTGCTGTCGTTGAAGTTGGCAATTGCACCGTTGTAATCTTTCTTACGCGCTAAAATCTTGCCTTTTAAAAGATAATAATTACCCTTCGGACCACCGTTTTCTAAATAGTCATCTAGATAGCGTTCACTTGCGTCATAATTACGTTTTAGATATTCCAACTTAGCTAAGATGTAAATAATCTCTGGATCTTCGAGGTCTTTCTTCTCAAGAGTATTTATGTATAACTCGGCAGACTTTTGGTCTTTATTATCGAGGTATAAATTGATCAGCTTTATCTTATAGCTTGGAACTTCAACCAAATTTGCTTTATAAAACTCGATCAGTTGTTCAGTTTGTCCAGAATTAGTTAGTAGTTTTTCTTTGGTTACTAATTCCTGATTGATGGTTGAACAACCACTTAAAAGCAGTAAAACAAAAAGGGAAATATAGTTTTTTACATTCATTATCCTAGCATCCTCATTATCCCTGGCGCTGCGATTAGAACAACAATAGGAACCATGATAAAAGCGATCATTGGTATGGACATTTTTGCCCCCATCTTTCCTATTTTTTCTTCCAAATCGAGCATGTTTATTTCTCGAATATCAGAAGCGAGGGAAGCTAATACCGCACCTACTGATGAGCCGTACTTCAAGCTTTGAGTAAGAGTCATGACAAAGCTTTGCGCTTCTGTGGTTGGAACCAGATCATAGAACTCAGTAAGCGCTCGATCCAAACCAACAATTTTGGCTCGTTCTGACGTTTTTTTAACAACATAAGCCAGGTTTTCATCGACTGTTTTTAGCTCGTTCGACAGATATTCCAAACTCGCTTCGAGCGTCATCCCGGTATGCACACACACGTTCATTAAGTCGAGCAAGAAAGGCAGTCGACTACTGACGTGACGAACGTTCGCATTCCCTTTCGATGAAATGTACATATCTGGCGCAATCAAACACACAAGCATCGAAAGCGAGAATGAAATAAACGCAGATGAAAACTCCATATCTCCTTGCATGTAAGAATAACCAATAAATGCTAAGCAAAATAACAGTGGTATAATCTTCAGAAGGTAATAAGCTTGCGCAATAAAATCACTATGAATCCCTGCTCTAACTAAGTTGTTTTTCGTTTCTTCTTTATTAAAAGACAGGCGCGAAAGTTGTACTGCCAACTTATCCGCAAAAGGCGTCTTTTCTTGGGTTGAGTCAATGATCTTCTTTGTCGAAATATTCGCTTTGGTTTTATCAAACACTTTTAACGAGTAATACGCGACAGATAGTGAAATAAACAACCCTAATGCTAAAAAGATTAATTTAATGTCGACCATTACTTCACTCCTCTTAATATCATATAGATAAAGAAGAATCCGATAGCTTCACTGACCAGCACGTAATAAAAGATAGGTTTCCCACCTTCTTCAAACATCACGAAGTTATAATTTTCAGGGCTGGTTACTTTCAAAATCATGATAAAGATTACCGGCAGAGCCGCGATGATTTTTGCTGAAGCACGCGCCTCTGACGTCAGTGCATTTTTCTTCTTCTCGATTGCCCTTGCTTCAAACATGATTCGGTTGATGCGGTTAATGACGTCTTTTAGTTGACCACCTCGACTCAAGTTGATTCGAATCGTCGCCGCAAAGAAAAAGTACTCAACATAAGGGAACGACGCAGCACTTCGCGCCAAGACATCATCTGGGTCTTCACCGATAAGTAAGCGCTCTGACATCTTCTTGAACTCTTCGCCTACTTCATTATCAAGCTGAGTGCCCACATATTCGAACGCATGGACAATACTCTGACCCGAGGAGAGCGCACCAGAAAGAATGTTCAGCGCATCCGGGAAGTTATCCTTGAATCGCTGCGCTTGAATGCCACTAAGTTTGAGAATAAACATCACAAATAGTATTGGCTCCAAAGCAAGCAACACTTTCCAATACTCAAACATGAAGAACCAATCGTTAACGAAGTAAACCGCTAATGAAGAGCCCGCAAAAAAGCCAATTAATTTGATTCCTGCATTAGGACTCAACAGCTTTTTCAACTGCTTAAATTTATCCTTAATCTTTTTTCGATAGCTGATATCAAAGCTTTCTGAATCGATAACCGCTCGAGAGCCAGAAACGCCCTCGAACGTATTAGATTGCTCAATGATCGATGTGATTTCTTTCTGTTTTTTCGAATGCCCAATAAACAGAAACAAAGCAATTACAACCCATAGCAAAATGACAATCAGCATCATGAGAACAGCTCCTGCAGCGCCCCATCCAAGCCAAAGAACTTCGCACGCTCATAAATTACAGAGCGCTTAGAAAGACCTGGCGTTCGAAATTCGCCCGAGATTTTGCCTTCATCACCCATTCCGTTGTTTTCAAACCGGAAGATATCTTCCATAACAACGTTGTCACCTTCGAGACCAACAATTTCACTGATAAACAAGATCTTACGACTACCATCATGGAGTCGTCGTACTTGGACTATCAGGTCAACCGCACTCACGATGGTTCGACGAATCGCCTCAAGCGGTAGACTGGCTGTCGCCATCATTACCATACTCTCCACACGAGCAATCGCATCACGAGGGGTGTTCGCGTGAAGCGTAGACATTGAGCCATCGTGACCAGTGTTCATTGCTTGAAGCATTTCAAACGCTTCACCACCACGACACTCACCAACAATGATTCTATCTGGTCGCATACGCAGGGCGTTGATTACCAAATCTCGCGCAGTGATTTCACCCGTCCCTTCAACACTTGCTTGACGAGTTTCCAATCGAACAATGTGTGGTTGTTGCAATTGAAGTTCGGCCGCATCTTCAATGGTAACGATACGTTCACCACTACCAATGAAACCGGACAATGCGTTCAACAAGGTTGTTTTACCTGAACCCGTACCCCCAGAGATAAGGATGTTGCACTTACAATGGCTGGCAATCGAAAGCAGCTTTGCCATTTCAACCGATAGCGCGCCAAACTGAACCAAGTTTTCTAGCTTGATTTTTTGCTCTTTGAACTTACGAATCGAAATGGATGTCCCATCGATTGCAAGAGGCGGAATAACAATGTTTACACGACTTCCATCTTCCAAACGAGCATCACAAAGCGGTTTTGATTCATCAATTCGACGCCCCACATTTGAGGCAATACGCTTAGCAATGGTGTTGAGCTGTTTCTCGTTGACGAACTGAATTGGTGACTTTTCTACCTTACCGTTCAATTCGATAAAAATGTCTGAGGGACCATTGATCATGATGTCCGAGATTTCATCGTTATCGACCAACGCTTGAAGGGGGCCAAGACCTTTCAACTCGTCAAGCAGTGCTTTAACCAGCTCTAAACGCTTTAAGCTACTGATTTGAAGTTGCTTCTTCTCAATAAGAATATTAACGGAGTCTTTTAGTTGGCTCTCAAGCTCCAACGGTTCAACGTCAACTAACGAGGCTGCATCTAAGGCGTCAAAGATTTCGTCCCGGATCTCGATATAAACTTCTTTCAAGTGATTCATTTCTTAAACCACGCGAACTTTTTCTGTACTTTGACTTTTTTACCCGTCAACGAATTCACAATATTGGCAATGGCAGGTGCAAACTTAAGCTTTGCCGTATTTTGAATGCCTTGTTGAATAATGAGCTTCTCTAGATTGGCTTCATAAGCAAAATCAATCGCGTCTTTTGCTTTGATTTTCTCTTTCGCCCCTTGAAGCGGCATCATGTAGTCCTTCTGAGATCGCGTCATCGAGAAAATCACTCGATGCTCAGACTTACCCAACTTCTTCTTGATCGAGTGGTACGCTCTTAGTGACGCCACGGAAGGTTCACAAACAATAAAAATACGGTTGTATCGGTCACTGATATCTTCTGCTGTCAGCTCATCAATCGCACTAAGCGGCATGGAATCAATGATAAAGTTGTATTGATCAACCAGTTCGTTAGAGATGCGAAACAGCGAATCTACATGATCGCTCAAGCAAGCAACGTTCTTTTCTAGTGTGAGGAAGTTGAGCCTATCTTTGACAGGTTTCACGTAGCTTCCGGCAATCGCGGCATCCAGTTCAGACTGGTTCAAATCAATGCTGTTTTGCTGCGCTTTTAGCCCTTTTAAGCCTAGAAATATGTCTGAGTTAAGTGCGATGGTGTCATGCTCAACAAGCAAGGTTTTTAAGTTCGCTTGTTGACTCAAACTGTGTGAAAGAAAAGCACTTATCGTCGACACGCCCACCCCGCCTTTGCTACCAAGCATTAAGACTCGCTTGGCAATACGAGACTTCTTCTTAACTGTTGGTGAGAATGTCGCAGCACTTGACTCTTTAAGCGCCCCTAACAGACCATCGAGTTCAGGGTCCCAAAGTATGTAGTTGGCACCCAATGACAGGACTTTATCTCGCATCAGTATTGAGTCCATGTTACTCACTACAATAAGAGAAATGCTGACGTCTAATCTTGAAGAGATCTCCGCAACTTCTGAAATCAACTCGCCACATGCTCTTAAGTCAAGAATGACATGCTTTATTTCAGCGTTAGTTTTATGCCAACTTTCGTCATCAATATCGTCGACTTTTAAAGGTGAAGCGAAACCTTCGATTGCGTAGAGCTCGTCGATTGCTTGAAGAAAAGCCAAATCATCTGAAACAACCAGATCAATGGTGTTGTTCTTCTTATCTTTGCTTGATGAAGTCGTTTTGAATAGGTTATCTAAATCCATTTTTTACTCCGCCACAGGATTCGTCATACTCAAGCGTCTGTTGTATTCCAAGCTGCACCCAAATGGATGATGTTTAAGGGTGTTGAATGAAACAGCATCACAAGTTTGCTCTTGCATCTTGTGGTATTTCGCAACGATTTTTACGCCTTTGCTTTCGCTGTTTGCGTTTAGGGTATAACGCAACTTGTTTACGCCTTTGGCTTTGATTTCTTTCACAAAGCCATCAACAAACTGACTTTCTTTGGCGTCGTAATTGATTGCAAATGTCGACTTCGGATACTGAAGATTGATTTGATTGACGAAGTTAACCGATTTATCCATCGCCACTTCTTTGTTTGTGACTCGAAACTCAAAGGTTTCTACAATTGTGTCTACGGTTGTTTTGTTTGGTGTTACCGATACCGAGCAACCCGAGAGTAATACAGAAACCACCAACAATAGGTTTGCCTTCATTAGTTAAAGCCTCCCGCCTTTATTGTATTTTCCAGCTCTTCGTCATCAACATTTGAAAGATCAAGTTTCAACAAACGCTCAAGATCACTTGTTCGTTTAAACTTCGGCAGTTTAATATCGGTTTCTTTAACAGGATCGACGAGGTTAACTGTCGCTACGATGATCAGCTCAGTCTTTCTTCTTTCAGTATTGGTTTTACTAAACAGCGCACCCAAAATCGGGATATCACCCAGGTAAGGGATTTTGGCTAGTGATTCTTGCTCTTCTGATGTCAACAGACCTGCTAGAACAAAGCTTTGACCATCTTTCAATTGTACGGTCGTTTGGGCTTTGCGAGTCCTCAAAGAAGGCACACTGATGAGTCCAGAATTCACACCATTGGTCTTATCAATAGAGCTCACTTCCGGTAGCAGTGACAAACGAATGTTTTCAGAATCCGTTACCTTAGCCACCATAGACAGCTTTACCCCGTACTCTTTATAAGTAACAGAGATACCATCGTTATCGCGAACTGTAATAGGGATTTCACCACCAACTAGAAAGCTTGCAGACTCACCGGAAATCACAGATAGATTTGGTTCGGCAAGCACTTGTCCAATGCTGTCATTACCACTCGCTGAAATCACCGCAACGATATCCTCAGCAGTAAAGTCCAAAATCTTATTGACGAACTGGCCAGCACCACCAATGGACTTACCGTTTGTTTCAGCGTATGAAACCCCTAGCTCGGTCAAGAATGAACTTGAAACTTCTGCAACCGTCAGCTTTACGTTGATTTGATCTGTGGTGAGAACTTTCAGATTGTTGATGATGTCTTCAAACACATAAGTCGCTGTATAGTCGAGAGCATCGCCAGATTCTCCGTTTGCATTAGTGAGCTCAAAAGTATTCCTTTGTTTGCTCTTTTTCAGCATTTCACCTACGTGGCGATACACCTTGTTTTTGATTTCTTCGCTGCTCACGACACCATCAATGACAACCTGCTCACCAATGTTGGTCAGCTTAATATCTTCATCGGGATATCTTGCAATAAGTGTTTGTTTTAAAAGCCTTAAGCTTTTATTTACGACCACTTCTGCGTTGTAAATTTCGTTTCCTGCTCGGTCGTAAGCGATAATGGAAGTGGCACCACGGCCAATGCCGTAAATCACTAATTTCCCGTTTGCGATGACCTTGTAATCCGCAATTTGGGTATCCGCGACAAACACGGTATCAATGTTGCGTTTTACATTAATCGTCTTCGCTGCACCTTTATCAAGGCTTAATAGATCCCCAGCTGACGCGGAAGCTGGGAGAAGCAAAACCAATCCCAGCGTGACTGATAATATATTTTTATTGAACACCCTTAATTCCCTCTCAGCTGTCGAACGCCAAATCGATGCTCAATCAAATCGCTACTTTTTACAGATAAGTATTTATGAACCATCTTTGCTGGAACCAGAGTTATGGCTCCAATTTTCTGTGCCATTTCTAGCTTAAGTACCTGTTTAACGGTCAACGCGATAATCAAGCCATATTCTTCATTTGACGAATCATCATCTTCAGAAACGTTCATCGATTGCAAAACCAAAGCCCCGTCAATGATGACGTTGCTTGTCAAGCTATCGATATCGGAATAGCCACTTTCTAATAAATTGGATTGAGATGAGGTTGTGGCAACAAAACTGACGCGATCGCCAGGTTGAATTGGTAGCGCTTCTACAATGCTACTGCCTTGCGACAAGTAGTAATAAGGCACTTGGTCTTTTTTAAGTGAAAGATACATGTAATCTTTTTCACCAGGATTAGAAACCAAGTCTGGTGTTAATTGCATACCTTCTTTGACGTCTTTCGCCCATAGCGCACCTGAATCAATCTTGATGCTCGCGTAAGGAACGTATGAATGCTGTTTTGCTTCCGACTCGGGAAACTCACGAATATCTATTGCATTGGCGTTAACCGGCTCAGCTTTGTTTACAGCTCGATTAACGAATGCGACCTCTACAAACACTTCATTTTCGACCACTGCCACTGGCTCAGGCTGATCAAAAAAATCGCTGACGTAGAAAAAAGCCAAAAACATAGTGATGGCAACAAATACAAAAACTAATGCTCTACTCATAGAATAAAAACCTTAAAAGAGAGGGTTTCCCCTCTCTAAATTTATAACTGGTTAACTTATCCTTGTTTACCGTCAGCTTTATTGCCAGAACCTCCAGCAGAGTTAGCACTTTCCATTGAAGTAGAAATTTTGCCCATCGCGTCATTTAGCGTTGTTTTCAAAGTGCCATCTTTAAATACAAACAGAATAATTGAAGACATTGCTACAGCGATGATTGCGTATTCCACTGCAGTTACACCACGTTTATCTGACTTAAATTTGTTACGGATATTACGAAGTTTAGAATTGATGTTTAAAAGCATGTTTACCTCTATTTCCTTGAATTAATCACTCATTTCGTGAACGTAGAAAATCTACCTCAATAGAAACAATCACACCAATTAAGCTTTTTTATTCATTTATAAATAGTTGTTATAAACACATGTAATCCGTTACATAATAATTTATTATTAGGAAGCAATTGAATTCCAATCTCCCTCCATTAAAATAGTAAAATGAATTATATAAAATTTATCTTTTGGCTAACCTGCCTTACCAGCGTGATGTGTATTTTTTATGGTGATATTCGCTATAGGATTGTGAAGCATCGATTCATTTTTCTTATCAGTGTTACCTCACTAGCTAGCTTGTATTATTCTCCAGCTCCTTTTAATCAAGTTCTGGTGAGTACATGTATTTTTATTGCATTCTTTTTGCTTTGGATGATGAACGTAGTTGGAGGTGGGGATGTAAAATTAATCGGTGCACTATTTTTAGGTGTACATAGTGAATATATGTTATTAGCAATGATTGCTATTGGATTATTGGGCGGAATTCAAATTCTTTTGATGTGGATGACGGCCATTTTTCGTCAAACTCCTCCTTTTAAAAATGGCATTCCTTACACAATACCGATCGGTATTAGTGGGCTTTTTTTCTTTTATCTATCCCTTTTTTCTTGACTATAAATACAAACGCCATGCCTATTTATAATAGGCATGGCGTTTTACTACATTACTTCACAACTGGTCAGTAAGGAAGTGGGAGGTTTTCTACTTACCACTCCTTTAGATGTGAGTCGGAAAGTTTCGGTAATCAAACTTCTTAAACGTTCTTGATCAATTTTCTTGGCTGCCGAATCGTTGCACCAAACATACATCTCAATGTATTTTGGTAATAAATATTGGCTACATTTGTGATCACCTAAGGTCCAACTTGGACAAACGACAAACGTGTTTGCTGCTTGTAGTTCGTTAATCATCAGTCGTGATGATGAGGTCGTAAGCCAATGTTTTACCTTAGAAATATCTACACCAAAAGAATCAAGAAGCACCTCGGCATCTCGCCTAGAAAGAGAGTTACAAAAGACGATTCGCTCGGGATAGCACTCTTCAGGATCAACCGCGCAGTCACAAGCTAAAATGTATTGTTCTCTGTTTAGGGGAAATACACGCCCTTCCACAGATGTGGTATCACCGATGGCAAACACCAAATCGTGGTTTTCTTTATCGACACAATTAAGGTCGCTATAACTTGTCACAGCCAACTCGACGTCGTTATATACTCTGAAAGAACTGATTACTTTTGCGACTAACTCAGGGGCGAATGAATCAGAAATCGCAATAGAATACCGATCAAACATATCAACTTGAGCCAACTCATCAAATAATTGATCATATAACGACATCGTCTGATCCGTATAATCTAGTAATATTTGACCATGTTTAGTCAAGTTAAAACCATCCTTTCGGTCAAAGACTTCTGCGCCTATAGTACATTCAAGTTTTTTAATATGTTGTGAAACGGCTGGTTGGGTTAAATATAGACTTTCTGCAGCTGCAGTAAAACTTCTATGTCTTGCAACATGTGAAAAAGTGCGTAAGTACTTTACATCAATGGTTCGTTTATTAGCTTTCATTTAATTAACACCAAGACCCAATAATTATCCGATAGTTATAATTGTTATACATCCATAAAGCTACACATTGAGCCAGTTAATAATTGGCTTCCCGCTATAACTCAGCGTCTTATTCTACGTCTAACTATTCAACAGTTGTATAAGAAACACGTTGCTTATTTCTCAAATTTGCAACTGATCAGAGGAGATTTATTTTGGTGTAAATGACTGTTTTATTTATTATTTCGCGTTGCGAAATAATTAGTTAAAAAAAGATAATTTTATAATATTGTGTCTTAATCACCCCCTTTATGAGGCCTAAACCCCCCCTTTATATTTCGAGTGACTACTTAATAATATGCATACAGTTTTAATTTATAACAAACGATATACATTATAAGAAC